>CAYRCH010000179.1:0-4077 GCA_964422665.1 uncultured Sphingomonadaceae bacterium | reverse complement strand
CGATCTGTCCGGCATCGAGCCGGGCGATATCGAGCGTGCTATCGACAAGCTGCACGAGGTTGCGGATCGCCGACCGCGCCTGTCCGCCCCGTTCCAGAACCTCGTCCGGCTCAAGACGGTTCGACCGCCTCATCAGCCGCTGCAAGGAGGAATCCACGATCGCAAGCGGGGTACGGAACTGGTGGGAGATCATCGCCGCAAAATTGCGATAGATCGCGGTAGCGGAACGTTCGCGCTCAAGCGCGGCGTGCAGTTCCTTCGTTCTGAGTACGACCTGTTCTTCCAGATAGTCGCGCCGCTTGCTCAGATCGCGTTTGGCACGATATTGTTCCGTGGCGTCCGACAGGAACATGATCGCGCCGATCACTCCAGCCCCCTCACGCATCGGAAAACAGCGAAGATCGAGATAGATCGAGCCGGTATCGGCCTCACGGGAGAATGGCAGCTCTCGCAGCACTCCTGAATGGCCATCCAGCGCCGCGCCGATAACGGCTTCGACCCTGTCCTCGCCGAAAACCCCGGATATGGCGGCCAGGGGGCGATGCAGTGTTTCGTCGGCGGTGACGGCGAACAGCGTCGCTGCCGCATCGTTCAGCAACGTTGAACGCCGGTCCCGATCCACTGCGATGATGGCCTCACCGCTCGAAGATACAAGCAGCTGCGACAATGCCTTTTCACTTTCCAGCAGCTGCGCCCTAGACCGGGCAGATCGTGTGGCTCTGACCAGATAAAACGTCATGCCCGCGCCGGTCAGCGCGATCACGATCAGCGACAGGATGATGTGCGAAACTTCCTGCCGCGAATTGTCCAGCCTGGTTCCAAGGCTGTCCCATTCGGCAATCATGGCCAAGTTCGCGGCACGCGCAAGGACCGCGTCATAGGGGGCAAGAACGGCATGGAGCCGGGACAGCGAAGCTTCGTCGCCAGTCCGAAGCTCCGACACGATCTGCGATAATTCTCCCCGATGCGCTTCGATGGAATCCAGCGCATCGGCAAATCCCATTTCGACCATCTGCCGCCGTTGCGGCCCATGGTTGAGAACATTGTGATGACTGAGGAGATTGTTGAGTTGGCGCTCCACCTCAGCGGGTTCGCCCACACCCGTGACGCGCGAAGAGGCCGCTTGCTGCAATTTCAGGCTGGCAACCTGCGATCGCGCGATGACCCACAGCATGTTTTGTGTTGCCTCGATCCGCATGTCCTCTTCGATTGCCGAAAGGCGTAGGAGCGAGAAAGCGATCAGAATCGCAAATATCCCGATCGTAATCGACGGGAGCACGATGCCGAGTGCGCCCTTACGAATGATCATTGCACTTCCAGGGCGTTCAACTGCCAGACCCACCGGTAGTCGTAACGAATATCCTGCAACTCAGGATGAGCATCCCGCGGGTAGACGATCCAGAGAGGCCCCTTATCCTGGAGGGACAGCGGCTCTCCATCCATGCTGTGCGCGACAATGACATCGAAGCGTTCAATGTCTGACATGGGGATGTCGACGACGTAGTCGTTCAAGGCGCTGGCACGCAGGGTCTTACCGTTAGCGCCCAGCCCGGCCAGGAAGTCACGCAGCAGGAAGCCTTCGAAATTGCTAATTCCGTCCGTAACCGAGGTGCCGGTGGAAAGGCTGACAGTCGGCAGTGCGCGCAGCATGGCCATGTCAAAATGCGCGCCATTCTGACCGTTGTGAACGGCGATGGCACCAGTGACCTCCAGCACAATATCTCCCGCCGGTTCGGAAAGATCGAACAGTCCAGGACTCACTTCCGGCTCAGAAGTGCAGGCCAGCACCGTGCTGGTTGCAACTGCCAGAATCGCAATCCGAAAGGCCCGAAGCATATGAAACTGTTTCCCCCTCATCGCTCCTCACCGGAACCTGGCTGTGACACCTGCTCCACCGATGATACCTAGCAGATCAATGATCGAATTCGCCCCGTTCAAACAAACGGGGTTTCTACGATATAGCATCCCGCAATGAACGAATGATCTGCCAATCCGCCGCAGAAGAGGCGTCAGTTCCATGCGTTTCTTAATTTGATTTCAGCTGCTTAGTAAATTCGGTCAAGGTGAAAGCCCCTCCAACGGCCCGCAAATTCCGTCTAATGTACTGGTTTGATGCCTTTTTCAGGACTCAAAGTTGATTTTTCGACTTCGAAAGACAAGCTCAATCAATGTCCGCCTCGCCCCTCATTTCGGACATTGAAGCTCTGCCGTAGCGCCCCAGAACGGACACCGGAATGAGGGGCCTCTAGGGTCCGACTTGTGTGATCTCGGCCGAACTGCGAGGCGAGATTTGAGGGCCCCAGGCGGGCGTGCTGCTCAGGCGATGCACTGGCCTTTGATAATGGCGCTTCGCCCGCACCGTGAGCCGCTGTACATTCGTCAATATCTGACGTCGAGGAGGATGCCAGTCCGCCCAGAACACTGACCTCCCCATTGATTCTTGTGGGCATTGAGGCGGCTGTCCTGACGCTCGCGACGAAACTTCTTCTGGCAGTAGGGGCACTGATAAATATAGGCTGGCTTGCCAAACCCGCTCCTACGCCGGGTTGCTGCCCGCTTAGGTGCAGCCCGTGCCGCTCGTGGCGCCCTCACAGGCACATAAGACACGGCAGTGGTCGTGGTCGACTGCACTCTCACTGGCCCCTGCGGGCTGAGTTCGATTTCATGCCGCGGCGTGAACGTGATATTGGTCACTTTGGCACCTTGCATCCGGTCCACGCGGTAGCTGCGATGTTCATCGCGATCGACGTTGTGGGCATGGAGGATGATGTGGCCGTCTTGCGTGCGGCGCAGAGAATAGGGTTCGATGCGCCGGGTCGATCCCTGATAGTCGAGTTCGACCAGCAGGCGGTTTCCGGCAGCGAAGCGAATGATCTCGACAATGGATTGAGCCTGACCCGATACGGGAAGACGCAGGTTACGCTCACGCAGCACCACTTCGCCTGCGCCGACGGCGTAGGCGACGGGAACGACTGGCGCAGCACCGCCTTGGAGCCAGTCGAAGAAGGCCGGAAGCTCTTTCCAGAAACTCTCGTAAGGCGGCAGGGTAGGAAGCTGGTGCGCCAGCATGTTTTCCCAAAGGCTCTGCAACTCGCCGCGATGCAGCTCAAGGTCGGCCAGCACCGGCACACCTATGCCTTTGAACTCGCATTTCTGACGCAGCACATCGAGCATGACGGCAGCGGCCGGTCGCGCCTCAGTATTGCGGAACAGGTTGACCACATCATACAGGTCGCGTGGGCGCGTGCGCTCTGCCAGCGCCCTCACCTTCTCTCCAAACAACTCTTCGTACGAATAGGCGAGAACCTCGAAGCTCTCCGCCGGCGCGTCCGAATAGGGGTGAAAGACCGGGACGCGGACCGGCGCGAGGACAATCCGCTCGTCGGCAGTCAGGTCCAATTTGATGCGCGGCAGATCGCGGGTTGCGACCGGACCACGATAACTGACCTTTCCCTGACACGACTTGTTGCCGCGCGGGTTGGTGTAAATGTCGAACTTCTGCAATTCGGCGGGGACTTCGATGCCGGTGCGATCATGAATCCATGCGCCGATTTCACCGAAGGTCTGGTTGAGGAAAGCATCGTCCAGATGCGCCTCATCGGTCAAGGTGAAGTCAAGGTCTTCGGAAAAGCGATAGGTCTCAAAGAAGCATTTCTTGAGGCAGGTGCCGCCCTTGAACAGCCACGTATCGGAAAGCGCCGGGTGGGCATTGATGCCTGCCAGCATCCGAGAACGTAGTCTTTCTCCACCACATGGGGCGTGAGCGACATGCGAGTGGCGGTGTCGAGAATTTCGCGGCGGTCGATCATGAGCGGTCCCTCTGTGCCCAATGTTCGGGTATCTGCAAGCGCCAGCGCGTCACGAGACGCGGACAATCCAGCGCCGGGTCGAGCTTGGCGTTGCCTTTGGTAAGCCGCGCCCTGCATTCTTTGACGAGCCAAGCGGCGCTCTCCTGTCGTTCGAGCAGGTAGCCGAGCCGCTTGAACACAGCACCGTTGTCGAGCTCTTCGGCATAATCGAGCAGGCGCTCGTCATTGCGATCCGGTCGCTTGAGATATTCGCCGAGGCAGTCGGCTA
>CAYRCH010000178.1:2532-4087 GCA_964422665.1 uncultured Sphingomonadaceae bacterium | reverse complement strand
GCCATCTTGGTATCGCCGCGGTCCAGCCGGGTCTTGGCCGTATAGTAAAGCGATTCCACATCGCGCGCGACATAGGCCGTGTCGCCCGGCCCACCTGCGCCTCCGCCGCAGGCAGCGGTCAGCATGGCAGCACCTGAAATGACGGCGATACGGGCCGTGCGGGCAAAGTTCGGCTTCCTCATGGTGCACGCCTATAGCCAGCACCGCCCTGAACGCCAAGTGAAGTTGGCCGGGATTTGCCCCGGTGTGCCGCTCGGGATAACTCGCAGGGCCGCATCAGCCAGCACATCGCTGCTCATGGCTGCTAGCACCGTGGTGGGAGAAACACATGATCGCACTCAAAAAACATCTCGGCCTGCTCGCTCTGGTACCCATGCTGGCGGCATGCGCCACGACCGGCGGCGGCGGGGAGCAGACGCTGACGGTTTACGGCAACAAGCAAACTTTCGAGATCGCACCGGTACTGCTCGCATCGGAAGAATATTATCAGGGCCCCTCGGCGGTACGCATGGGCTCCATCGCCAATCTCGTCGGGGATCCGCCGGTGCGCGGCTTCGGCGAAGAGGGCGAGGCCGATCTGGCCACCAATGCCGAGACGCAGGCCCTGCGTTATTCGGTGCGGCATCCCAACCTCCGGATCGTGATGACCGTCAGCGAGGGTCTCTACCGGATCGTCGCCCGCCGCTCGGCCGGGATCGAGAGCGTGGCCGACTTGAAGGGCAAGCGGATCGCCACCATCGCGGAGACGAGCTCCGGTTATTTCCTGCGCCTGATGCTTGAGAAAGAGGGAATCGATTTTGAAGAGATCGAAGACGTGCCGATCGTTCCGCTGGCGGGGATGACGGAAGCCCTGGCCAAGCGCGAGGTCGATGCGGTTGTGATCTGGGAACCCGAAAGCGAAAATGCCGCGCAGATACTGGGCGACGACCTGATCGAATTCAGCGGCGAAGGCGTTTATCGTGAGCTCTTCAACCTCAACTCGACTGCGGAAAAGCTCGCCGACCCGGTCACGCGCCCGAAAATCGTGCGCTTTATCCGCGCTATCCTCGATGCCTCCGCCGAAATTCGCCGCGATCCGGCGCAGGCCAAGGCCCTCGTCACCGAAGCGGGCGGATTCGATCCGCAGGACGTCGAAGACAGCTGGAAGCACCACGGCTGGCTTGCCGCCATCCCCGATGACCTGCTCGATGTATTGGTGAAGCAGGAGCAATGGCTTGCCGCGCGCAGCGAACGCCCGGCCCGGTCCCGCGAAGAGCTGGGGAAACTCATCGACACCAGCGTCTATGAGGAAGCCCTGGCCCTGCCCCCGGCGAACTAGCGCGGTTCAGGCGCCGATATAGACCATCGTCTCATTGGTGGTGGTCGCCGCGAACAGGCGCTGCGCGAATTCGCGCGGCAGCCTGACGCATCCATGCGAAGCGGGATAGCCCGGCAGATTGCCCGCGTGCAGCGCGATGCCCCATTTGTCGATCCGCTGCATGAACGGCATCGGGGCGTTGTCATATTTGCGGGAGTAATATTCCCGCTGCTTCTCGAGGACATTGAATATCCCGGT
>CAYRCH010000178.1:0-2432 GCA_964422665.1 uncultured Sphingomonadaceae bacterium | reverse complement strand
GTTCCCCGCTCACAGGGAGGATGCTCAGTGGCGGAGGCCACTCACCCAGTTGCGCGCGGCTTCACGGGTCTCGCGGGCCAGGTTGCGCGCGAGTGAAGGTTCCCGGTCGCGCGTGTCGATCAACCATTGCGCAGGCACCAGCTCATCGAACAGCACGCCGCACTGCCCGTCGCGGTGCCAGATGACATCGCCGAACGCCTCGTAATCGAGCCATTTCACGATGCAGGGACCGGTGCTGACCGGATGGGCGACTTCGAACCGTGCTCCGGCCTGCCCGAGATCGCACATCAGCGCCGGCTGGTGCGCCCAGACGGTCTCTATCCGGGCGGTCATGGCCGTGCGCAAACGGCTGTGCGCCCGGCGGCCACGATTGATCGAACAAGGCTGTGCCACGGCTCCCATGAAACCATCATGAGCGCCATGAATGGAAATAAGGTTAACGCCCGCTTAGGTATGATTTCGGGGCGCGATGCCTAGCCGGCCCGCGCGAGAAGCAGTTGGCACCCGGTGTCGCTGGGTCGGAATTCGTATTTTGCCTGGGCCTGCTGCGCGAAAGCCTGCAGCAGCGTGGCGCCGAGGCCGCTCCCCGAAACGGAGGTGGGTTCCTGCGCATAACCCACGCCATTGTCGCATATTTCGAGCGACCATTCCTGGGGATTGGTGCAATGGAAGCGCACTTCCACCCTGCCGCTGCGGCCGTCGGGAAAGGCATATTTGGCGCAATTGGTCAGCGCCTCGTTGGCGAAAAGGCCGATCGCGACGGCAACTTCGCGCGGAATTTCACAGCCATCCGCGTCCAGTTCCACGTCCACCCCATCGTGGAAACCCGCGCGGGTGAAATGCGCCACTACGTCCTGCAGATAGGGCCGCATCGCCACGATCGCCCCCTCCCCCTGGCTCTGCGCAAGGTTCGAATAGGCCGCGGCAAAGGAATGGATACGCGCGATGCCCTTCTCCAGCGCCTCTTTCACTTCCGCATTTTCCGAGCGGCGCTTCTGCAGTTCGAGCAGACTCGCCACCAAGGCGAAATTGTTCTTGGTGCGGTGATCGAGTTCGGCCAGCAGCATCGCACCGCGCTCGATCTCCGTGTCGCGCTCTTGCACGGCAGCGACCACCGCGCGGCGGAATGCCTCGGCGAATACCAGTACCACCAGTGCAGTCACTGCATTGATCGTTACCCGGGAAGCGTCGTGCCCCGTCCTGAATTCGAACGAGCCTGCTTCCGGCAATATGAAATACCAGGCCCACAGGAAGCTGGTGACACTGGCCACCACTCCTGCTTGCCAGTGCCCGTACAGCGTGGCCAGCATGACGACGAGATAGACCATGGCAAACGGACCCGCTGTTGGGGCGACCATATCCACCGCTGTGCGCACCGCGATCATCGCCAGCGTACAGGCGAGGCCGAATCCTACCTGCGCTGCAATGCGCGTGGACGGCCGGGTAAAGCGCCGGCCGACGTCATATTTTGCCAGTCTTTTCAAGGAATGCGACCCCCTTCGATCCAGGTGACGCCCTCAACCCAGGTTTTCTTCTATGCTCTATCCCTTGGAAATGCCAGAAATTCCCCGGGGATCGCCAGCCCGCTATTCCCAGAACGCCACCCAGCGGCATTCGATACTCTCGCGGATATTTGCGTCGGGAATGCTGCCGTCGAAAAACGCCGTATGGGGGCAGCGCCAGGTCACCGAGTGATCGCTGTCCTGGAACTTGAACAGCAATATGTCGTCCCGCTCCATGTTGGAGAAATACCACCAGCGATGCGCCGGATCGTAGGACGGGATCGTGGCGGCGATCATATTTTCCTCGCCTTCCACCGGCGCGACCGCCTTCTCCGCGTCTGGAAATTCGTCGACGATGAACAGCGTGTTGGACTTCTCCTCGCCGCCAAAGCTTGTTCGGCCATCGCATAGGGCCAGCGGAACATCCTGCGGCGGCGGCGAGAAGGTCCGCCAGTAGGAGCCGACGAGATAGCGGCGATAACCCGGACCCTCCGGAAATTCCTTCTCGTAAGTCCCTTTGGCCATCATCCGGCCGGTCGCGACATTGAGGTCGATATGCGCCTCGCCCGCCGGCGGCTGGATACCGCCCGAATGCTGGTAATTCTCGACCTTCTGCTGTGCGTGCTGCGTGAGGTCGGCCGACGTGCGGATCATCCACCCGCGCGTCACCACTCTGCTGGCGCCGGTGCGGCGCTTCACATCCGCCGCCACCTCCGCTTCGTAGAGCCGGTTGACCTCCTCCTTGTCGTGAAAATCCTTCACCGCTGTCGGGTTCTTGCCGATCGTGAAACCATGCACGTCGAGCTGGAAATGATCGCGGATCGGCATCCCGTCGCGCACGATCACGCGGTGATCGGAATAGGTGCCGGTGTTCATCTCCTTGCCCTGGCTGACATAGCGGCGGGTGACGAAATCGCCCGGATCGACATA
>CAYRCH010000177.1:2315-4109 GCA_964422665.1 uncultured Sphingomonadaceae bacterium | reverse complement strand
TTCGTAGATCCGTCAACCGGGTACCGGACCCGGGACGGGAGCGTTGCACAGGCAAACCGGACAGGGTGCCAGGCCTGCCCGGGTCAGCCGATGGCCTCATTCTTTCGCGGGAAGCTTGTCCAGCTCTGCCTGGATCTCGGCCAGTTTCTGGTCGGTAAGCACCGCCTCGAATTGCTGGATCGCCTTCAGCGTCAGATCCCGGCCCATCGACTGGAACATTTCGTTCGACCACACGGTGGGGATGAGCTTCTGCAGGATCGCGGCCGCGGCGGGATCGTCGATCAGCGTGCCGGCGGGAGTCTCTGTCACCGAATATCGCGTGGGCTCGCCGGCCTGGGCCGCCGCCGGTGCCGACACTGCCAGCATCGCAGGCCCGGCCATCGAAGCCAGGGCAACCGCCATCATGATCTTACGCATCGCTTTTCTCCCTTCATGAATTCGTCTTGCTTCACAAGGCCGCCTGCCGCGCGACCTGCTGGTTGATCTCCCCGAATGGGGCGCGGCCATCCGCGGTCAGCGCCTGCATCCGGCAGCTGTCGCCAAACGACATAAACGGAGTGGTGGGCTTGCCGTCGGCGATGATCTCGATCGCCCGCCGTTCGGAAATGCAGCTTGAGCCGACTTCGGCATAGTCGGCATTGGCGACCGTGCCGGAACCGACGATGGTGCCGGCGACAAGGTCTCGCGTTGCTGCCGCATGAGCCACGAGCTCGTGAAAGCCGTAGGCCATCTCGCGCCCGTTGGCGCGGCCGAAAAGCTTGCCGTTCCATTCGACCCGCAGATCGAGGCAGACCCGTCCATCGACCCAGGCATCGCCCAGCACGTCCGGCGTGACCGCGAAGGGCGCCATGGAGCAGGCCGGCTTGGCCTGTACCCAGCCGAAACCGGTCTTCATCTCGGGAACGGCCAGCGCGCGCAGCGACCAGTCGTTGATCTGCACCAGCAGCCTGATATGGCGCATGGCGTCGGCCGCGCTCGTGCCCATCGGCACATGGTCGACGATGACGCCGAATTCGCCCTCGAAGTCGATCCCGTGGGCTTCATCGACAAACGGCACGGCCTCGGCCGGACCAAGAAAACGGTCGGACATGCCCTGATACATCAGCGGCTTGTCATGCTCGATGGGATCGGTCGCGAAAGCGACCTGCATCAGCTCCGCATGCGTCTGGAAGGCCGAGCCGTCGAGCCATTGCCATGTGCGCGGCAGGGGTGCGCGCAGGGTTTCGGGGGCGAGGGCAGCGCCGCCACCTGCTGCAATCTCACCGGCGAGTGCCGACAGGTCCGTTTCCGCCGCGCCCCAGTCTCCGATCGCGGCGAGAAGGCTTGGCCATGCCGGATGCGGCGCCGCGCGCAGACCATCGTCCGAGACGACCACCAGCTCCCCATCGGGCGAGCCGTTATCGCGCGTGGCAAGGCGCATCAGCGCAGTTCCTCAGAGAACTCGCCGTCGATCAGGACGAAGGCGATGCGGCAATTGGCGTCGGAACGATTGGCCCAGCCATGATTGGTGCCACGCTGGATGATGACGTCCCCCGCGCGGCAAACCGTTTCCCCCACGTCGAGGATCAGCACGATCTCCCCTTCCAGCACGATGCCGTAATCGATCGTCTCGGTGCGATGCATGCGGGCATGGGCAGAGCCTTCGCCATGCGAAGAGGCATCCGCCGCACCCACCTCCGCGAAATGGGCCTTAGCCTCTTCGGGAGAGATGCTGTCCAGGCTCGGATCGTCCGGGGGGATATCGAGGATCCTGATGCGCGTCCCGTTGCGGGGCGGGGCAAGCTTGATACCGGC
>CAYRCH010000177.1:0-2215 GCA_964422665.1 uncultured Sphingomonadaceae bacterium | reverse complement strand
CCCTGCGTGCGGCCGGCAATGGCAGTCGCGACCAGCGGCGCCACGAACTGGCCGAGGAAGAACGCGCCTGTCCAGATGCCGGTCCCCCGGCCGCGTACTTCGGGAGGGAGCAGGCGCATCAGCCAGGTCAGCATGTTGGGCAGCATCAGCCCGCTGCCGATGCAGGCGATTACGGCGAAGGATGCGATGGCCCAAAAACTGCCGCCGACCCCCGCGCCGGCATAGCCGATGGCCGCCAGCGCCAGGCCGATTGCGAGCAGGAATGGCCCCGCGCGCTTCCGCCCGATCCGGAACAGGAAGCTGCCAAAGGCGACGCCCAGATTGGCGAGGGCCCCGGCAATTCCGATTAGCGCCGGAGATGCCGGGCCGGACAATTGCAGGATCGGGCCGAGCTGGACCACCATGGTATAGAAGATGATGCCGATGCCGAGCGTGACGGCAACGAGCGGCACGATCGGCCCGAGCGCCGCCGCGATACGGACCTGCGGTCCGGATGTAAGCTCCCCAACCGGCTCGAACAGGATCCGCCATGCGGCAATGGCGAGGGGAATGGCGAGAAGATAGAGCAGGAAGGGGCCGCGCGAGCCGAAGGCTTCGCCGAGGAATCCGCCGACTGCGATGAGGACGATCGCGGCAATGCTGCCGGCCGCCATCTGCAATGCGATCCACTTCTCGCGCCGCTCTCCGGCGAAGTAATCGCCCATCAGCGCTGTGGCGACGGTCATGATGGCTGCTTCGGCAATGCCGAGCGCGATCCGCGAGGCGATGATGTGCGACAGCTCGGCCAGCATCAGCGGCAGGATCCCGGCCCCGGCATAGACCAGCAGCGATGCGACCAGCAGCTTCTTGCGCCCGACCCGGTCGCTCAGCCAGCCGGCGAGCGGGGCGAACAGCGCCACGCACAGCGCCGGCACGGTCAGCGCCATCGGGACCAGGAACGGGGCTCCCGGAGTGGCGCTGAACTCTTCGAGCAGCAGCGGCAGGACCGGGACCAGCGAAATGATCGCCATGATCGGCATGACGGCCGCCATCAGCAGGATTGCGCCGTGCCTGGTGGAGGCGGGCGTTACTGCGGCGGCGGCAGTCATCCGTGCTTGTCGCCCAGCGTTTCGGCAAACCAGTCGGCGATCAGGTCGCGGCCATAGCTCATATTGTCGGCCCCGACATGTTCCACCCCGCCTTCGCGTTCGGTGAAGATCACCTTTTCGCGCCGGGGAGAATTGACCAGCTGGTCGTATAGGTCGTCGGCATAGGCGACGCTGATCTGCCGGTCCTTCGCGCCGTGAGTGACAAGGAAGGGCACCCTGATCCGGTCCATATGGCCGTTGAGGTTCATGCCTTCAGACTTTTCGAGAAAGTCTTCCATGCCCTGCGCACCGAACGCCCAGAAGACATGTTCCCAGTAATGCGGGACGGGGTTCTCGCCTTCGCGGGCGATGCGCTTGTCCTGAACTTCGCGCCAATTGTGGTTCGCGCCCCATACGGCGCCGCTGGCGAACCGCGGTTCGTAGGCCACCGCGCGCGGGGCGAAATGACCGCCAAGCGAGATGCCGGTCATGCCGATGCGCGCCGGATCGATGTCCGGCTGGGTTTCGAGCCAGTCGACCGCCTTCGAGGCCCAGCTTTCCGAGTGGGGATCGACCGGGAGATCCTGCAGCCGCAGGGCTTCGCCCGATCCCGGCTGATCGACGCACAGGGTGGAGACGCCCCGGCGGGCCAGTTCTTCGGGCAGCTTCGTCCAGTAGAGCAGCTCCTTGCAGCTATCGAGACCGTTGCAATAGACCACGCAGGGCTGCGGGCCATCGCCAGGCGCGCGGGTCAGCAGGGCAGGCATGGTGCCGCGTTCGAGCGGGATTTCCACCCGCTCGCGATTGATCGCGCCGAGCCGCGTCGAACGGTCGAAACTGTCGCGCGCCAGCGCGTAGGTTTCCTTGCGGCCTTCGCTGCCATGGGCCTGCATCCGCTCCGCCACGAACAGGTAGAGGGACGCGCGTTCGAGCTTGTTGGAGGCGGAAAAGGCGCGGCCTTTCGCTTCATCCTCTGCCGCGAGTTCAAGCAGTTCGCGGCCCTTTGCCGCCCAGCGGCGCATGAAATCGGGCGTGGCGGCATCGCCGGCCTCCGCCGCCTTGCGGATCGGTTCGCACATGTCGACGATCTCGCCGATGCGCCCGCCGCTCTCCATCGCGATCGCGACCGAGAGGTTCCAGATGTAGTT
>CAYRCH010000176.1:0-4110 GCA_964422665.1 uncultured Sphingomonadaceae bacterium | reverse complement strand
GCGGGCACATTCCTCAGGAACACATTGCCGTCGATCTCCGGCGCGTCGGCCTGGCTGCGGGCGGTGGCGCCGATGTCGCCGTCCTCGTCCGGCTCACCGACCTCGTCCACGATCACCGGCAGCGTGCGGCCGACCTTGGCCGCGAGCTTTGCCGCGCTGATCCGCTCGGTCACTTCCATCAACCTGGCGTAGCGCTCTTCCTTCACCGCTTCCGGCACGGGACCCGGCAGGGCATTGGCCGCCGCACCTTCCACCGGCTCGAAGCGGAACGCGCCGACCCGGTCGAGCTGCGCTTCCTCCAGCCAGCGAAGCAGGTACTGGAAATCCTCCTCGGTCTCGCCGGGGAAGCCGACCACGAAGCTCGATCGGATGGTGAGGTCCGGCGCGATGGCGCGCCAGGCCTTCACCCGTTCGAGCACTTTCGCCTCATTGGCCGGCCGCTTCATGGCTTTCAGCACATTCGGGCTGGCATGCTGGAACGGAATGTCGAGATAGGGCGTCAGCAGCCCCTCCGCCATCAGCGGGATCACCGCGTCGACATGCGGATAGGGATAAACATAGTGGAGGCGGATCCACGGGGTCTCACCGTCGGGCGTGCGGAGCTTGCCGAGTTCGCGGGCAAGGTCGGTCATGTGGGCGCGGACCGGGTGGCCCTTCCACATCCGCTCCTCATGGCGGATGTCGACGCCATAGGCCGAAGTGTCCTGGCTGATGACCAGCAGTTCCTTCGTGCCAGAGGCGACCAGCTTTTCCGCCTCGCGCAGCACCGCGTCGATCCGCCGGCTGGCGAGCTTCCCGCGCAGCTGCGGGATGATGCAGAAGGCGCAGGAGTGATTGCAGCCCTCGGAGATCTTGAGGTAGCTGTAATGCCGCGGGGTGAGCTTGATGCCGGCCTCGTCGGGCTGCGGGATCAGGTCCACGAAGGGCCCCTGCGTCGGAGGCGCGGCGACGTGCACGGCCTCGACCACCTGCTCATACTGGTGCGCGCCGGTCACCGCGAGGACCTGCGGGAAGCGGGCGCGGATCGTCTCCGCCTCCTCGCCCATGCAGCCGGTCACGATCACGCGGCCGTTCTCGGCAATGGCCTCGCCGATCGCCTCGAGGCTTTCCTCCTTGGCGCTGTCGAGGAAGCCGCAGGTGTTGACCACCACCACGTCCGCGCCCTGGTAATCCGGGCTCATCGCATAGCCATCGGCCCGCAGGCGGGTGAGGATGCGCTCGGAATCGACCAGCGCCTTGGGGCAGCCGAGGCTGACCATGCCGATCTTCTTCGCCTCCGGAATGGAGCGAACGTCTGGGGATGCAGTTGTCACGATGGCGGCGCCCCTACACCGAAATGCGGCGCTGTGCTAGTTTTGTCGTGGGTCGACTGCGCTCAAGTAGCCGAAGGCGGTAGCCCGCAAAGAACCGGGGAGGACGGGAAATGGGCGACATAAACTATCTGGCAGTGCTGCTCGGCGCGGCGGCATTCTTCCTGGTGGGCGCGGTGTGGTACACGGTGCTGTTCGGAAAGGCCTGGCAGCGGGAGCTTGGCCTCAGCGACGCACAGCTCAAGGAAGGGGCGAATATGGGGCTGATCTTCGGCCTGTGCTTCCTCGCCGAGCTCGCGATTGCCTGGATGCTGGGCCATATGATCGCGCGGATCAACCCGGCTCCGCATGTGGTGATGATGTTCGCGCTGGGTCTCGCCGTCGGTGTGATGATCCCGGCAATGGCGATCAATTACCTCTTCCAGCGCAAGACTCTGAAGCTGTTCCTGATCGATGCCGGCCACTTCATCGTCGGCATGGCGGCGATGGGCGGGGTGTTCGTGGCGCTGCGTTAGCTGGCGCCGGAAGGCCCGCTCTCGCTCGCTTCAGTGGGCACGATCTCCACTACGATGTCGCCGGTCTGGAGCCTCTGGCAGGCATCTTCCCAGAAGCCGAAGGCCTCGCCATTGCGGTAGATCCTCAGGCCCCGACCGCCGCTGGCTAGCGAGGAAACGGGCTGGCCGATTTCTTCGGGCGCGACGGGCCGCTCCACCAGCTGCACCCGGCCCGAAACCGAAGCCAGGTCGGCCAGGTACTCGGCGATATGCGCACCGCTGGCGCTGCCCGCGAGCAGCAGGCCGGTAAAGCGCACCGGGTTGATGACGTTGTTGGCGCCGGCCTGCCGGGCGAGCAGTTCGTTGTCGTCGGCGCGCACCACCACGCTGATCGGCACGTCGGGGGCCAGGTGACGGACGGTCAGCACGATCAGGATCGAGGTATCGTCGCGGCCAGCCGAGACAAGCACGGTCTGGGCTTCCGTGATCCGCACTGCCCGGAGCGTATCGTCACGTGAAGCATCGCCGGCGAGGACGTTGCAGCCGAGTCGCTCCGCATGGCGCAGCCGGTTCTCGCTCGGATCCACCACCACGATGCATTTGGGATCGGTGCCGCGCTCGATCAGTTCGGCCACCGCTTCGGAGCCCGACACTCCGTAGCCGAGCACGACGACATGGTCGGACAGCTGTTCCTGGATGCGGGCCATGCGGAATTTCTCCCAACTGCGCTTGATGATGAAACTATAGGCTGTGCCGATGAAGATGAAGAGCACCGCGAAACGGATCGGCGTGACGATGACCGCTTCCACCAGCCGCGAGCGGTCGCTGACCGGGGCGATGTCGCCGAAGCCGGTGGTGGTGATCGAGATCATCGTGAAATAGACCACGTCGAGGAAGCTGACATGGCCGTCATGGTGATCGACGAGCCCGGCGCGGTCGAACCAGTGGATCATCACCACGATGAAGATCAGCCCCAGCGCGGCGGACAGGCGGATGCCGAGATCGGCCCAGACCGGAACTTTCACTGCCCGGCGCAGCGGCTGGAAACGGAGGGCCAGGTGCTGGCTCACATGCGCTCCCATGCGCCGCTGCCAGGGGCCGATCACTGCGTAAACCGCTCCGCCAGCGTGCCGATCGAGGCGTGGTGGGTCAGATCGAGCTGCAGCGGGGTGACCGATACATAGCCGTCATTCACCGCTTCGAGGTCGGTTCCGTGGTCGAGCGTATGTTCGATATCGTCGAGGCCGAACCAGAAATAGGGCCGTCCGCGCGGATCGGTACCCTCGACCAGCGAACCGCGCGAATAGTCGTGGAAGCCCTGGCGCACCACGCGGATGCCCCGGACTTCCTCTGCCGCGCGGGGCGGGAAATTGACGTTGACGAGCGTGCGCCTGGCCATCGGTGTGCCGATGATAGGCGCCAGGACCCGCGCTGCCCACCCTTTGGCTGCCGAAAACCCTTGCCCGGATTCGCGGAACGCCTGGCTCAGCGCCACCGCCGGAATGCCCGCCAGCGCCGCTTCCATCGCCGCGCTGATCGTTCCCGAATAGGTGATGTCGTCGGCGAGGTTCTCGCCCGCATTGATGCCGGACAGGACCAGGTCGGGCATCTTCTCACGGAACAGCTTGCGGAAGGCGAGGTTGACCGCATCGGTCGGCGTGCCGGTGACCGAGAAGCGCCGCTCCCCATGTTCGCGCAGCCGCACCGGCATGTGCAGCGTCAGCGAATGGCCTGCGCCCGAATTCTCCTCCGCCGGGGCGCAGACCCAGACGTCGTCGGACAGTTCGGCGGCGATCTCTTCCAGCACCGCCATGCCCGGCGCGTGGATCCCGTCATCGTTGGTGAGGAGGATGCGCATGCCGGCTCAGCCGAGCGGTTCCAGCCGGGTCACGCCGCCCATATAGGACTGCAGCGCCGCCGGAATTTCCACCGTGCCGTCCTCCTGCTGGCAGTTCTCCAGCACGGCCACCAGCGTGCGGCCCACGGCGAGGCCCGAGCCGTTGAGCGTGTGAACGAAGCGCGTGCCTTTCTCGCCCTCCGGCCGGTGGCGCGCATTCATCCGCCGGGCCTGGAAGTCGCCGCACCAGCTGACCGAGCTGATCTCGCGGTAGGCGCCCTGGCCGGGCAGCCAGACTTCCAGGTCGTAGGTCTTGCGTGCGCCGAACCCCATGTCGCCGGCGCAGAGCAGCACCTTGCGGGAGGGCAGGTCGAGCGCCTCCAGGATGCTTTCGGCGCTCCTCACCATATGCTCGTGCTCGGCCTGCCAGTCCTCCTCGCGGCAGATCGACACCAGCTCGACTTTCTCG
>CAYRCH010000175.1:0-4125 GCA_964422665.1 uncultured Sphingomonadaceae bacterium | reverse complement strand
CGAATGGCTCCCAAATCTCGTTGATCGGGGCAGCGCCAACAGCTTCGTCCGAACCACGTCCCAGGGCAAAGCTCAGAGCAACCAGCACTGCTGCTCCCAATCCGAGCAACCATGCACGGGGAATTCGCGCCGCAACGCGGCGGATCGGCTGGACAGCGCCCTGCGGCTTTTCCAGCCTGAGCGCATAGGTGCCGCCCGGAATGGCCAGCCGCACACCCGCCGCATCCGCTCCCCCTCTGCGATAGTGATCCTCCAGCCGCTTTCGAAGGCGATGAATATAAACGCGAACCGTCGCATCGTCGCCATCGGCACCGTCATTGCCGAACACGTCGGCGGCGATATCTGCCTGAGTGGATGGCGGTGCACCCGGCCCGCGAGCGGCGAGATAGTCGAACAATTCGCGCAGTCGTCCGCCCTCACCCAGCACGCCGGCGGAACGCAGGCGCGAAACTTCGGCAGCAAATGCGCCGTCATCGCCGCCAGGTGTCGCACTGCCCGTCATGACCCGAACCAACCGCCCCGCCTGTTCTGCTCGAAAATGCCGCATGTAACGCGGTGTAACGCTGCATTACCGTAATTAACTTGGATTGGCGAGCGCTCACCGCCAGCGCCGACGGACAAAGTCAAACGAAAAGCGAGAAGCTCCTTGTCCGACCATCCGGTTTCTACCTCCTATCCCGTCCTTCCCCGGTTGCTATCAGGCGTAGCCGCGCTGGCCTGGGCGGCCGTCGCCCTTCCGGCAGCTGCCCAGGGCGTGGCCGATTCCGCGGAGCCGGCCAATGCGCGATCAAGCGAGGATGAGCACCATGACGAGGACCAGGTGATCTACGTCTTCGGCCGCGGCGAGGAGCGGATCGGCATCGCCGGCGCGGCGAGCGAAGGTGGTGTGGCCGGCGCGGATATCGAAATCCGTCCGCTGCTGCGGCCTGCCGAACTGCTGGAGGCCACGCCGGGGATGATCGCCACCCAGCACTCCGGAGGCGGCAAGGCCAACCAGTATTTCCTTCGAGGCTTCAACCTCGATCACGGGACGGACTACGCAGTCTATATCGACGATATGCCGATGAACCTGCGGACCCATGGTCACGGCCAGGGCTATCTCGATGTCAACGGACTGATCCCCGAGACCGTCGAGCGAGTCGATTACCGCAAGGGCCCGTATCGTGCGGATGTCGGCGATTTTGGGTTTGTCGGCACAAGCTATGTGACCACCCGGGATTCGATGGAGCCGTTCGCGCTGGCCGAGGTAGGCAGCTATGATTACTATCGTTTCGTAGCGGGCGGATCCGTAAAGGTCGGCGCCGGCGACTTCCTGGCCGTGGGCCAGGCCAAGTTTTACAACGGCCCGTGGGAATTGCCCGAAGACCTGGAGAGCTATTCGGCTCTCCTGAAATATTCCGCTCCGCTCGGAGCGGGCGACCTCAGGATATCTTTGAATATCTACGATGCCAGCTGGGCTCCGACGGAACAGTTGCCTCTGCGCGTCGTCGGCACGCCTATTTGCGCGGACCGCTTCTGCGCTATCGACGAAACACTGCGCGGCCAGACCGAGCGCCAGATCCTGACGGTCAACTACAGCGACGAGAACTGGAAGCTCACCGGCTGGATCCAGCATTATGACTGGGACCTGCTTTCCAACTTCACCTATTTCCTCGAAGACCCGGTCCATGGCGACCAGCTCAGCCAATACCAGAAATCCTGGAGCTGGGGTGGGCGTGCGGAACGGAACTTCGAGGTTTCCGACCGGCTTCATCTGCGCGTTGGAACTGAACTGCGCGAAGACCTGATGGATCGTGTCGGACTCGACGAAACGATTGCAGGTGAGAAGGAATTCACCGTCGGCTCGTTTGATGTACGGGAAAGCAGCGCAGGACTCTATGCAGAGGCGACTTGGCGGCCGGTTGACCGAGTGATGATTATCGGCGGTATCCGCAATGACTGGTACCGCTTCCGCACAGAGGGGCTGGAGGGTCCCCTTTCATGGGATGGAGTCGTCAATGACGACACCTTCGCTGCCAAGATAGGACTCAATTACGAGGTAACCGACGGCCTCGCGTTTTACGCCAATTACGGGGAGGGCTTTCACTCGAACGACGCCCGGGGCGTAACCAACCCGATCGATCCCGCGACCGGACTCGTAGAAGGCGACATGGAAGAGGTGGGCCTTCGTTTCGAGCGATCGGGCCTGATTTTCACGGGCGTCTATTGGTGGAGTTCGATCGAAAGCGAACTCATCCATGTCGGTGATGCCGGCGCAGTCGAACCAAGCGATCCCGGCAAACGTCATGGGTATGAGTTCACGGCTTTCTGGAAGCCAAATGACTGGTTGGCGGTCGATGGCGTCTGGACTGGTTCCACCGCCCGCTATGTGGGTCTTCCGGAGGGCGAAGACTACGTGCCGGGAGCCTTGGAAAGCGCCGGAGAGTTGGGTGTGTCCGTGCTATTCCCTCATTTCAACGCTGCCGCGCGCCTGCGCTACCTGGGGCCGCATGCCCTTATCGAGGATAATTCGGTGCGTGGCGAAGATACCCTGCTGGTGAATCTGCGTGCCGCCTGGACGCCCCATAACTTTGGCGGCCTGGAATTCTATGGCGAAGTGCTGAACTTGTTCGATTCCAAGGACAATGACATCCAGTACTATTACGCCACACGCTTTCCGGGGGAGCCGCCTGAAGGAGCAGAGGGCCTTGTGACCCGCATCGTCGAGCCCAGACAGTTTCGCATCGGCGTGAGGAAGACGTTCTAGGGGGCGACGAGGCGCTTTTCATTGGCGAGCGATCCGCGCGGCTCTATCGGAGAGGCGATGTACGCGTTTGCCTATCTCGGCGCCGCCTTGGCCGAAATCGCCGGATGCTTCGCATTCTGGGCCTGGCTGAAGCTCGACAAGTCGCCGCTTTGGCTGATCCCTGGCATGGCGGCGCTCGCGGTGTTTGCCTGGTTGCTGACGCTGATCGACGCGGAGCATGCCGGCCGCGCCTATGCCGCTTATGGCGGAGTTTACATCGCCTCGTCGCTTGTCTGGATGTGGGCGGTGGAAGGCGCGCGACCGGATCGCTGGGACCTGATCGGTGCGGCAGTGTGCCTCGGCGGTGCGGCGATCATCCTGTACGGCCCGCGCCCGGCCTAGGCGCCGCCGCTCACTCGAAAAGGGTCATTCCCTCCTCGTCGATCGGATTCCGGTCGTTCTCCGCACACTGGAATTCAATGAGCGCTCCGTAGCGGTCGCGACGATAGCGTGTGGTGACCTCGAAGGGCTCTTCGAGCGCGAGGGGATCTTCCATTCGCATTTCATTCACCAGGACGTCCGGGTTTTCGGGATCGAGATGGATTCGCTCGCGCAGGATGAAGCGATCCGAATGCTTCATCCCGTTGGTCCCGAACTCGAGACTGTCGTCGATCCCAACCGTTTCGACCACCAGTGTATCGCCTTCCCAACGGCCTACCGAATGGCCATGGAACGTCGGATCGATCTCCTCGGCCGGCGGATGCTGTCGCCCGTCGGTCCAGATCGTGCGGGTCTGCATCCAGGCTTCCTGGTTGATGGTGACGCGCCCCGGCGTGAACAGGAACTCATAGGGATACTGCGCCAGCTGCATGATCCGCGGCAAACCGGGCGGCGAACAGTTCGAACGCTCGCGCGCCACCACGCCCTCATTGGCGATCGCCTCTGCGCGCCAGGCCTCGTAATCGGCGAGATACTGGCCCCTCAGCTTCGGCACGGGCGGCGGAGGAGCGCCAGGTCCGGGCCGCGAAGCCAGGACGAACCATATCCCGCCCCAGTCGGGCAAGGCGTCAAGCGCCCCATAACCGCCTTTGGGATGGCCTGCACCCTCGCCTTCGGCAAGCCCCGGCGGGGGCGGCGAAGCGGGTGCGGCGCCCAGCTGCGCCGACGCGGGAACCGAAAGAACCAGTACCGCTGCGAGCGGAACGAGAAAGCGCACCGAACTCAACTCACATCGCCCAAAGTCGACCCGTCGGCGAGCCGAACCCCGGCATATGAGCCGCCTTTGGCTCCGCTCCGCAACGGATGCACCCATAGCTTCACCTTGTCGCCCGGCTTTAGCGAAGTCCGCTTCCAACCTTCCTGGATGAGGTTGTTGGGGCTGGTCATCTCGATCGACCATC
>CAYRCH010000174.1:0-4172 GCA_964422665.1 uncultured Sphingomonadaceae bacterium | reverse complement strand
TGATCGGCGGGCTGACCACGATCGCCAGCGGCGGAGCGTCGGTCATTCTCGGCGGTGGCGGCGGCGCGGCCGCGGCGGCGGTCGATGGCGGCAGCAAGATCGGCCCGACGGTGCGCGTGCGCCAGGGCGAGCCGATCCGCGTATTCACCGCGCGCGATCTCGATTTCAGCCAGGCGCCGCGGCTCTGAGGCGGGCATGAGCGCGACTGTGCATGCGATGGCTGCGGCGGAAACGCCGGCAGCGCAAACGGCCAGCGGGAGCGTCTATCTCGACGCCTATCTCGCGCCGTTCCGCGAATGGCTGGAGCGCGACACGGTCACCGAGATCCTCGTCAACCGGCCGGGCGAGGTGTGGATCGAGGATGCGGCGCTTCCCGGCATGCAGCGCATCGAGCGCCCGGAGATCGACGACCGGCTGGTCCAGCGGCTGGCCGAGCAGGTCGCCCGGGTCAGCCACCAGGGCATCAACCGCGAGCACCCGCTGCTCGGCGCCACCCTGCCCGACGGCGCGCGCGTGCAATTCTGCGGCCCCCCTGCGACGCGGCGGCACTGGGCGATGGCGATCCGCCGCCACCGCCGGCTCGACCTGCCGCTCGACGCTTACGACACCGGACCGCTGGCCGGCGAACCCGACCCAGCCCTGCCCGATGCCGCGGCTCAGCCGATCGCCTTCCTGCGAGCGGCAATCGCCGCGCGCCGCACGATCCTCATCTCCGGCGGCACCAGCACCGGCAAGACGACTTTCCTCAACGCCATGCTCGGCGAGATCCCACCGGAGGAGCGCGTGGTGCTGGTCGAGGATACGCCCGAGCTGCGCCTCCCCGGTGCCAACGGGGTCGGCCTGGTCGCGGTCAAGGGAGAGCTTGGCGAGGCCAAGGTCACGGCCAATGAGCTGCTGCAGGCGGCGCTGCGCCTGCGGCCCGACCGGATCGTGCTGGGCGAGCTGCGCGGCGCGGAGAGCGTCAGCTTCCTGCGCGCGATCAATACCGGCCATCCGGGCAGCTTCTCCACCATCCACGCCAATTCGCTGCGCGGTGCGCTCGAGCAGCTGACGCTGATGGTGATGCAGACCGGCATCGGCCTCACACGATCGGATACGCTGGCCTATGCGGCCTCGGTGATCGACGTGATCGTCCAGCTCGACCGCTCCAGCGGAAAGCGCGGGATCAGCGCGATCGCAATGTGCCGCGACCTCGTCTGACGCTTTTTGACACTTCTGTGACAGTGCATGGATGAACCTTGCCGCCCTTCGAGCGTTTCACCATGTAGCGCTGCTCTCTTCAGGGAAGGACATCCAAGTGGCCGAAAGTCAAAGCGGAGCCGGTAAACCCGCGCGTCCGGCAAGCAAGCCTGCTGCCAAACCCAGGGGGGCCCCGGCACCGGCCTCTCCTCCCCGCCCCGATACGGACAAGATGAGCCCGGCGGAGATCGCGCAGGCGATTATCGATGGAAAGCTGCGGCCTCGCGTCGCCGAGGTCAAGCGCCTGGCCGAAGCGCTGATCGAAAAGCTCCTTCCGGAAAAAACCTCCAAGCCCGCCAAGAAGGATGGAAAGAAGTCAGCCGGTGGGAAAGGCAAGGGGAAGAAGGCCGACAGCAAGAAGGCCGCGCGCAAGCTGGCCAAGATCCCGGGCCAGAAGAAAAAGAAGAAGTAGCGGGCGGGCGCCGTCCGATCGAGATCAGCTTTCCGGCGTGAACATCCGCTCCGGAGCCGTGTCGTCGAGCGGCACGTCTTCGTTGGTCATGCGGTAAATGGCACCGTCGGCGATCATGACGATCGGCCGGGTTTCGACGCCCAGCAGCCGCAGCCGCTTGCCATCCCCCAGCCATTCGTAGCGGCCGCTGACCGTGCGCCCGTTTTCCAGCAGCACGAAGGTGCCGTTGCGATTGAGCGTAAGCCCCTGCCTGGTCCCGTCTGCCGCCGTCTGGACATAGGCCTCGGCATAGCTCAGCGCATTGCGGCCATCCTCCGCCACTTTCGGCAGGTTGAGGTCTCGCCCCGAAACGCCGGCCTGCTGGGCCCCGCCCATCCGGGCGGCATAATCCTCGGCGCTTTCGCCCTCGTCACCGCGGCTGCAGGCGGCCACCAGGGCCAACGATGAAAGGGCAATCAAACTCGTATGAAGACGCATCGCAATCGCTCCGGATTCCTGTCCGGCTGCCGATAGGTCCACAATGTGACAGTTTGCAGTCAGCGCGAGAGGCCGAATGCCTGGGGCAGCAATTGGAACATGGTGGTGTGCCGCCGCGCCTCACCCTCCCCGCCCATGCAAGTAACCGGGATGTCGCGCCCGGAAAGCAAAGCGACCTCGGCAACCGCCTGCCGGCATCCGCCGCAGGGCATCACCGGTTCCGTGCCGCCCCCTCGGCCCGCTGGCCAGTATCCAGCTTGACGAGCAACGCCTCAAGTTCGAAACCCTTTTTGTGGTGCTGTCAGTCTAACGGCAACTCGTCTCCGATTGGCAGAGCTGTCCCCTTCCCAGCGTCAGGTCAGGCCCTGAGGTTTTGCCACTCGGCCAGTGGGTCCGAGCGGCGCGTCTTGTAGGTCTGTTTGTGGATCAGGCGGCGTTCGAGATTGAAGTGGTTATGGACGTTGGCGTGGACGGAGGCGAACTTCTCAGTAATCCCTGCTTCACTGCCGAACGAAACGCCTCGACCGCCTCTCGCATCGGCGGGAACTCGCGAACGATGGCAAAGGGGAGGCCGACCCTTTCGCCGTCCAGCAATTCAAGGTTGACCAGTTTGACCGCGCGCCGAATGGCACGATCATCGGAGACTGAAAAATCAAGTGCTACAATGAAAGTCGACATCGAATGCTCCGGATAGAAGCGCCTTCTTCAAAAGCGGCCTCCAAAGTCTCGACTTTGGAACCCGCGCTCACACCTCAACGGTCTAGCCGAGGTTTTGGTCCACTTGAGTGACGTGTGTGCTTCACGCTTGTCAACTTCACAGCCACGCTTGCCGGATCAGTGGCCGAGCGATCGCCGCCTGGCCCCACATTAACCGACGACGGCGGGTTGCGATCGACTATAGTCAGTACTCGAATGACCGTTCTTGGGCCTATTCTGTTGAGGAAGTCGGTCTCTGCGGCGATCGAGCTGCGATACGGATAGCAGGCGAGCGCGGTCCCGCTCCCGGTCAGGCGATAGCGAGCGTCCGCTTGGGGGGACAACTTCGCCAGATTCCGGAGGTTTTGGGCTGCGGCAGCGAGGTGGAACTCATCTCTTGCTCCATTCGGACCGCTCAAGCGCATGCGATCCAGCTTCAGGATGCGCTTTAGGTGGACAAATGTCCGTCGTCAGAACATTTGGCACAACTCGCGGCGTAGATCAGCGGAGTGTGGGCCTCGTCTTGGATTGATGTTTAGGCGGCGAGCTTGCGGTGTTGCAAGCGCCGATGTTCGAGTGTCTTTCGCTTGATCCTTTCTCTTCGTTTGATGATGGCGGCAGCCCTGCCGAAGTAGGCATCGGCGGGTGTGACGTTGTCGAGGCTCTCGTGGTAGCGCTGGTGGTTGTAATGCTCGACGAAGGCCTTGATCTGCTGTTCGAGATCGCCCGGCAGGAAGTAATTCTCCAACAGCACACGGTTTTTGAGCGTCTGATGCCAGCGCTCGATCTTGCCTTGGGTCTGTGGGTGGAAGGGTGCGCCGCGCACGTGGCTCATCTTGTTGGCCTCGATGTATTCGGCCAACTCGCTCGCGATGTAGCTGGGGCCATTGTCGCTGAGCAGGCGGGGCCTGTGCAGCACATTGGCGTGGTCGCAGCCTGAGGCTGCCAGCGCCATATCGAGCGTGTCAGTGACGTCCTCGGCTCGCATGGTGGTGCAGAGCTTCCATGCAATGATGTAGCGCGAGTAATCGTCGAGCACGGTCGAGAGATAGACCCAGCCCCATCCTATGATCTTGAAGTAGGTAAAGTCGGTCTGCCACATCTCGTTGGGGCGGGAGGTTTGTGTGTGGAACGCGTCTGCCGCCTTGATCACGGTGTAGGCCGGGCTGGTGATCAGATCATGAGCCTTGAGCAGCCGGTAAACCGTAGCTTCGGACACGAAGTAGCGCTTCTCGTCGGTGAAGCGCACCGCCAGTTCTCGCGGGGACAGCTCGGTCTGTTCCAGCGCCATCTCGACGATCTGCTGCTGGACATCCTCGCCGATGCGGTTCCACACCCGGCTCGGCCC
>CAYRCH010000173.1:0-4189 GCA_964422665.1 uncultured Sphingomonadaceae bacterium | reverse complement strand
GACGATCGAAATGCAAGGAAACCCGTCGGCGGGTTATCGCGGGACCGCAACGATCAGCATCTGAAAATGGTGGGCGGTGACGGGCTCGAACCGCCGACCCTCTCGGTGTAAACGAGATGCTCTACCAACTGAGCTAACCGCCCTTCCCGCCGGGAGTGCGCGGATTTAGGCTCTTTTTCCCTCCGGTCAACCGGCGCCTTGCGGCTTCGAACGAATAGATTCCCGGAATTGACCTCGATCAGTGGAACGCCCAGCTTTGCGGCGCATATGGCTTTCAGACGGAAAGGAAACTCCATGAGAATCAAGAACGGGACACTGATATTCGTGGCCAACGGAGCCAAAATGCGCATCCTTCGCAATGACGGGGGCGTTGACGATATCTCGCTGACGGAAGTGCTGACCCAGGAAATCGAGAATCCGCCTACGCGGGATCACGGAACCGATTCGCCCGGCCGAACCCACTCGAGGATGGGTGCCCGGCGCAGTTCGTACAGCGAAACCGACTGGCACCAGCAGGCCGAGGACGAGTTCGCGAAGGATGCCACCGAAGCCCTGGAACGCGTCGCCGAGGAGAATGCCGGCGCCGAAATCATAGTTGCCGCAGCCCCGCGTGCGCTCGGTGAAATGCGCAAGTATTTTGGAGCGCAAACCAAGACATGCCTGGTGGCGGAAATCGACAAGGACCTCACCAATATGGAACTGCCCGGCATCGCCAAGCTGGTCGATGCTCATGGGGAAAGCTAAGCTATGGCGGCGCCATGCGCCGCCTAGCTCGACCATTTCGCCTGATCGCCGATCTCCGCAAAATAGCGCGCGATCGCCTCGGCCGTCTTGTCGCTGAGTGCGATATAGGCCCGCCGCCGGTCCTCCTCATCCTCCACCCGCTCCAGCAACCCGGCATCGACCATCTGTCCGATCCAGCGAAGCGCAGTGGTCGGCGGCACTCCGCTGGCGATGCAAAGCGAGGTCACCGAAACGCGAACATGCTCTGCCCGCGCTGCAGTGAGATCGAGCAAAATGTCCCAAGCCGGATCGGCAAATAGCGACGAGTCGAAAAACTTGCCGCGCAAATGCCGCTGGCGGATGATCCGCCGGACCAGGCGCGGGTCGGGCAGGCTGGGGCGGCTGGCACGCTGTTGCCCGCTATTGTCGTCATTATCGCCGCGATAGCCGGATGGCGGACTTTCGACGCGGAACATGCTTTCGTCGCCGGTAATCGTCCCGCCACGGTCCGCCAGTTCCGCTTTCATCCGCTCGAGCCGCCGGGCGATCCCGCCAACCTGCTCGGTCAGGCGCAGCAGCATGAGCCGGTCATCTTCCGCGAGTTCCCGCAGCCGCAGTCTTGGCATATTCGCCAGCGCCTGCCCCAACGCCACCACACGCTCCGATCGGCCGGGATCGACGAGTAACTGCGGATTCGACTGATCGAGACAGGCAAAGACGTCATCCAGCGAAGCGACACTGGTTGAAACCACCAGCTGCGCCCCCGAATGTGCGGCACGCATATCCAGTCGGGCGAGAGCGGCCAGCCCGGCCACGTCCGCTTCCGGACAATCGACCAGCACCAAATCACCCAGCGGAAGCGCATCGGCTTCGAGAAGTGCTGCAATCTTGCCGCAGCTTCCGATCGTCAGACCTGCTGCCTGACAATCCTCCTTAAGCTGGGCCAGCAGATGCGGCCGCTCCGCGAAGATTGAGACCACCAGCCCCATGCGAAGAGCGTTCGCCGGGCTATCGCCCTCCAGCCCGTAGGAAAAGTTTGCCTGTGCCATGATTCCAGCCCCTGATTCGAACTGGAACTAAATGAGAACAAAAATGGATCATGTCAAGAATGGAGGCTTTCCCAATGCGTTCACCTGCCCTACTGCCGGATCTCGATTGGCGTACCGTCCGGGATGAGACTCCACAGCTCTTCGATCTCGGCATTGGAAACGGCGATACAACCATCGGTCCAGTCGCCTGCCATTCGGTGACCGCTGGCCAGGCCGTTGGGCTGGCCGTGAATGAAGATCGCTCCGCCCGGCGAGCGGCCATATTGCGCGGCATAGGCGCGGTCCGAGGCATTCGGGTAAGAGATGTGCAGGCTGAGGTGATACGAACTTCGAGGGTTGCGGTAGTCGATTGTGTAGCGACCCTCCGGCGTCCGTTCATCCCCCTGGAAGCGCTTGTGGCCGGTGGGAGCATCGCCGAATTGCAGCCCATCATAGCGGCGGAAGGCGCGGCCCTTGGCGTAGAGCCACAGCGCGCGATCCGATTTGTCGACCAGCACGAAGTCGGCAAGCTGAGGCGCAGGCGGAGCGAAGTCCGGCTGCGGCGGGAGCGGCACTCCGGATGACTGTCGCGGAGGCTCGGGCGCGCTGGCGCAGGCTGTAACGAGCAGAAGGAGAGGCAGGGTCGCGCTACGCATGTTGCCCTGCTAGCACTTCCCACACCGCTGCGACCAGCGCTCGCCTATGGCTCGCGGAGTCTCGCTCTCCTCCCGCTAGCGGGATGGGCCGGGTTGGGCCTAATCGGCGAAGGGATCGCGAACCAGGATCGTGTCGTCGCGCTGCGGGCTCGTCGAGACCGAGGCGACCGGGCATTCGATCAGCTCCTCGATCCGGCGGATATATTTGACCGCCTGCGCGGGAAGCTCGGCCCAGCTGCGCGCGCCGGCGGTGGTTTCCTGCCAGCCATCCATTTCCTCGTAGACCGGTTCGACCCGCGCCTGGTCCTGGGCATTGGACGGCAGGTAGTCGATCACTTCTCCATCGAGCCGGTAGCCGGTGCATATCTTCAGCGTCTCGAACCCGTCGAGCACGTCGAGCTTGGTCAGCGCAATGCCGGTCACGCCGCTGATCGCGCAGCTCTGCCGCACCAGCACCGCGTCGAACCAGCCGCAGCGCCGCTGGCGCCCGGTGACGGTGCCGAATTCGTGCCCGCGCTCGCCCAGCCGCTGGCCGACCGCATCGGAAAGTTCGGTCGGGAACGGGCCGGAGCCGACGCGGGTGGTGTAGGCCTTGACGATGGCGAGCACGAAACCGGCCACGCCCGGGCCAAGCCCGCTGCCCGAAGCCACCGTGCCGCTGACCGTGTTCGAGCTGGTAACGAAGGGATAAGTGCCGTGATCGACATCGAGCAGCACGCCCTGCGCGCCTTCGAACAGTATGCGGCTTCCCGCCTTTTTCTCCTCATTCAGCCGCTTCCACACCGGCTGCGCGAATTGCTGCACGAAGGGCGCGATCTCGCCGAGCTCTGCCAGCAAGGCCTCACGGTCCACCGGCGGCTCGTTGAAACCGGCGCGCAGCGCATCGTGATGCGCGCAGAGCCGGTCGAGCTGCGGTTCGAGCTCTCCCAGATGGGCGAGGTCGCATACGCGGATCGCCCGTCGGCCGACCTTGTCCTCATAGGCCGGGCCGATCCCGCGCCCCGTGGTGCCGATCTTGCCCTTGCCCGCCGCGGTTTCGCGCAGGCCGTCGAGATCGCGGTGCATCGGCAGAATCAGCGGGCAATTGTCGGCGATGCCGAAATTCTCCGGCGTGATCGAGACGCCCTGCCCTTCGAGCCGCTCGATCTCGCCTTTCAGCGCCCATGGGTCGAGCACCACGCCATTGCCGATGAGCGAGAGCGTGCCGGTCACGATCCCGCTGGGCAGCAGGCTCAGCTTGTAGGTGGTGTCGCCCACCACCAGCGTGTGCCCGGCATTGTGGCCGCCCTGGAAGCGCACGACCACGTCGGCGCGGCTCGCGAGCCAGTCCACGATCTTGCCCTTGCCTTCATCGCCCCACTGGGCGCCGATCACGGTTACGTTGGCCAAGTTATCACGCCTTCCATTCGAGGTTCGTCTGCAAGCGCGCAAACGCGCGCGGCCCTATTCAATGGTTCATTCAAGAGCAAGCGACGGACGACAAATTACGACAATTCGCGACTGGCCTTCCCGCCTTCGCCGGATATTTTCCGGCCCAGGTTCAGTCAGGAGCTTCCCGATGCACAAAGCTTTCATCATGGGACTGGCCGCCGCTTCCCTGCTCGCGGCCACCAGCGCCGATGCGCAGTTCCGCAATCGCGGGGAACAACTCGCTACGCAGGCACGCGGGGGCGAGGAAATGAGTTACGGTCGCGACGAGGCGCAGAAGCTCGATTTCCACCGCGCCCGCGGAAACTCCCGCTCCGCGCCGCTGGTGCTGTTCGTCCATGGCGGCGGCTGGAC
>CAYRCH010000172.1:2156-4197 GCA_964422665.1 uncultured Sphingomonadaceae bacterium | reverse complement strand
TAAATCCGCGCGGGCTGGCGCTGGGCCGCGCGCCAGACGCCGGTCCGGGAAATCACCACAAGCGCCGTTCCGGCCAGCACGGCAGGCGCGGCGAACAGCGACATGACGAGTGTACTCGACATGCCTGCGGACAGGGCGAAGCCGATAAGGATCGGCGCGATCACTGTGCCGAGGCGGCCGACGCTCTTGGCCCAGCCGATTCCGGTGGCGCGCAGCGCGTCCGGGTAGAATCCCGCCAGCACGACATTGACTCCCCCATAGGCCCCCAGGCTGAAGAACCCGGCCGCGCCGAGGAGGACCATGAGCGTCGCGGCCGACGCCGTGGCGATGACCTGTCCCGTCGCGAACAGCGCGGCAGCCGCAGCGGTCAGGAAACCGATCAGGACGGGCATCGCCCCGAACCGGTCGATCAGCAGTCCCACGCCGAGCGCGGCGATCGCTCCGCCGAATCCGAAGATCGTGACCGAGAGCGCGGCGAAAGCTTCGTCGTGGCCGACCTCCACCAGCATGACCGGCAGCCAGGAATTGAGGCAGTAGCTGATGGTCAGCATGAGCACGAACAGCAGCCATAGCATCAAGGTTCCGATGCGGTAGGCGGGATCGAGCATCTGCAAGGCTGCCGGCCGGCCGGATGTGACCTCGGAGGGCACCGTCTCCGGCTCCCGAGACTGATCGTCGCGGAGCCACAGCCAGGCCGCGGCGGCGGCCAGCAACGACAGTCCCCCGACCGCGACCATTGCCGCCCGCCAGCCGCCGAGATCGGCGAAACCGGCGGCCACGAGACCCGCCATCGCCGCGCCCAGCCCATAGCCGGTGAACAGGACCAGGATCGAGATTCCTCGCCTTTCCGCTGGCGTCTGTGCAGTTACAATCGCCAGGCAGCTGGGCAGGCAGCCACCCAGGAACACGCCGGTTACGAGGCGGATGGCAAACAGGCTGGTACCATCGTCGGCCAGGGCGCTGGCCGCCTGCCCGAGGGCGAAACCCACCACCGCCAGGGTAACGGTTAACCTGTGGCCGAAACGGCTCGCGATGGCGGGGAACAAGACCAGGCCAATACACTGCCCGACCAGGTTCGACGAGAAGATCGGCCCGAGCTCAGCATTGCCCAGTGAAAGCGAGCGGGCAATGTCTGGAGCAAGCGGCCCGAGAATCGTGTGGATCAGCCCGTCGAGAAAGTAGATCGCCGTGCAGACGGCGATTGCAGCTCTTGCCATCGAAGGCGTCACCGCTGAGCTCGTCATATGCCGAACCGCGCCCGGGCTTCCTCGACGCTCGCGGGCTGGAGCCCGTAGATGGCGGCGATCGTGGCTGCGGCGCGAACCATTTCGGCATTGTCCCGCGCGACTGTGCCATCAGCGAGGTGGATCCCATCCTCGAACCCGACGCGCACGAGATCGCAGCCCATGGCGAGGCCGAGAGTGACGATCCGGAACATGTCGCGGCCGGTCGCCGTCACGCCCCATATCGCCTGCGGGAACATCCGCAGGCCCTCATCGATGTTGAAGATCACGTTGCGGGCAACCGGCGGCGTCGCACCGAAACCGCCCCCGTGGAGCAGCCAGATATTGCTGCGGTGCCGGTCGAACAGCCCCTCCTCGGCATAGCGCATCAGCCGGTGCAGCGAGCTCGCCTCGACGATTTCGTATTCGAGCGCGGAGCCCTTGGCATAGACTGCCTCGATGGTGCGCCTCAGCAATTGCGGCGAGTTCACGTAAGGCGTCTCCTCGGGATAGCCGCCTTCCGGATTGTGGAAATCGGCCGATCCGCCGGCAATGCCGAAAAGGTCCTGCTGCGGCTCGATCTCGAGCAGGCCGAGCCGCTCGCTGTCGCTCGGCCAGATGAATTGGCCCGTCGCCGGGTCCCGCCGCACTCCGATGCCGTTGGTGGTCTGAATCAGTATCGGGCTGCGGGCGCGGATCTGCCGGATGATCTCGGAATAGATCGCCGGATCGCCGCTGTTCTTCCCGTCGGGCCCGCGCGCGTGAACGTGCACCACCGAGGCACCCGCTTCCCAGCAGCGCGCGGCGGCCTCCCCGAT
>CAYRCH010000172.1:0-2056 GCA_964422665.1 uncultured Sphingomonadaceae bacterium | reverse complement strand
GCCTACCACATGCTGGTTGGAGCCATCGGAAGCGACGAGTTCGGCGCGACCATGCGCCAGTGCGTCGAAAGCCTCACCTCGGGCGCCCGCCGCCTTTACCTGTTCGAAGCCGCCGGCCGCGGCAACGATGCGCTCCGCTATTATCACTGCGAGCCGCACATCGCCGAGCAGCTTCCGGCCTATGCCCTTCGCTACAAGCCGCTCGACCCGATGGGCGACCTTTACAGCGCAGCCCCGCACGTGGGCGACCTAGCGGTCCAGCGGATACGCCCCTCGGACATTGCGTCCGCCGGTTTCCGGCGGCGCTTTTTCGACGGGCCGGGCATCGTGGAGCGGGTCTCGGTCATCCAGCGCAGCAAGAGCGGATGGTGCGGCATGAACCTGTCCCGGCACGCAAGCCAGGGCAATTTCTCAGAAAGCGAGCTCGACGCCATCGCCGGCCTGGCGCGGCTCGCCCTGCCCATGCTGCCATTTGCCCGCGCAAGGGCCGCGTCCACAAATGCTCTGACGCCGCTGCACCTCGAGGATCGCTTTGCGCTGCGTTATCCTTCGCTCACTCCCCGCGAGCGGCAGGTCTGCGCGCGTGCCGCCTTCGGCATGAGCGTCGAGGCCACGGCCCTCGAACTCGGCATTGCGAAAACTTCCGTCCTGACCCTGCGGCAGCGGGCATACCGCCGCCTGGGAGCTGCCAGCTCCCGGGAGTTGTTATGGCTCGTCGCCAATTGAGGACAATGATACGAATAAGGGCGAGACGAGCATGCTTAGCCCCTCATCCCCCATCCTTCGGTTCCTCCGGAGCCAGCGGGTCGAGCGAGGCGGACATCGGGGTCGTGCGCGGCAGGACCTGGTAGTGCAGCTGCCGGTGGGCCGGCACGGGCCGGGTCCTCGCCTGCCGCCACAGGCCGAAGCAGAGCGTGCTGCCCGCGCAAAGGGCGATGAAATGGAACAGGCCGGCTGTCCCGGTGAGTGTCATGGCGACACCCGCGGCAAGGGGGCCGGCCGCAGCGCCGGCGGAGTACAGCAGCACCAGCCCGCCGGTGGCGGCGACGCGCTGCTCGGGCGCGAGGCGGTCATTCGCATGGGCGACGCACAGTGGATAGAGGGCGAAGGTGATGCCCCCAAACAACGCGCCCAGAGCCAACAGGAGAAGGCCAGGCGCACCGACCAGCGCGATACCCAGACTTGCCGCAAGCGCGCCGGCAAAGGCGGCGACGATCACGCGCCGCCTGTCGAACCGATCGGATAGCCGCCCGAGCGGCCATTGCAGCGCGACCCCGCCCAGGATCACCGTGCTCATGAAGATCGCCACGGTGGAAAGGTCCATGCCCAGCCGGCGCGCATAAACCCCGCCGAGAGCGTAGAACGCCCCGAGCATCAGGCCGGTGACGGCGGTGCCGAAGATAGCAAGCGGGGACTTCTTATACAGTTCGCTTACCCGCAGCGTCGCGCCGCTGTCATGCGCCGGCGCCGTTATGCGTGTCAGGGCGACCGGAATGGCCGACAGCGAGATCAGGATCGACGCCACCAGGAACGGCATCGATGGCTTGGCGTCGCTCAAATTCAGCAGGAACTGCCCGAGCGCCTGCCCGATATAGATCGCCATCATGTAACCCGCCAAAACTGAGCCGCGCGCCTGCGTCTCGGCGCGCTCGTTGAGCCAGCTTTCGAGGCAGATATAGACGCCGGCGATGCACAGCCCGTCGATGAAGCGAAGCGCCGTCCACAGCATGGGGTGGCTGTCGACCGCATAAGTCAGCGTGCTGGCCGAGAACAGGGCAACGAAAGCCGTAAAGGCGCGGATATGTCCGACCCCGGCGACCAGCACCCCGGCCCTCAGCGAACCCGCGACCAGCCCGACGAAATAGGCCGTCCCCACCGCGCCGATGATGAGCGCGCTGCGGCCGGCCTCCTCAAGCCTGACACCGATCAGCGTACCCATGAACCCGCTGCCCGCCATCAGCATGAAGATGGCGAGGAGCAGCCTGCGGACGGGAAGAATGGCGCTCAGCATATGCTGACAGCTCGTAACGCCATGGTTGCGTTCCCTGAAGTTGCG
>CAYRCH010000171.1:0-4237 GCA_964422665.1 uncultured Sphingomonadaceae bacterium | reverse complement strand
ACCCAGCGGATCAATGCCCACAGCATGTCGCGCGAAGCATCGCCCCCATTGGCGATCGGGCGCTGGGTCGATCCCCCGAACAGGTCGACCCCCGGCCCTCCCGCACAGTGATACATGCCGGGGACCATGAACAGTCTCACGGATTCGCCAAGGCGATCCGCGCCCCCGGCCGCCCTTGCAAGCGCCGTGAAGTAGTCGATCGTCGGCCCGGCATTGGTCGAGGGATCCTGCCATCCCTGGTAGAGGATCGCCTTTCCGCCGCGCTCGACGAAAGGCTGGATGGCCGTGCTGTCGGCCCGCAGCTCGGGCATGATCCGGTTTGCGGCGGCAAGGTCCGCGGTCCGGTCGAATGTCATTTCGTCCCATTCGGTGTCGCCATGGACACCGTCCGCCCACATCGCCCGGAGCAGCGGAGAAGGCGGGCCGGGGCGCGTGCGAACCCCAGGAAAGAGGCCGCCATCCATCGCCTGCCCTCGCGCATCGCGCAGAGGGGAAATTATCGACTGGAGCATCGCCAGCCGCGGCTCCGCTACGCAATCGCTGCCCTGGCCGGGGCTGCAGCGCAGGACCGCGACATCGAAGCGGCAGGCGGCCGGATTCTCCACGATACCGTCGCGCACCCCGTCATCGGCATCGCATTGCTCGACCACCCGCTTCTCGTAGAGCGTCCAATCGTCCTCGCTCAGGGCGGCTCCCGGCCTGCGCTGCTGCTCCAGCGCGAACCACAGCATCCGCACCGACTGGAGCGGCATGTAGGGCCCGGGCGCACCCGCAAGCACGCCGTCATAGTCCCCCGGATATTTCTGCATCTCCTTGAGCGCCTGCCGCCCGCCGCCCGAACATCCGGTGAAATATGAGCGCTGGACTGAGCGGCCGTAATATCGCTGCGACAGCTGCTTGGCGGCGAGAGTGGCCAAGTGGACGGCGCGGTGCTCGTAATCCTCTCGCGCCTTCGCATCGAGCATCCAGTGCTGGTCGGCGGCCTTGTGCCCGCCATCGGTGGAGACCGACGCGAAGCCTTGCGCCAGCCGCAAAGACATATCCGTATAGTTGAACTGGCCCGCATCACCGCCAACGCCCGCGCCGAGCAGGCGGCCGTTCCACTGTTCGGGAAGCCACAGCTCGAACCCGATATTCCCTTCGATCCGGCCTTCGACCCGGCAGAACGGCACGGTGACCGGCACGGGACGGTAGAAGCCCTCCGTCTCCAGGCGCAGTTCGGGTTCGGGCACAAGGGAGGTCGCGCGAGTGATCTCGACATCGCCCGCCTTTCCTTGCAACGCGTCGCAGCGATCCGCGGGAAGATCTGCTGCGGACGCCGCTCCGACCAGGGACAACAGGTTCGAGAGCAAAAGGGCAAGCATCGACATCTCCATCTCCGGGGACGCCAATGCTAAGGAGATCGATCAGCTATGCAAGCGCTTGCGCGCCAACGAGGGCAGTTGAACTGGAGCACCGAAAGACTAGATCGCATTGATGAAATCTCCCGGACCGGAAACTGGGCGCCGGACGCGCCTCGTCATCATCCTGCTTGTGGTCATGAACATTCTGCTCCTTTCCGCCGCCGCCTCTCTCCTCTTCATGCAATCGGCGCCTGCGCCCGAAACGCGCACCGTGACTCCGCGCGGCGAGCTCGGCGCCGACGAACGTGCGACCATCGACCTGTTCCGCAACGCTCGCGAATCCGTGGTGTTTATCTCGACCCGCCAGCGTGTGGCCGACTTCTGGACGCGCAATGTCTACAGCGTTCCGCGCGGTTCCGGATCCGGTCTCGTATGGGACGAAGCCGGACATATCATCACCAATTACCACGTGATCGAAGGCGCGTCGGAAGCCCAGATTCAGCTGGCCGACGGGCGCCAGTTCTCCGCCAGCCTCGTCGGGGTGAGCCCGCAGCACGACCTCGCCGTGCTCAAGATCGGCGGTGCCGGCTTCACGGCGCCCGCCCGCGTCCCCATCGGCACCAGCAGCGACCTCCAGGTCGGGCAGAACGTTTTCGCAATCGGCAATCCGTTCGGTCTCGACTGGACTCTGACCAAGGGGATCGTTTCGGCGCTCGACCGGTCGCTGCCCAACGAAAACGGTCCTGACATCCGCCATCTCATCCAGACCGACGCGGCAATCAATCCCGGCAATTCGGGCGGGCCGCTGCTCGATTCCGCCGGCAGGCTGATCGGGATAAATACGGCGATCTACAGCCCGTCAGGCGCTTCGGCCGGGATCGGGTTCGCGGTTCCCGTCGACACGGTGGTGCGGGTGGTGCCGCAACTGATCGCCGACGGGCGTTACACCCGGCCCGCCCTCGGTATCGAAAGCGATGACGATATCAACGACCGGCTGAAGCGCGCTTCGGGGATCGATGGGGTTTTCATATTGCGCGTCGATCCCGGATCGGCGGCCGAGCGCGCCGGTCTCCAGGCCGCCCAGCGCACGCGGCGAGGCGTGGCACCGGGCGATATCGTCGTCGCGCTGAATGGCGAGCCTGTCACCAGGGTCGGAGATCTGCTGGCGCGCCTCGACGACTTCCGCGTCGGGCAAAGCGTGGAGCTGACCCTGGTGCGCGGCGGTGAAGAGCGCACGATCAGCCTCGAGCTGGAACCGGGCGTCTGATCCTCGCGACGAAGCCCGGATAATTTGCGCGCAATTACTCCGACAAATTCTTTTCAGCCCGCTGCATTGAGTCTAGGCTCTCCGCGGGAGAGGGTCATGCGCGTCGAAGGCGCGCCGCGGAGTTCAAGCTCTCTCGATAGAATTCATTCATCCGCTTGAGGAGACGATCGAGATGACAGGAACAACTCTCTCCAATTCGCGACTTTTCGGCCTGGGGGCGCTGGGAGCCTTCCTCGCCGGCATCATGCTTATCGCCTCCCCTGCTGCAGCGCAGGGCGATACGATGGCTCCGATCGCTATTCCGGCGCAGCCCGATGCTATCCCGCTCGGGACTGGTCCCCTGCGCAACGCCGGCACGCCCGAATCCTGGCACAGTCAGTATGGGAGCATGTTCGCGCGCAATGTAACCGAAGCTACGCTCACTCCGTTCCTGCCTGCGCCGGGCAAGGCCAGCGGCGCGGCTGTGATCGTCGCGCCGGGAGGGGGCTTCCGTACGCTCTCGATGGAAAACGAAGGCTGGGATGTCGCCCGCGCGCTGGCGAAGCGCGGGGTCGCCGCCTTTGTCCTCAAATACCGGCTGAACCAGACGCCTGCGGACCTGCAGGAATATGCCCGGCCTGCCGCCCCGATGGCGCCCCCGGCGCGTCCCGCCCCCGATCGGGCGGCCGCCGGCCTTGCACCCCAGTTGGAGGATGCGCGCGCGGCTTTCGCACTGGTCCGCGCCCGGGCAAACGAATGGAATATCGATCCCGACCGCATCGGCATGATCGGCTTTTCCGCCGGCGCCATGCTGACCATGACAACGGCGCTCAACGTTCCCGATGCCGCTCCGGCCTTCCTCGGCGACATCTACGGTCCACTAGGGGCGGTCGAGGTGCCTGCCGAAGCGCCGCCACTATTCGTGGCCCTGGCGGCAGACGATCCGCTGTTTCCCGAAACCGATTTCGGCCTGATCCGGAGCTGGCGCGCCGCAAATCGCCCGGTGGAATTCCACTATTACGAACAGGGCGGCCACGGCTTCGGCATGTATCCGAAGGACACGACCAGCACCGGCTGGTTCGAAGCCTTCGTGAGCTGGCTTGCGATGCACGGAATGCTCGAGCCCGAGGGTTAGGGATGGTTCCCGGCCCCGGCTGCGGATTTCAGATCACGGCTCTCGATGCGACGGCGAGAAACTGTTTTCGCAGCCAGCCAAGCGCGGCATCGTTCGAGCGGGCAGTGTGGAACTGCATCATCTCGCGCATCACCGGCAATTCGATCGGGGATTCGGCAATCGAAAGAGACAGCCGGGTCGCGACCAGGGTCGCCAGCCGCTCGTGCATCAGGGCAAGGCGATTGGTACCGGGAAGCAGCCATGGTGCCTGGATGAACGACGGCGCGGTCACTTCGATGCGTCGCCGCTCGCCATATTTGCGCAAGGCGCCTTCGATGAATGTGTCCCTGCCCGATATACGCACGGCGACATGGCCGGCGGCGAAGAAGTCCTCTTCGGTCATTATTCGCTGCATTACGGGATTGCCCAACCAGCCCACCACCACGTGACGTTCCTCGAACAGCAATTCGCGCGGATGTTCCGGCGGCATGAAATCTTCGGGAGTAAGCAGGAGATCGATGTCGCCATTGCTGA
>CAYRCH010000170.1:0-4262 GCA_964422665.1 uncultured Sphingomonadaceae bacterium | reverse complement strand
TGGCTCCCCGAGTTGGATTCGAACCAACGACCAAGTGATTAACAGTCACCTACTCTACCGCTGAGCTATCGGGGAGCAGCCCGAAGGCAGTGGCGCCTATATGAGTCGCCCGCGCATTTGGCAAGGTGGTGATGCGGGGAAATTCGGGGAGCCGCCCGGTCAGGTCGCGAATTGCTCGGCCACGATCCGTTCGTCGAGCGCGTGGCCGGGATCGAACAGCAGCGTCAGTTCCTGGTCCCGGCAGATTTCCAGCCGCACTTCGGAAATGTCGCGCACTTCCTTCTGGTCCGCCACCGCCGCCACCGGGCGCTTTTCCGCCTCGATCACACGGAAGGTTACCTTGCTGCGGTCGGGCAGGATCGCGCCCGGCCAGCGTCGGGGGCGGAACGGGCTGATCGGGGTGAGCGCGAGCATCTTCGAATCGAGCGGCAGGATCGGCCCGTTGGCGGAAAGGTTATAGGCGGTGGAACCGGCCGGCGTCGCCAGCAGCACGCCGTCGCAGGCGAGCTCGGCAATGCGGACCTTGTCGTTCACGATGACTTCGATCTTGGCCGTCTGGCGGGTTTCGCGCAGCAGCGAGACCTCGTTGATCGCGCAGTGGGTTTCCACCGTACCGTCCTGCCGCACCGCCTCCATTCGGAGCGGAGCGAAGGAAAACGCCTTGGCCTTGCCGATCCGCGAAAGAATGCCGCGGCCGCCGCGATAGCGGTTCATCAGGAAGCCGACCGTGCCGAGATTGAGCCCGTAAGCGGGTACGAGGCGGCCGGCATCGATCATCTGGTGCAATACCTGCAGCATGAAGCCGTCGCCGCCGAGCACCACCGCGCCGTCGGCCTCGTCCAGGCTGCACCAGTCATGCTCCGCAGTGAGCCGCGCCTGCGCCTCCTGCGCGGCTTCGGACGCCGATGCGAGCAGCGCCAGCCTGCCGAATGCGCCCGCTTCTGCCACGATGCCACTCTCCCGCCGCGAACCCTCTGCCCGCTATCCACCAATAATGGCTGACTGTCCCGTTTGGCAACGCACCATACCGGGCGGGGAGGAATTTGCGCCGGAGCCCCTATATGGACGGTCATGCGAAGCACACAGACAGGCATGCGCGAGCGGCGCCAGGGGGCCCGCCCGGAAGGACGGCCCGATATTGGCCAGGCGATGGCGCAGGACGAAATCGAGATCCTGTTCCAGCCGCAATATTCGGCCGAAGGCGACCGGCTGGTGGGCGCGGAAGCGCTGGCGCACTGGCAATATCCCGAATTCGGCAAGATCGGGGGCCATGCGCTGTTTGCGATCGCGCGCCGCACGGGCGAGGCGCCGCTGCTCTCGCGCCATGTAGCCGAACGCGCGCTGGCCGAAGCGGCGCAGTGGCCCGGGGAAGCGGGGCTGCGCCTTTCGCTCAACGTCACTGCGGCGGACCTCGCGCACCCCGGTTTCGCCGTAGAATTTCTCGCGCTGCTCGATGCGTCGGGCTTCCCGGCCGCGCGGCTGACGCTGGAAATCACCGAACAGGTGCTGCTGGCCGACCTCGATCATGCGCGCGAACAGCTGGAGCAGCTGACAGCGAAGGGCATCCGCATCGCGCTCGACGATTTCGGCGCGGGCTTCTGCAATTTCGGCTACATGAAGCGGCTGCCGCTCGATTACCTCAAGCTGGACGGCTCGATGGTCGAGGCGATTGCCGAGGATCCGCGCGACCTTGCGGTGCTGCGGGGGATCGTTGCGCTGGCCGACGCGCTGGGGCTCGCCGTGATCGCGGAAGGGATCGAATCCGAAGGCCAGCGCCAGGTCTGCGAAGAGGAAGGCGTGGCGCTCTACCAGGGTTTCCTTCGCGCGAGGCCGATGGACGGAACGCGCTTCGCGCAGCTGATTCCGGCTAGCTAACTCCCGGCCTTATTGCCGGTCCATAGCCGTCCGCTGGTTGACATATTGGTGGATCGCCTCGGCGTCGTCTTCGGTGAGGAGATCGCCGAAGCTTGCCATTCCGCTCGCCGCCCGTGTCCCCCGCACCACTATGTCGAGGAAGGCGTCATGAGTTTCCGCCGACATGTAGCGCAGGTCCTTGATCCCGCCGCGCGCCGCCGGGCCGTGACACAGGGAGCAATGCTGGGCGAAAAGCTTCTCGCCTCGCGCAATCACTCCGGGCGGCGCGGTTACGAGCGGCACAGGCGCAGCGACGTCCTGTAACGGGCGCGGCGGCAGCGGCGGCAGGCTGGCCTTTCCGCCCAGCTTGAACACCAGCAGCCGCGGGGGGCCGAGATGGAGATCGGCGTAGTTGGCGCTTTCGACATGGGCGAGGCCCCCGCCCCAGCCCGCGTTGACCGCGATATATTGCACCCCGTCGACCGTGTAGGTGATGGGCGCCGCGATCGGCACATTCTGCACCGGCATTTCCCAGACCTTCTCGCCCGTATCGGCGCGGTAGGCAGCGAAATTCGCGCCGATATTGCCCTGGAATACGAGATTACCGGCAGTCGCCAGCACGCCGCCGCTGCCCTTCTTCTCCACCGGACCACGCCAGACCTCGCGCTGCGCCACTGGATCCCAAGCGGAGAGCCATCCCTTGGAATGGGCATCGGCATATTCGGCGATCTTCCTGCGCTTCTCGTCGTCACCGAAGAAGCTTGTGCCGAGACCGCCCTTGTCCGGATCGAAATCCTCGGCCAGCGAATAGGACATGTATGTCTCGGTCACAGGGACATAGACCAGCCCTGTTCGCGGGCTGTAGGCCATCGGGTTCCAGTTATGCGCTCCGCCCGCCCCGGGAGAGACCATCACCGGTTCCGAGCCGTAGCGCGCCTCGAGATTGATCACCGGGCGGCCGGTCGCCATGTCCACATGGCTCGCCCAATTGATCGGGGCGATCTTCTCCGCGCTGATCAGCTCTCCGGTCTCGCGGTCTAGCACGTAGAAGAACCCGTTCTTGGGTGCCTGCATCAGCACTTTGCGCAGCCGGCCCTCGATCTCGAGGTTGGCGAGGATCATGTTCTGCGTGGCGGTATAATCCCACTGCTCGCCGGGCACGGTCTGGTAATGCCAGACATATTCTCCGGTATCGGCGCGCAGGGCGACGATCGAAGCGAGGAACAGATTGTCGCCCCCGTCGGGGCTGCGATAGGGCCAGGCCCACGGAGAACCGTTGCCGGTGCCGATATAGACGAGACCGAGCTGCGGATCGTATGAGATCGAATCCCATACGGTTCCACCGCCGCCCTGTTTCCACCATTCGCCGGTCCAGGTCTTCGCGGCCATTTCCATGGCTTCGTTCTCGAAGCCGTCGGCGGGATTGCCGGGCACGGTGTACCACCGCCAGACCTGTTCGCCGGTCTGCGTATCATAGGCGGTGACGTATCCGCGCACGCCGATTTCCGCCCCGCCATTGCCGATGATCACCTTGTCGCCTGCGACACGCGGCGCGCCGGTGATCGTATAGGGTTTGGAATTGTCGACCGTGAGCACCGACCACTGGACGGCGCCGGTTTGCGGGTCGAGCGAGATCAGCCGACCATCGAGCGTGGCGACATAGATATGGCCCGGAGCATAACCCAGCCCTCGCGACACGATGTCGCAGCAGGCCAGCCGCCCGAAGCGCTGCGGCACTTCGGGATCGTAACGCCAGAGCACCTCGCCGGTCGCGGCGTCATAGGCCGTGACGATGTTCCAGGGCTCGACATTGTAGAGCGTTCGCCCGATCACCAGCGGCGTGGCTTCCACCCCGCGCGTGGTCGGAATGTCGGCGTACCAGGCGAGGCCAAGATCACCAATGTTGCCCGTGTGAACGATATTAAGTGGGCTGTAGCGCTGCTCGGCCGGGCCATGGCCGGTCGCTGGCCACTGCGCATCGGCCGGCTGCTGCGCCAGATCCTGCCCGATGGCCGGCAGCGACAGCAGAACGACCGCGGCGCTTGCTGCCAATATCTTGATTTTACCCATTATTCTTCCGCCTGCACAATCACCCGCTCCTCGAACAGGCGGGTGAGGACTTCCTCATTGGTGCGCTCATAGACCAGTTGCTGTGGCTGCTTGCCCGCGGCAGCGGCGATGGCCGACAGCCTCCCGCCGCCGAGGAAAAGCGTATCGGGCTCCACCCGCGCGATGGGATCGCGGTAGGCCTCGTCCATGGTGACGATCGTCCAGCCATCGGCCCGGAGGGCGGTCACCAGGTCCACCATGAACATTGCCGCGATGTCGGTCTCGTGGAGCAGCAGCACATGCGCCGGCGAGCGGCCGAGCGTTTCCTGCGCCATGTCCTCGTAGAAATTGGCCGTGCC
>CAYRCH010000169.1:0-4287 GCA_964422665.1 uncultured Sphingomonadaceae bacterium | reverse complement strand
TAGCGGTCGACCTCGTTGTCGTGGTCGAAGAAGCCGCGGCTGACGACCACGCCGCGTTCCTCATCGACGATGAAGTGATCCCGGCGGATACGCTTGTTGATGTAGTAAATGCCGAGCTCGAACTGCTCGCGGCAACCCGAAGCGATCGCGGCGGCATTGCCCGCACCGCTGGCGCCGGGCGCCGGGGCAGTGGTGCTGATGCCGTTCTCCAGCCGGGCGCAATCCTCGGTGAAGTGGGCGAAGACCTGCCCGTCATTGCGCTCCACCGTGTCGAAATAGGTATCCGCGGCCGCCAGCAGCCGCGCGCGCGAGCGGCGCTGCTCGGGCGGCAGTATCTCGTTGAACTCCGGATCATGGACCATGTTCTCAACATCGCCAAAAGGCGCCGGCAGCGCGGTGCGCCGGTGGACCACGGTTTCGATCTCGTCGATCTCGCCCGCGTCGTTCACGTGAACGCGCACGGCGTAGATGGCCGGCTCGCCATGTTCGCGGACCGAGCCGAACCACGCCGCATTGCCGGTGCGCGGATCGGCGGCTTCCATGCCGACCTCATCCACCGCGGTGACGGTGCCCCACAGGCCCGCCCCGATCTGGATGGGCACGTTGTTCTCGGTGAAGGCCACGTCATCCGCATAGTTTGCGATCGACGGATCGCGTGCCGCCAGCGCCGCCATGTGCGTGCGGACCTGGCCGATCAGGCAGTCACGGTCGCAGGTTTCGACGAACACCGCGCTCTCTTCTCCCGGCGCCTGAGCCGCCAGCGGGGCGGCAATCGAAGCGAGCAGCAGCGCGGAAAGTCCACGCAAGCTGTTGACGCCAAACCGGGGTTTTACGCGTTTCCATCCGAGGCTGGCCCTATCCGTAAATCGGCCCAATTTGCGCCCACCCGTGTGGACTTCGTTCGGCCGAAAGCCACACTCGCCTGTGGCTTTTGCCGGACCCTTCCAGAGGTTTTCGGAGCGGGAATGGCGGTCAGTCATGGGGCCTCCTGTGGCACGAGCCGGGGTTTGTAGGAAAGCGGCATCTAGCGGGCCGCAGCATCCGCATAATCTTCATTGGCGCGCGCGATCAGATACTGATGGATCGCCTCCGAATCCTCGGGCGTCAGCACATCCGCAAAACTCTCCATGCCGCGTTCGCGCAGAATGCCCTTGAGCACGACGTCGTCAAAGCGCGCATGCGCCTCGGGCGTCATGAAACGCAGGTCCTTCACCCCGCCGATCGCGTCCTCGCCATGGCAGCGCACGCAGGTCTGCGAATAGAGCTCGCGCCCCCTGGTCACGGTCGCTTCGCTGGCGGTGAGCCGCGGCGGAGGAGGAATCGCGGACGGCGGCGGCATTGGCGGCAGGGTGACGCCGGTTGCATCGAGCTTGAACACCAGCAGCTTGGCCGTCGCAGTGCGGAACGGGCCGTTCCGGTTGAGATTGTAGACCGGCGATCCGCCCCAGCCGGCGTTGATCGCGATATATTGTTCCCCGTCGATCATGTAGGTGATGGGTCCGGCGACCGGCGCCTGGTCGATATTCATCTCCCACAGCTTCTCGCCAGTATCGGCGCGGTAGATCGCGAGCGTCTTGTTGATCGTGCCCTGGATCAGGAGGTTGCCGGCAGTGGCCAGCACGCCGCCCGATCCGGGAAGGCCGTAATCGACCCGCCAGGCTTCGCTCTGCGTCACCGGGTTCCACGCCAGCAGGTAGCCTTTCTCGCTCGCCACCGCCTCGGCCTGCAGCTGGTTGCGCAGCTCCGGCTGGTTGCCGAATTGCTGACCCGAATTGCTGCGCCCCTTGACGTAACGGTACTGGCCATCCTCGGCGCGGGCATAGATTGCGCCCTGTTCCTGCGCCGAGAAATAGACGAGGCCGGTCAGCGGCGAATAGCTCATCGGATGCCAGGTGTGCGCGGCCATCCAGCTCGGATTCATGAGGTGCGGCGTGGTGGTGTTATGCGCGCCCGGAACGAGCACCGGACGGCCCGTCGCCATGTCGATATGGCTCGCCCAGGTGTTGACCGAAGTATAGGTCTCGGCGCTGATAAGCTCGCCCGTCGCGCGGTCGATCACGTAGAAGAACCCGTTCTTGGGCGCATGCATGATGACCTGCCGCGTCTTGCCGCCGATCTCGAGATCGGCGAGCACCATGGGCTGCGTGCAGGTATAGTCCCAGTCTTCCTCGGGTACTTCCTGATAATGCCAGCGATATTCGCCGGTCGTCGCATCAACGGCCACGATCGAGCAAAGGAACAAATTGTCGCCCTTACCTTCGCTGCGGAAGTGCCACATGTGCGGCGAACCGTTGCCCGTGCCGATGTAGACGAGGTTGAGCTCGGGGTCGTAGGAGAAGGCGTCCCACGCATTACCGCCGCCGCCGGCGGCCTTTTCCCAGAACCGGCCATGCCAGGTCGGCTGGGCGATCTCCATGGCGCTGTCCGAAGCCTCGCCATCGGGACCAGCCTCGGGATCGGTCGGGACGATATAGAACTTCCACAATTGCTTGCCCGTCTCGGCATCCCACGCCGTGACGAAGCCGCGCGAGCCGTAATCCGCGCCGCCATTGCCGATCACCACCTTGCCGTCATAGACCCGCGGCGCTCCGGTGATCGAATATTCCTGGCCTTCGGGGAAAGTCTGGCTGGTCCAGACTTCCTCGCCGGTCTTCGCATCGATCGCGATGAGCCTGCCGTCGAGCGCGCCGATATAGAGCTTGCCGTTCCACGCGGCGATCCCGCGCGACGAAGGCCCGCAGCAGGCCAGCCGAGCCCATTCGAACCCCACCTTGGGATCGTAGGTCCACAGCTTCTCGCCCGTCTTGCCGTCATAGGCGGTGACGACGTTGTAGATGGACTCGTTGTAGAGGATGCCGTCAATGACCAGCGGGCTGGCCTGCACGCCGCGATAGGTTTCGAGATCGTCGAACCACGCAAGTCCGAGCCGGCCGACATTGTCGGCGTTGATCTGGGTCAGCGGGCTGAATCGCTGCTCCCCCCAGTCCCGGCTGTAGCTCAGCCAGTCGCCGACATGCGCCGGCGCATCGACATTGCGCATGGCGGAGCCATCGACAAGCGTGGGTATATCCTGCGGTTCGCCCGACGCCGCAGGCGGCGGGCCATCGATCGCGGCCTGGCATGCGGCCAGCCCCGCACAGGCGGCCAGTGCGGCAAAATATCCGTGAAACTTTCGACTGGCCACTGCGGGCATCCCCTCTCCGATCGGCTTATGCGACAGTCCTGACGCGTCCCGGCCGGAATGTGAAGGGCGGAGCAGCCGCAGCCGCTCCGCCCCGATGCATCAGAAGCGGCGGCGGACAGTGACCGCGACCTCGCGCGGGCGCCCGGGCTGGCCGTTGACGTAGAAGGTGGCGAACTTGTTCAGGTAATAGAACTTGTCGAACAGGTTCGTCGCTTCCAGCGCCACCGACCAGTCTTCATCCGGCGAGCGATAGGTCAGCCGCGCATTGACCAGCGTGTGGCTGTCTACGGTGACGTTCGGATCGCAGTTGAAGTTGCCGCAATAGCCGGGCGTGTAGGAGACATCGACGCGCGGCGTCAGCGTGCCGACATTGTCGCCCAGCAGCGCCTCGTACTGGATGCCCGCGCTCCATTTGAATTCGCCGATACCCGGCCGGTTTGCCCCCACAATGATCGCCGTGGTCGGATAGTTGATCGAGGTGAACTCGAAGTCGGTAAGGCTCATCGCACCGTCGATCGTCAGGCCGGGAGCAGGACGCAGCGTGCCTTCCAGTTCGAAGCCGCGCACCCGCGCATCGCCGATGTTGAGATACTGCCCGCACAGGCCCGGGACACCGCCACCGTCGATCGGCAGCGGCTGGTCGTCGAGGCCAAGGCAGGTCGTCGGCGTGCCCTGATAGCCGGAATAATCCATGTGGAATACGCTGCCGTTCAGCCGCAGCACGCGGTCGAACAGGTCGGTCTTGAAGCCGACTTCGTAGGCCTTCAGCTTCTCGGCACCGAAGGGCCGGATCTGCTGGTAGACATAGGGCCGCGGGGCCACGCCGCCGCCCTTGAAGCCGGTGGAGAACTGCGCATAGATCATCGCGTCCGGCGTAATCTTGTAGGAAGCCACGGCGCGGTAATCGCTGATGGTTTCCTCATAGACGCCGACGAAGCCGGTCAGCGGATTGCCCGGGTTGCTGAGCGGCAAATAATCGCCGTTCCCGTCGGGATTCAGGCGGTTGTAGAGATATTCCTTCTTCTCGTGCGTCACGCGATAGCCGCCTTCGAGGGTCAGCGCGTCGGTTACCGCGAAGGCGACATTGGCGAAACCGGCATAGG
>CAYRCH010000168.1:0-4309 GCA_964422665.1 uncultured Sphingomonadaceae bacterium | reverse complement strand
GGCGACACGTCGAACTGCGCGCCGGTGCCGAGCACCCAGCCGTCGAGCTCATCGCTATCCGAAACCACGGTCACGGTGTTGTCGTACGAACCTTCGATCTTGCCATTGGCGTAGCCGCCCTTGACGTAGACCTTGGCGCTGCCGACGGCGGCGCCGAGGCGCGCACCGACATAGATGTTGCGGCCCGCTTCGAGGCTGACGCGGTCACCGGCGACCAACACGTCGTCGATGCTCTCGCCCACGCCGGAGTCGGTCAGTTCGGCTTCGAGGCCGGCGAACATGCCCGGGCCGAGGTCGAAGTCGACGCCCGCGGTGATGCCGTACAGGATGCCGTCATCGCTTTCGCTGTCGGTGCCGTCGCTGATCTTGACGTTGTCGTAACCGACCACGGGGCCGACATAGACAGTGGCACCGTCCTGCGCGAAGGCGGGGGTGGCGGCAGTCGCCAGAAGGGCGGCGGCTGCGAATGCAAACTTTTTCACTATCGATACTCCTGCGTTTACTGCTCGCCGAAGCGAGAGCGGCGCAAGTAGGGACGGCAGGAGTCAGCGGCAATATCGCAATGATATCAAAGGCAATAGAAGTTCGCGACTGTTGCTGCAGTGCAACATACGGGTTATTGCGGAAGGAGCGCGCCGCCCGCACAGGCCGCGTGCGAATCCAGGAACAAAAAGAAAACACTTTCCTACAACCCTGGCTGTGTGACAAGTGGGCTGCCTCTTTCATCGCGCCGCAGGGCGCCAGATTCGGAGGTAGCCTCATGACCGATCAATCCAACACGCCAACGCCGCCTGCCTGCAAGCGCGCCACGCCGCGCCAGGGCACTTCCTACATGGCCTTTCGCGGCGAGCCGCTGGCGGAAGGCGATCCGCTGCTCGGTTTCCGGCCCGTCCCGCACAAGCAGGCGCGCCGCAATTCGATCAACCCGCCGCGCCAGCGCGCCTTCATCGCCGCGCTCGCCGGATGCGGGATCGTGACGCAGGCCGCGCGGCATATCGGCGCTTCGATGGAGGCGCTCTACAAGCTGCGCAACCGGCCCGGGGCGGAGGAGTTTCGCGCCGCCTGGGACGCCGCCGTCGACCGCGGCATCGCCCGGCTCGAAGACACTGCCCTTACGCGGGCGATGCAGGGAGAGGAGCGAATGGTCGTCTCCGGCGGAAAGGTGATGGGATATGAGCGGCGCTTCAACGATGCGCTGGTGATGTTCTTCCTCAGGAACCGGCGGGGCGAACGCTATGCGCCCGACTGGCGCGCGCTGAAGCCTGGCCACCCGGTCTATGAACGGATCGCCGCCGAGGGAGTGGAACGGTACCAGGCCAGCGAGCCCAGCGACGAGGAAGTGTTTGCCGAGCTCGACCAGTTCATCGACGAAATGCGCGAACGCCGCGCGGCCAACGAGGCGATACTGAAGGAGTTCGAGGAAGAGGATGCGCGCCGAGCGCTCCCAGGCGCGGAGCCGGACGAGGATGATGCCAAGGACGATAATCCCGAATAGGCGGAGTGACCTTGGCTAAGCCGCCCTACAGTGCGCGCTGCTCTTCGACCTCATAATCTTCGATGCCGCCATCTTCGTCCGAATGAAGCAGTTCAATGGCGCGGTAGGCGGCATCGTAATAGGGGTGGAAGATCAGATGCGCCCCGGCAAGCTTGAGCTCCTCGTTTTCCTCGATCCGGTGTGTTGCGACGGCAATCTTCCCTTCGTAGCCGATATCCTCAAGCGCCTGGAGCAGCGCATGGCGGCTGTCATGATGGGTGACGCCGGTGTTCGGATCGGGAATGGCGGAAATGATCCATTTGGCCTTGCGTACAGGCAATCCCGTAACGAATTCGGGATCCGACGCATCACCGAAGGTCGCGGGCAGTCCATCGGTCTTCCAACGGCGCACAGCGTCGGGGCTGAAGTCCACGCCCAGCACCTTGCGGCCTTCTCCGATCAGCCGGCGACCTATTGTCCCCCCATAGCGGCCCAGACCGAAAATGATGATGTCGTATTCACCCTCTGCATCTCCGTTTTCACCGGTCTCGCGGTATGCTTCCTTGCGTTCGAACCAGCGCAAAAGGGGTTCGCAGCGCGCGTAAAGCTGGTGCGAATAGGTGATCATATAGGTCGAGGCCGCAATGGTAATCAGGCCCACCAGCGTTACCAGGCCAAGCGCCTCATTGCCGACATGGCCGAGCGTGACGCCCATCGCCATGAAGATCAGTGAAAATTCGCTGATCTGCGCCACGGTAAGGCCGGCGAGGAAACCGGTGCGACGACGGTAACCCATCGCAACCATGATCGTGAGAACGATCAGCGGGTTGCCGATCAGCACGAAGGCGGAAAGCAGCGTGGCTTCCATCGCGCGCGCGCCCAGATTCTCGAATTCGAGGCTGCTGCCGAGTGCGATGAAAAAGAACAGCAGCAGGAAATCGCGCAGAGAGGCCAGCCGCGATGCGATGGAGTCGCGGAACGGCGTGGAAGCGAGCGCGATGCCTGCCAGCAATCCCCCCAGTTCCTTGCCGAAGCCCAGGGCCTCACCCAGCGCGGCAAATGCCGCGGCGAGGGCAATGGCGAAACCGATGAGCAATTCCGGCGTCCGGGCCATCTGGCGGGTCAGGGGATCGGCGAGATAGCGAATGAACAGCCACACGAGCGCGAGCAGGCCCATGCCTGATCCGAGCACGATCGCGATGTTGCCGGTCGCGCTCCCTTCCCGTTCGCCAACACCAAGTGCTGCCAGAACGATCATCGCAATGACGACCACGATGTCCTGCACAATCAGGAAGCCAAGCGCGATGCGGCCGTGAAGCGAATCGATCTCGCGCTTGTCGGAGAGCAGCTTGACGATGATGATCGTGCTGGAGAACGTCAGCGCGACCGCGATATAGATGCTCGTGACGGTGTCGAGACCCATCGCGAGGCAGATCAGGAAACCGAATACCGATGTGAATGCGACCTGCCCCAGCCCGGTGGCCAGGGCGACCGTGCCCATCGTGCGCACGAGCTTGAGATCGAGCTTGATCCCCACGAGAAACAGCAGGACCGCAATCCCCAACTCGGCAAGCAGGTCAATCGGTTCGGAGGACCGGGCGATGCCGAGCAGCGATGGCCCGGCGATTATTCCGACGATTATGAAACTGACGATCAGCGGCTGCCGCAGCATGACCCCGAGGAATCCGACCCCGGCCGCCAGAACCAGCAATGCGGCGATCTCATTGAAAATCGTCTCGGCTATCCAGCCTGTTATGACACGTTCCTCTTCCTCGTCACTTTGGCGACCCCCGGCTTGTCCAGAAGTTCCTTGGCTGTACCATATGTGGTGAAGGAGCTTCTTAGATGCCGATCTTGATCGTGGCGACCGACTTTTCTCCCCGGTCCGACAGGGCCCTCCGACGAGCGTCACTTCTCGCGCGGCAGCTTTCCGGGGAAATGCTGGTCGCCTATGTCAGCGAAGGCGCGCCGGGTACCGAAAGCGTGGATTACGCTCGTGAGCCGGAACCTTTGCTGAAGGATATTGAACACACCATCACGGCCATGGATGGCCTGCCCTGCCAGTACCGCATGCTCCGCGGAACAGCGGAGGAAGAATTGTGCGACCTCGCAAACATATCCGGCGCCCGGCTGGTCGTCGTCGGTCCTCATAACCGCTCTTTGATCACCGACATGTTCGGTGCAATCACAGTCGAACGGATTGCAGGGCAGAGCCCGGTTTCGGTCCTTGCGGCGAACGGCGTGCCGGCCGCGCCATACCGAAAGGTACTACTTCCAGTGGATATGGAAGATGGGTCAAAGCATACCGTTGAGACGTTGCATAAGCTGGGTATCGCCGGGAACGCGCGGATAGTCCTGCTTCACATATATGATGCGGAGGCTCGCGAAATGATGTCCCAAGCTCTGGTTCCGGGAGACTCGCGAAGGGACTATCTGAAAGAACGGGCTGAGGAGGCATATTCCGATCTTCGCGCTTTCGCGAGTTCAACGGGTCTGGAAAACGCCGCACTTCTGGTAGAGGAAGCGCTCCATCCTGCAACAATGGTAGTCGAACGGGTGGCGGAAGAAGAACAGGCAGATCTTCTGGTCGTATCCCGCTCTGCAAAAAGCGCTGCCGAGAAGGGTTTCCTGGGCAGTCTGACGGGAAATCTGATGAGAAACGGGAAGTCCGACTTACTCATCGTTCCCTATCAACCCGAACGCTAAGGTTCGCCGCTGCTGATGGCTGCCAGCTCAGTCCGCCGGGCCATGGCAGCCACAAGGCGAAGCGAAGTGAAAAATGGCTCCCCGAGTTGGATTCGAACCAACGACCAAGTGATTAACAGTCACCTACTC
>CAYRCH010000167.1:0-4332 GCA_964422665.1 uncultured Sphingomonadaceae bacterium | reverse complement strand
CGGCGGGGTCGGATCCATCACGTAGAAGGGGGCGCCCTGCGGGTCGGCGATCATCGCCATCCGTCCGACGCCTTCCATCGTCATCGACGGCATGTGCACGCTGGCACCGAGGCCCTGCGCCTTGGCGACCGATGCGTCGACGTCATCGACATGGAAATAGGCCATCCAGCCGGGCCGCGCGCCGCCGCCGGCCATTTGCGGCGTCAGTTTCAGCACGCCGCCGGCGTTCCCGCCGCCTACGCGCTTGATCTCGCGATATTCCGAACCGTTGGGCATCGGGTGGCCCTCGGCGGGAATCTCCCAGCCGAGCGTGGCGCGGTAAAATGAGGCGACGGCCGCCGGGTCGGGCGTCATCAGCTCGTACCAGATCGGCATGCCAGCCATCAGTCCCTCCCGTAGACCACCAGCGGTTCGAAGCCGCCATAGATCATGCGCTTGCCATCGAAGGGCATATCCTTGTCCATTTCGGCTGCGAATTCTTCCGACATCATGCTGTTATGGGCAGCCTCGCAGGTCGCCTTGTCGGGCCAGATGACCCAGGAAAAGACGACCTCCTCGCCTTCCTCCAGCTTCACCGCCTTGCGGAAATCGGTATGCACGCCATCGGGCACATCGGCTTCCCAGGCCTCGACCACTTCGATCATGCCGTGATCCTTCATGGTGTCGGCGAATTTCTGCGCGACCTTGCGATATTCCTCTTTCTTTCCGGTCGGTACCGGCACCAGAAATCCCTGAATATACATGGCTTCTCTCCTCAGGCGGGCTGCTTCTCTTCGAAATCGGCGAGCTGCGCGTCGAGCGCGCGTTTGTACGCCGGGCGATCCTCCCCGCGCGCCTTGTATGCGGCGAGCGCGGGATATTCGGCGACGATGTCGGTGTGGCGAAGGTTGTTGAGCACCGTGATCATGGCGATATCGGCGACCGAGAACTGCCCGGCGAGCCAGTCTTTCTCGCCGAGTGCATCGGTCAGGCGCTTCAGCCGCTGCCGGCACAGGCCGAGCGCGGCTTCGCGGGCGGGGGGCATCCATTCCTTGTCATGGTGGAACAGATCGTAGCCGCTGATCCGGGTAATGAACGGCTCCACGCTGTTGAGCGCCGCAAACAGCCACGAGATCGCCTGCCAGCGCGCCTGCGGATCGGTGGGCAGAAGCCGCTGGTCCTGTGCGCCGAGATAGAGCAGGATCGCGCCGGTTTCGAAGATCTGCAGGCCGTCATCGGTGAAGACAGGCACCTGGTCGAAGGGTTGCCGCGCGAGATATTCGTCCGGCCGGGGCTTGGTCGCATCGAGCAGTTCGGCATCGTAGGGTCGGCCGATCTCCTCGCAGGCCCAGCGGACGCGCAGGTCGCGCACCAGCCCCCGGGCGAAATCGGGCACCCAGCCGAATGCGGTGACAACGGGGCGGGGGGCAGTGCTCATCGGTCAATCCTTCCGTGTGTCGAATGGGAAGACGGAGCGGAGCGCGGGATTCCTCAGCCAGAGGCCGCCCCACATGAAGATCGCGAGGTAGACGCCGAACAGCGTGTGGCTCAGCAGCGGGCTCTCTACCCGCATATGTGTGGCGATTGCGCCGCCGAGGTATCCGGTGATCAGGACTGCGCCGAGCGTGGCAGTGCGCGGCCAGACGTAGAGCAGCGTCGGGACGAGCAGCAGCACGCCCAATGTGCGCACCGTCGCCACGTCGAACTGCCAGTCGAGGGGCGGGCTGTTGTCGATTGCGAATTGCGGTGCGACCAGTTTCGTCCCTGCGTCCATCAGCAGGAAGGCGGCCACCAGCGCGCTGAGGATGCGGCCGGTCCAGACCTGGCGTGACGCAGCCGCAGCGCCATTGGGGGGCGGACTGTCTGCAATCGCTGCCATCGTTCCTCTCCTCTCCTGGCGCCGCTCAGGCGGGCGCATGCTCGGCCGGGGTTTGGCCTTCGGGCAGCGCGCTCATGTCCATGAACACGTTTTCCCAGATATGGCCGTCCGGATCCTCGAAGCTGCTGCCGTACATGAAGCCGTGGTCCTGCGTCGGTGTCGGCTCGGGTTTGCCGCCCGCCGCGCCGGCTTTCGCGACTATGGCGTCGACCTCATCGCGGCTGTCGTGGCTGAGGCACAGGAACACCTGCGCGCTCTCGTGCGCATTCGGGATCGTCCGGTCGGTGAAAGTCTTCCAGAAATCATGCGTCAGCAGCATGACGGCGATCTCGTCGGACCATTGCATCGCCGCCGCCTGTTCGTTGGTGAACTGCGCATTGTTGGTAAAGCCGACCGCCTCGTAGAATTTCATCGAACGAGGCAGGTCGGTCACCGGCAGGTTCACGAAAATCATTTTGGCCATCGAGCTTCTCCTCGCATTGCATCTGCCGCGACTCGGCACTTGCGAGTCGTGCCTCAGTGAGTTACTAAAAGCAACTATGAAGTTACAAAAAGAAACCAAGTCGTCCCAGAATCCGCACGGGAGATGGTACAATGACGCGTGCGGCACCGCCTTTGGCATGGAGCTGATCGGCGAGCGCTGGTCGCTCCTGATCGTGCGCGAGTTGATGCTGGGCGGGCGGCGGTTTTCCGACATTCGCGCGAGCCTGCCCGGGATCAGCGCCAAGGTGCTGACCGAAAGGCTGGAATCGCTCGAGGCGGGCGGGGCGCTGATAAAGCGCAAGCTGCCGCCGCCCGCGGCCGCGCAGGTCTATGAGCTGACCGAGTGGGGTTATCTCGCCGAGCCGATTATCCAGGAACTCGGCCGCTGGGCCGCGACTTCGGTGCACCACGATCCCACGCTGCCACTGTCGCCCGTGTCGCTGATGCTGTCCCTGCGCACCATGCTGGACAAGGAGAAGGCCAAAGCCTTCGACGCGACCGTGGGTTTCGAAGTCGGAGGTGAGAGTTTTGTTGCGGAACTGAAGGAGGGGAAGCTGCCGATCCGGCGGGGCGAGATCGGCGAAGCTGATCTGGTTCTTCGCGCGCCCGCGGCTCCGTTGCTCGCGGCCGTGTTCTATCGGAAAATTCCGTGGGAGGACCTCGCCGGAGAAGGCGTGGCGGTGGAAGGCGACAAGCGGCTCGTGAAGCGCTTCATCGATCTCTTCCACCTTCCCGAGAAGGTCGGGAGCTGAGCCCTAACCTCCGAGCGAGGCCAGGATCGCGCCTTCTTCCGCCGCAACCTTCTGCCAGGAGAGCCGGGCGCCGACCCGCTCGTACCACGCGCAAAGCTTGGGGTGGCGGGCGCCGTCTGGCGTCCACCCGGCATAGGAGAGAGTCTTGATCGCGGAGGCGAGAGCGATGTCGCCAATGGCGAAATCGCCGTCAAGCCAGCCGTCTTCGCCCAGCGCGCTTTCGAGGTAGTCGAGCGGGCGCAGGGCCGCTTCTTCGGCGGCCACCGCTTCGGATTCCACGCCGTCCACGCCGAATATCTGCGGGCGGAGGAAGCGGTTGAGGACGATGGGTGCGGCCGCCGGGATCAGCACGGTGTCGACAACTTCCTCGAACCACACGGCGCGGCCGCGCGCTTCCGGTTCCGCCGGGATCAGCGCCGGCTCGGGATATTTGGCATCCAGATACGTCACGATGGCGGTCGAGTCGGCGAGGCTGAAATCCCCGTCTGTGAAGGCCGGGATCTTGTGAAATGGGCTGATGCGGGAGAACTCTTCCGTCGGTGCGCCCGGATTGCTGGGCTCCCACTCATAATCGAGACCTTTCTCGCGCGCAGCAATCGCAACCTTGCGAACAAATGGCGAAAGCGGAAAACCGAAAATCTTCATGGGAAGCCCTTCCTCTCGATGGCCAGCGGCTTTGCTTGTTGCAGCGAGATTGCACCGCGTCTAGTCACGCGCACGCGATGAACGATATGACGACCAATAACGAGCACGGCGGCACCAAGATGCCAGAGCCCGACACCGAAATCAGCGTCCGCGATGTCTTTGGCATCGATACGGACATGATGGTGCCGGCTTTCAGCCAGGCCGATGAGCGCGTTCCCGACCTCGACGAGAGCTATGTGTTCGATCCGGACACCACGCTCGCGATCCTTGCCGGCTTCGCCTTCAACCGCCGGGTGATGGTGCAGGGCTATCACGGCACCGGCAAGTCCACCCATATCGAGCAGGTGGCCGCCCGGCTCAAATGGCCGTGCATCCGCATCAATCTCGATGCCCATATCAGCCGTATCGACCTGATCGGCCGGGATGCGATCGTGCTGCGCGACGGGCTGCAGGTCACAGAGTTTCGCGAAGGGCTGCTGCCCTGGGCGCTGCAGCATCCGGTGGCGCTGGTGTTCGACGAATATGACGCGGGCCGGCCCGACGTGATGTTCGTGATCCAGCGCGTGCTGGAAACCGAAGGCAAGCTCACGCTGC
>CAYRCH010000166.1:0-4333 GCA_964422665.1 uncultured Sphingomonadaceae bacterium | reverse complement strand
TCGGAAAGCGATTGGGCGGAGGCAGCCCCCGCCAAAGCCAGGGCAGAGAAGACAACCGCGATCAGGGTTGCCCTTTCGGCGAAGTCAGTCACGGCGCCGCTCGATATAGGCATCTACTGAGCAAGTGTAGCGCGTATACTGGCCAGAACCGCTTACGCTGCATTCGCAAGGACCGTATCTCACGATCCGCTCGCTGTTGTGGTTCAACAGATTTTGGGCGAAACTTTTCGCATCCGAACACGCTGCTGCGCGGGTTTCGCCCGTACCCCTGTAGTTCTTGACCTCGGCATTAGCAGGAGTGGTGACAACCATCATCCCGACGGTCAGAACGCCCAGTAAAACCTTCTTCATCGCTCATTCCCTTCCTTCAGTTTGAACCTGCTCTAACCAGGACCTCGTAGGACACCCGGCAGCGGTAGGCCGCCGATGGCCCATCGCTCTTCGATGCGATCGGTACGCAGGCGCACCCGCGAGTATTCAGCCCCAGATATTTGCGCGCCTCGTCGGCCGCTCGCGCCCGCGCCGCGGCGCAGCCACTGGCTTCGCTGCGTCCCTGGGCCTCGACCGTCCGCACCGCCCAGCGCGCATCCTGCGCGGCTGCGGGCACGATGAAGAGCGCCGCTGCAACCAGGGAAGACAATAGCTTTTGCACCGGCCGCATCAGTTGGAAGGCTTAACCTCGCGCCAAGTCACATCGACGAGGCCACCGCCGTTCTTGTGGCTGCACTGGTGGCAGGAGCTCTTCGCTTCCTGGTGCGCCCTCACCCTGAAATTGCAGCCTTTGGCCGACCTGCCGTTGCCATAGTGCAGAGTCCAGCACACAGACATGTCACGGTCGGTGTTATTGCGCAGAATCGTGTAGCCCGATCCGCCATCCGTATACTCGCAGCCTTCGATCTCTACGGCGCGACCGTTTGGCCAATACGTCGCGTAACAACTCGACGACTGTGCCTGCGCCTTGCTGGCAACAGGAATACCCGTAACATAGGCTCCACTGCCAATGGCCAGCGCCGCCGTCAGTGCCGGAAGCAAGACCCGGCGTGAAACTTCATTCCTCTTCATGACAACCAACTCCCCATCCATCAGGCCGAGCCGATGTGTCAGGAGATGGCGGTGAAGATCTTTGCCCGGCCGCTGAAAAAGGCTGAAACATCTTTCCAGCAGATTCTGAAAATTATGAATAACTTTGTTATACAATGGCTTGCGGACGAAATCAGCGCGTCGCGCGAGCATCCAATCCGGCAAGATTTTTCGCTTCTGCAAGCGCCGGATAGGTCACGGGCAAGCTGTCCACCGCGCCCAAAGCGGAGAGGCAGGATTTACCCGCCTCCCGTGCCGCGGCGGCATCGCGACGTGCCTGGGCAATCCGCGCCGACAGACAGTGCAGCCGGGCACGCCAGGGGTGATCGGGCATAAAACCGGCGCTGTCCATGGCCTCCAGGGCGCGGCGGCGCTCATCGCGCGCCTCTTCCGTCTTGCCCAACGCTGCCAGCGCTCGCGCCCAGCGCATATGGAAATGGACCGCCTTCCCGTGGCGGCCGTAGAGGACCCGGGCACCAATCTGCCGCGCCTCGCGCAGTAGAGCTTCGGCCTCCCCGACCTGGCCCGCCCCTGCCTCGGCCAGCGCCAGCTCGCTCATCACATAGAGCGTCCAGAAATGGTCCGAACCCAGCGCTTCGCGATAGCGCGCGAGCAATGGGTGCAGGATCGCACGCGCATCGGCCCATTCACCGCGCCAGAGCGCGGCGATGGCACGGCTGTAGGCGGGCGAGAGCGATTCGGGATGGGCGCGGCCAAGCGTGGCGTCAAAAGTCGTCTGCGCCGCGGAAAGATGGCCCTCTGCTCTGGCAAAATCGCCCGTCGCCACGAGGAAGTCGCCGTAATCTGCATGCGCCCAGGCGGTGAGCGGATGTGATGCGCCGAGTGTCGCCTGGCGAATGGTCAGGTGCCGCCGGAATGCGCCATCGGCCAGATCGAAACGTCCGAGTTTTCGCAGCGAAAGCGCATGGAACCACTCCGCGTCGGCGCGCTCGGCCGCCGAGAGGCCTTCGGCATCTTGCAGCACGCCGGCCAATGCGGCGGCTGCGCGATCATATTCACCGATCTCGTACTGCAGCTTGGCGCGCGCGGTCTGCGCCGCACCAAGCAGCGGAGAATCGAGCGCTCGTGCGACCTGCTCAGCGCGTAAGCAGATGCGTTCGGCCCGCCGCGTTTCGCCGGCGAGACGCAGATTTTGACACAGGCCCATATCGACCGGAATGTTCTGGCGCGCGCGGCCACCATACAGACGCGCGTTCAACACCTGTGCCCGATCAAAATGGCTTACCGCCTTCTCATACTCCCCCCAGCCCGAGAAAACCTGGGCGACCGTACGGTGAAGGATGGCACGCGTGGCGGGGTCGTCGCGCAGCCGATTATCCATAGTGGCGGCAGTTCGCTCGATCACCTGCCGCATTGGCTGATCCTGGTAGCCCGGAGCATAGGGATCGGCCGCGGTAAGCAAGTCCGACGACAGGAATGTGAGCAGCGCCTCGACCTCGCGCTCCTGCTCGGCCAGCTGAGCGCGCGCCGATAAGGACCACCACATCGCCAGCCCGGCCAGGACCAGGCTGCATCCCGCAATCGCGATGCTGCAGGTCGTCATCACCCGGCGCCGGTCGCCGAATAACCGAGCGCGAAGGCGGGCAGCGATGCCCGACGCGGTCTGCTTGTCGGACGGCTTTGTGCCGAGGCGTTTGACTGGCCCTCTCAGTCGGTAGCCGCTGCCATAGACCGCTTCGATACGCGCACCGTCCTCGCCCAGCGACTGGCGCAGCCTGCCGATTGCTTTGGCGAGCGAATTCTCGTGAACGATGCGATCCGGCCAGCCAATTTCCAGCAATTCATCCTTGCCGAGCGGTTCGTCGATTCGACGCAACAATGCGGCAAGCAGGGCAACGCAACTGCGATCGATCTCGACCGCCTGCCCATCGATTGTCAGTTTCCCGACCGCTTCGTCGAACAGGACACGGCCGAAACGCCACCTGCCGGATTCGCTGCCACCTACCCCCATGGGCTTTTCTTAGCTCTAAATCGGCTGTGTTCAATGCGTCCGGTGCCTATCGTTCGCCTCGCCCTGGCAGGAGGAAACCGTAAAGCCCTTTCGATGTCACCGCGACGCCCTGTCCCCCGTGCTGGTCTAGCAAGTCGCGCTGCGCCCGCGACGGCAGGATGGTGTAAAGATAGAAGGGCGTGTGATCGCCCCGCGCGCGCATGGCCTTGACAAGGTCGAGACCCGCCAGCGGATTGCCGTTCCGTCCCATATCCGAGACCACCGCATCATAATGATACATGGCGAGCAGCTTGAGCGCATCCTCGCTCGAAGTGACGTTGTAGACTGCCATCCGCTGCTCTTCGAGGAACCGCTTTTCCGCGATGTTATTCTCCGGGTGATCGTCCACCCACAAAATGCGGCCCATGACATCCGAGGCCTCCGCAATCTTCAGCGGACGCTCACCGGATTCGGCCCAATAAATATGGGAAGCAATCGCGGCGCACGCCGCCGTCGCCATTGCGACCGATGCAATGATGAAGCCGCGGCGGCGCCATGGCGCCGGCCAGTTTGAACTCGTCCCGGTTTCGCCAGCGGCGTCCGTGACAAGACGATATCCATGCCCATACACTGCCTCGATACGCCAGCCTTCGTCACCGAGCGCCCGGCGAAGGCGCGCGATCGCTTTGGTCAGCGAGTTTTCATGAACTTTGCGTCCCGGCCACCCCGCTTGGAGGAGATCGGTTTTGTCAATGACTGTTCCGCCACTCGCGAGCAACATGGCGAGAATGGCCCGGCTCGACCTGTCGATTTCGACGTCCTGCCCGCCGACAATCAATCGTCCATTGCGCTCATCGAACAGGACCTGACCGACCCGTTCGCTGTGCGATTCATTTGCGTCTGCCTCCATGGGTTTTTCATAGTGCCGAATCCGGGTCACACAATCCGACAGCGAGGTCACGGATAAAGACGCTGACACTAACGCCATGGTCCGCGGCACACTGGCGAACCCAGTTACCTACGGAGAGAGATACGAATGTCTGAAGCCGATCTTGTCGGGTCATGAAACAGGTTCCTTGTCGGACCGACGGAACCTGGCTCACCTTGCGGAAGGTGACGATGAGAATAAATCGTGAACAACTCGCAGTCAACCGAAATAATCAAGCGTTATTACAAAGTGATAGTGGGATGTGAGTTGTCTGCGGATCAGCGCAGAGCCGCTCAACTCGCAGACGGGTTGATTCCGCCCAAAACCACATTCTTCAGCAATAACAGAGAGATAAATCCCGAATTCGCGGGGTA
>CAYRCH010000165.1:0-4410 GCA_964422665.1 uncultured Sphingomonadaceae bacterium | reverse complement strand
GCTTCGAACGGATCGACCTGCATCGCGCCTGGGGCGGAGCGCTATCGATGTCCGGGCGTTTGGCGGGAGCGCTGAATTCGTTGCCGCAGGATTGTGACACGGTATCGGCTCTGCTGCGTATCTCAGCGCAGGCCAAACTCCCCTATGCCGAACTGCCGAAAAATTTGCTCACTTCGGGGCAATGGGTTCTGCCGGGCCAGCAGGTCGAGCTGGCAGAAGCCGAAACCGCGTGGCTTGGGAGCCGGGTCGCCCGAAATCGCGATCCTTCGCTGACCGGGAGGCTCGCTGCACTGATGCTGCGCGCGTTGCCCGCGGAGAAACTTGGCCGACGGGGACTTGCCAAGGCGTTGTTCTGGGCTGCGCCTGCCATGGCCGCCGGTGCAGTGGCCATCGCTGCCGCTTTGGCCCTGCCCGGGATAGGAATTCTGTTGCTGGCGCCGGCACTACTTTCATTCAGCCTCGGCGCATTGTTGCTTGCGTTACAAGAAGATGACTGGCTCCCGTGCCGGAAGGAGGGCGCCGCCGGCCAGGTCATTTTAGCCGTTTTCGACATTGCCCTGATTTTCATGGGCTATCTTGCCATTGCCGGTACCTGGTACGAGCGGCTTTTCCCGCCGCTTATGCTGGCGGGGCTGCTGAGGCTGGCCTCGCACAACCTGTCATCGCGTGCAGCACCGATGGTTACCGACCGGTCTGTCGTTGCTCTTGTAGTAGGGACTTCCGCCCTATTGGACCGATCGGCGCTGATGATCATGGCAATATCGACTGCTCTCTTGGCCGCCATGATGATTGCGGTAATCCCGAAGGGTGCGGCTAACATGGAATTAACCAAAGAAGGCTAGTACCTTCCGGTTAACGAGGCAGGGCATGACCGACGCTCCGACCTTTCCGGTCGAACAGATTCTGCGCGAAGAGCTGGCGCGCGGCGACGTCGTGATTTCCACGGCGGTGCCGATTTTGCGTCATCTCGTCGCCAATGACGACCGAGCGCTGTTCAGCGACGAGATCGTCGCGCGCGTTCGCGGGATCATATCCGATCTGTCACGACAGCTGCTGTTTTCGGTGGCGGAGGCCAACGGCGCGCACAATCGCTGGGATATCGCCGCCCCGATGCACCTTTCGCTTTGCGAACGTCTGGTCGCGCTTCCCGAACTCCTCGGCCACGTACATTCGCTCGCCCAGGAATACCAGGTCGCCAGCTTGCTCGCGCGTCGCAGCGACGTCGATCCGATCCTGCCTCCGTTGCTGGAGGCGGCGATGGCTTCAAACGATGCCGCCAGTGCGGCGCTGGCCATGCATGTGCTGGCCGCGCAATCGCGATTTTCCCAACATTTGCGGCGGATGGAATTACCGATAGTGGAGCTACCTAGCGCTCTGTTCGGATCGGTTCTTCTCGCCTTGCGCTCCGTTGCGGGAGATGAGTTTCCTGATCAGGTGGACATGGCAGAAGCCGCGCTGCGGGCCACCTTCGATCATGATACAAGGCGGCTTGTACTGATGGAGAAATTTCTCTCGCAGGCGGGAGAGAACGTCCACGAAGCCTTGTCGTTCGAATATGCCGGCGTCGCATTGTTCGCAACCGCACTATCGATGTTGATCCGGCAAGACCGGGCCATGACTGTACTCTGTTTCAACGAACGCCAGATCACGCGGCTCGCAGTCGCCTTGCGAGCAGCAGATGTTCCGGCTGAGGCGATCGAGGAACAGCTTTTGCTTCTTCATCCCGATCATGCCCTGCCGGAAGCTTTGAACGAGCTTTCCCAGCGACAGGCAACTCGAATGCTGGCCGAGGCATTTCCTGGGTCGGGAAGTTGATATGGCAGGCGGATTTCCTCACATTGCCCGGGCCCGAAGCGACAGCCAAGACCGGCTGTTTGAAGCTGAGGAGCCGATTGCCGGACTGCAACTGCGCTGCGGCGGAGATATTCCGGGCGTCATCGCACCTCCGTCCCTGCTGGAATTGGTCCGCAAGTCGCGAACCTACGGAATGCGCCTGGCCAGTTCCATCGAGGTGCAGGACCAGGAAGAGCAGGTTATTGCCTTCGTCGAGGTTTCGCCCGATCCATCGGGGGACGGTTGCCGGATCGCTCTTGCCCACTGGCACTCCGCGCCGCTTCCGCCGGAAGACTTGGCTGCGGCCAGCGAACGCCGTTCGGATATCGATAGCCAGCTTGCCGAACTGAGCGCGCGACTGGACGCCGAGCAAAGAGTGCTTGCCGTATCGGCACGCACAGACGAGTTGGAGCCTTTGGCTGCGGCAATGGCTGAAGACGCCGGTCGCCGTTGGAATGAATTCGTCGAATTGGTCGGCGACCATGCCGACCGCTCACAGCACTGGCGCCTGCTCGATGGAGCCCGGGTTCGGATCGTGAATTCCGCACGCGACTGGCGAGTGCGCCTCGTGCCGCTCGGCGCGGGTGAGGCGGGTAGCCAAGGTTTCGACATGCACCTTGTCGCTGAGCAACCTCCGCGAGTACTCCGTCCGGCAGCATCGGCCCTGCGCAAGGACGAATTCGAAGCCGCCAGCCTCGGCCGCGAGATCGCGCCGGTCCTGCGACAGCCAATCTCGCGTATCATTGCCAATGCCGAGACAATCCGCACTCAGCTGGCGGGCCCGCTGGCGGATGAGTACAGCAATTATGCCGCAGACATCGCTCAGGCGGGGGAGCACCTGCTCTCGTTACTCGACGATCTGGCCGACCTGGAGGTGATCGAAGACGAGAACTTCACGACGGCACCTGACGAGATCGACCTGGCCGACGTGGCACGGCGGGCAGGCGGGATATTGGCGCTGAGAGCCAAGGAGCGCAGCATCGAACTGTTGCTGCCCGGAGGGCGTAGCAGCCTGCCGGCCGTCGCCGAATTCCGGCGTGCTTTGCAGATACTGCTCAATCTCATCGGCAATGCCATCCGGTACACGCCGCCAGGCACTCGAGTGAAGATCGATCTTCGTAAGCGGGGCGATTGGGCTTTTCTCTCCGTCGCGGACGATGGCGAGGGTATCGCTCCCGAACATCAGAAACTGGTGTTCGAAAAGTTCGAACGGCTGGGGCGCCAGGGACAGGGCGGAACCGGGCTCGGGCTCTACATTTCCCGCCGGCTGGCGCGCGCCATGGGCGGAGACCTGACGCTGGAAAGCCAACCGGGCGAGGGCGCTCGGTTTACGCTGAAGCTTCCGCTCAAACGGAACTGATTTCGCGCTGCGCGCCGCAGTGGGTTAGCGCTTGTCGACGGGCACGTAATCCCGCTGCGTCGGCCCGGTGTAGAGCTGGCGCGGACGGCCGATCTTCTGGCCGGGATCGGAAATCATCTCGTTCCACTGCGCCACCCAGCCCACAGTGCGGGCAAGGGCAAACAGCGCCGTGAACATGGTGGTCGGGAAACCGATCGCCGATAGGATGATCCCTGAATAGAAGTCGACATTCGGGAACAGCTTCTTCTCGGCGAAATAATCGTCGTGAAGCGCAATCTCCTCAAGCCTCAGGGCGGTCTCGAAGAGCGGATCGTCGACCTTCAGCGCGTCGAACACCTCGCGCACCGTCTTCTGCATGACCGCCGCGCGCGGATCGTAATTCTTGTAGACCCGGTGACCGAAGCCCATCAGGCGGAACGGATCGTCCTTGTCCTTGGCGCGGTCGATATAGTGCTGGATGCGGTCCGGAGTGCCGATCTCGCGCAGCATGTTGAGCGCCGCCTCGTTGGCGCCGCCATGCGCCGGGCCCCACAGGCAGGCGATGCCCGCCGCGATGCAGGCAAAGGGATTGGCGCCCGAGGATCCCGCGAGCCGCACGGTCGAGGTCGAGGCGTTCTGCTCGTGGTCCGCATGGAGAATGAATATCCGGTCCATCGCCCGTTCGACCGCCGGGTGCAACTCGTATTCTTCCGCCGGGACCCCGAAGGTCATGCGGAGGAAATTGCCGGTATAGCTCAGCGAATTGTCGGGATAGAGGAACGGCTGCCCGACCGAATATTTATACGCCATGGCCGCGATGGTCGGCATCTTGGCGATTAGCCGATGAGAGCTGATGCGCCGGTGCTCCGGATCCGAAATATCAGTGCTGTCATGATAGAAAGCGCTGAGCGCGCCGACGACACCGCACATGATCGCCATCGGGTGGGCATCCCGGCGGAAACCGCGATAGAACTGGATCAGCTGCTCGTGCAGCATCGTGTGGCGGCTGATCGTCCAGCTGAACTTTTCGAGCTCGTCCTTGCTCGGCAGTTCGCCATTGAGCAGCAGGTAGGACACTTCCATGAAGCTGGATTGTTCGGCCAACTGGCCAATCGGATAGCCGCGATGGAGCAGGACGCCTTCTTCGCCATCGATATAGGTGAGCCCGCTTTCGCAGGAGGCCGTCGAGGTAAAGCCCGGGTCGTATGTGAACATATGCGCCTGGCCGTAAAGCTTGC
>CAYRCH010000164.1:2316-4471 GCA_964422665.1 uncultured Sphingomonadaceae bacterium | reverse complement strand
CCGAAAGTTCCAGCGCTTCCACCAGCGCCATCACGTCGCGCACGAGCACATCCGCCGGATAGGCTTCCGCCTCATGCGGTGCATCGCTCTCGCCATGCGCGCGCAGGTCCGGCATGATCGCCTCGAAGCCCGCATCGGCAAGCGTCTGCGCATGGCCGAAGCGGATCCAGTTCATGTCGGCGCTGGAGAAGAGACCGTGGAGTAGCAGCACCGGCCGGCCTTCGCCCATTCGGTGCACTGCCAGCTCCACTGCATCGAAGCTGGCGACGCGCGTCATCCTTGCTTTACTCACTCGGATACTCGCGTCCGTTCCTGCCTTGCCATTCGCTGGGTTCCATTGCGCTCGCTCATTGTTTGCTTCTGCAACTTCCTATAATGGCCTGCCAAGCCGAGCAACCGGAACGGAATTGAGTGTGGCGGAAGCCGACCCGATCGTGGCCAAGGACGAGGCAGCGGCCGCAGGGAGGACCCCGCGCCCCTGGCGCCGTATTGCGCTGATGGCAGCGCTGCCTGTGTTGCTGGTCGCCGCAAGCGTCGGTTACTGGCTGAGCATCCAGGGGCAGGTCAGTACGGACAATGCCTATATCCAGCAGGACATGGTGGCTGTCAGCGCCGAAGTCGGCGGCAAGATCGTCGATGTGCAGGTGAAGGAAGACCAGGTGGTCGAACGGGGACAGCTGCTGTTCCGGATCGATCCGGAGCCTTACCAGCTGCGCCTGTCCGAAGCCGATGCCGCGATCGCCAATGCCCGGGCAGACGTTTCCGCGCTGGCTGCCGACACGAGCCTCAGCGGGGCCGAGATCGCGACTGCGCGCGAAGACATCGCCTTTGCCAAGAGTCGGCTCGCCCGTCAGCAGGCATTGTGGGAGCGCGGCTTTACGACGAAGGCCGATCTCGAAGCGGCCGAGCATTCGGTCGCCCTTGCGGAAGAACAATTGCGGCTGGCGCTGGCCGAACAGGAAGAGGCGCGCGCACGGCTGGCGCATGACCAGTCGCTCCGCGGACAGAATCCCCGCATCGCCGTGGCCGAGGCTCAGCGCGAGAGCGCCAGGCTGGAGCTGCGCCGGACGGAAGTGCGGGCGCCGATCGCCGGCCGCGTCGCACAGGCGGAACGGCTGCAGCTCGGCCAGCAGATCCTGCCCAACCTGCCGATCCTTACCCTGGTGGCAGACGATTCAAGCTATGTGGAGGCGAATTTTCGCGAAACCGAACTGGCCGGGATGAAACCAGGCCAGCCGGCCGAGATCCGCTTCGATGCCTATCCGGGAGTGGTGCTGAAAGGGCATGTCTCCTCGATCGGCGCAGGTACGGGCAGCGAATTTTCCATCCTTCCCGCGCAGAACGCCACCGGCAACTGGGTCAAGGTGACGCAGCGTGTGCCGGTGCGCATCGCGATCGACGAACGTCCTTCGCAGCGGCTGATCGCCGGGCTCTCCAGCAAGGTGACCGTCTTCACCGACGGCCGCAATCACTAGGTACCAATGGCTTCCACCCCTGCCCGGCCCCGCCGCGGGCAGCCTGCAGCGCTCGAAGACGTTGCCCATCTGGAAGTGCGCAGCCCAGCGCTGCTGATCATCGGGGTGATGACCGCCTCGCTGTTGCAGGTGCTGGACATCACCATCGCCAATGTTGCGATCCCGCACATGCAGAGCACGCTCGGCGCGTCGCCGGATTCGATCAGCTGGGTGCTGACCAGCTATATTATCGCCTCCGCCGTGGCGATGCCGATTACCGGCTGGCTGGCCGACCGGATCGGCTCGCGCAGGCTGTTCCTGATCTCGGTGACGCTGTTCGTGGGCGCATCGATGCTTTGCGGCCTGGCCCAGAATCTCGAGGAGATGGTGCTGTTCCGCGCCCTGCAGGGCATTGGCGGCGCATTCATCGCCCCGCTCAGCCAGAGTTCGCTGCTCGATATTACGCGTCCCAGCCGCCAGCCGCAGATCATTGCCCTGTGGGGAATGGGGGTGATGATCGGCCCCATCCTCGGCCCCGTGCTCGGCGGGTGGCTGACCGAAGTGGCTTCATGGCGCTGGGTGTTCTTCGTCAATGTCCCGGTGGGCGCGATCTGCCTGGTGCTGCTGCTCGCGCAGCTGCCGAGCCGGGAAATCCGGCAGCGGCGTTTCGACCTGTTCGGCTTTTCGATGGTCGCGATCGC
>CAYRCH010000164.1:598-2216 GCA_964422665.1 uncultured Sphingomonadaceae bacterium | reverse complement strand
ACCGGCATGGTCCTGATGCCGCGCGGGATCGGCGTGCTGATCAGCATGCAGCTTTCAGGATTGCTGATGCGGCGCGGCGTGGACGCCCGCTGGCTGGTGGCGGCCGGCTTCCTGATCGGGGCATGGTCGCTGCATGAAATGGCGCTGTGGTCGCTCCAGACCGATCGCTGGCACTTCCTGGCGACCGGGCTGTTCCAGGGTCTCGGCATCGGGCTGGTCTTCATCCCGCTGAACACTGTGGCCTTCGCTACGCTGCCTCCGCATCTCAGGACCGACGGTTCGAGCCTGCTCAACCTGTCGCGCTCAGTCGGCAGTTCGGTCGGCATTTCGGTGGTGATGACGCTGCTCGCGCGCGACATCCAGCGCAACCATGCCGAGCTGGCGGAAAACATCACCCCCAACATCGCGACCATGGCCGACCTGTCCACCCTCGACAGGTTCCAGCAGCTCGGCCAGGCCGGGCTCGCCATTGCCGATGCCGAAGTGAACCGACAGGCGGCGATGATCTCCTACCTCAACGACTTCGAACTGATGAAGTGGCTGAGCCTCGCATCGATCCCGCTGGTGCTGCTGATGCGGCGCAGCCCCAGATACGATCGCGCCTAGGCCGCTCAGCCTTTCTTGAGGTGTGTACGGCCCAGCAACTCGGCGATCTGCACCGCATTGAGCGCAGCGCCCTTGCGCAGGTTGTCCGAAACGCACCACAGGACGATACCGTTATCGACAGTGGGGTCTTCCCGCACGCGGCTGACATAGGTCGCGCTGTCGCCCGCGCATTCGACCGGGGTCACGTATCCACCGTCTTCGCGCTTGTCGACCAGCATCACGCCCGGCGCCTCGCGCAGAATGTCCATCGCCTGCTGCGCGGACAGCTCGTTCTCGAATTCGAGATTGATCGCCTCGCTGTGGCCGACGAACACCGGCACGCGCACGCAGGTCGCGTTCACCTTGATCTTAGGGTCGAGGATCTTCTTGGTCTCGACCACCATCTTCCATTCTTCCTTGGTCGAGCCGTCTTCGAGAAACACGTCGATATGCGGAATCACGTTGAAGGCGATCTGCTTGGTGAACTTCCTGGGCTCGACCGGATCGCCGACAAAGATCGCGCGGCTCTGCTCGAACAGCTCGTCCATGCCGGCCTTGCCCGCTCCAGAGACCGATTGATAGGTCGAGACCACCACGCGCTTGATCGTCGCGGCATCGTGCAGCGGCTTCAGCGCCACCACCATCTGCGCGGTCGAGCAGTTGGGATTGGCGATGATGTTCTTCTTCGCATAGCCGTGGATCGCATCGGGGTTCACCTCGGGCACGATCAGCGGAATGTCGGGATCATAGCGGTAAAGCGAGCTGTTATCGATCACCACGCAACCCGCCGCCGCCGCGAGGGGGGCGTATTTCCTGGTCGCGTCCGAGCCGATGGCGAGCAGCGCCATGTCCCAGCCGGCGAAATCGAATTGCTCGATATCCTTGATCTTCAGGGTCTTGTCGCCAAAGCTGACCTCGGTCCCCTGCGAACGGCGCGACGCCAGAACGGCGATCTCGTCCACGGGGAACTGGCGCTCGGCCAGAATGTTCAGCATTTCACGGCCCACATTCCCGGTGGCGCCGGCGATGACGA
>CAYRCH010000164.1:0-588 GCA_964422665.1 uncultured Sphingomonadaceae bacterium | reverse complement strand
CGATGACGACTTGAGAGCCCATCTCGGGTTTCCTTAATTCATGCGGTCGGAGGCGTTTAACGCAGGCGGGCGCTGGAATAAAGGGGGCATGACGCCCCGGCCTTATGCCAGCGCGGCATATCCGTTCAGCAATGCCTGCCAGCCTGCGGCGTCCCAAGTGACGGCGGGGTGCAGCCGCGCCTCTTTCAGCAGGGATCGCTTGAGCCGTTCCAGATTGGCGCGCTTCCACGGACCATCCGCCCGGTGGCGCGATTTGTCGAAGTCGATCAGCCAGATCCTGCCCGTGTCGTCCAGCAGGATGTTGCGGCAGTTCAGATCGGCGTGATCCACATCGGCCCCGTGCATCCGCGCGATGGCCGATCCGATGGCGGCCCAGTCCTGCGCCCGCAGCGGTCCCTGCGCCAGCGCGGCGGCCAGGGTGCGCGTTCCCGGCAGCGTCCGGGTGATGATATCGGCGCGATAGGTCAGCCCCGCGACCGGGGTGAAGCGCGCGGCGACGGGATGCGGCACCGGCAGGCACTGCCTTTCCATCCACGACAGCAGTGCGTATTCGGCCATCGCCCGGCTGCGGGCCACGGGCTGACGCAG
>CAYRCH010000163.1:0-4558 GCA_964422665.1 uncultured Sphingomonadaceae bacterium | reverse complement strand
GCGGCGACTGCCTTGCCGATCGTTTCCGTTCCGCAATCGCCGCCGAGATCGGCGCCCAGCACGCCGTCGGCCAGTGCGCGGGAGACGGCCTTCTCAACCCGCGCGGCATCCTCCTCGCGCCCGAAGCTGTGGCGCAGCATCATGGCCGCCGAAAGGATCGTCGCCATCGGGTTGGCCTTGCCCTGCCCGGCAATATCGGGGGCGCTGCCATGGATCGGCTCATACAGGCCGCGCGTGCCGAATTCCGTGCGCTCCTCCCCCAGCGAGGCGCTGGCCAGCAAGCCGATCGAACCGACGCACATGCTGGCCTGGTCGGACAGGATGTCGCCAAAGAGGTTGCCGGTCACGACGACGTCGAACTGGCCCGGATCGCGCACCAGCTGCATCGCGGCATTGTCCACATACATGTGGCTGAGCTGGACGTCGGGATATTCGGCCGACACCTCGATCACCACCTCGCGCCACAGCTGGCTGGTTTCAAGGACATTGGCCTTGTCGACGCTGCACAGCTTCTTGCGCCGGCCCTGCGCCGCGCGGAATGCGGTATGGGCAATCCGGCGAACCTCGTCTTCGGCGTAGGACATGAAGTCGAAGCCCTGCCGACGGCCATCGTCGAGCGTGCGGATCGCCTTTTCGCCGAAATAGACGTCGCCGTTGAGTTCGCGCACGATCAGCAGGTCGATCTTGCTCGCGATCTCCGGCCGTAGCGCCGAGAGATGCTCCAGCCCCGGAAACATGGTGGCGGGGCGAAGATTGGCAAACAGGCCGAGACTGGCCCGCAGTCCGAGGATCGCCTGTTCGGGGCGCAGATGCCGCTCAAGGCCGTCGCATTCGGGATCGCCCACCGCGCCGAACAGAACGGCATCAGCGGCCTTGGCCATTTCCAGCGTTTCGGGGGGCAGCGGATGGCCATGGCGGCGATAGCCGATGCCACCGACATCGCCTTCGAATATGGTCAGGCCCGGCAGGTCGAGCGCATCGAGCACGCGCAGCGCCTCGCGTGTCACTTCCGGCCCGATACCGTCACCTGCCAATACCGCGATCTTCATCCGTCCATCCGCTCCAGGAGTTCCATCAATCTTGCGCGCGCGGCCATAACGTTTCCGCGCCGGTCGGCAAGGAGGTAGTGATCGATCGGCTCGCCCAGCTGCGCGAGTGCCGCCATTGTCCCTGCCAGTCCGTCCGCGAGCGGCGGCGCCTCCCCGCCATAACCGAGCTCGCGCAGCAGCAATGTCTCGTAGCCGAGCAGGCCGGGCGTCCAGCCTCGCGCGGACGGAGCCTGGCAGATCGCCTCAAGAAGCGCCGCCAGCGCATCGTAAAGCCGGGGATATGCGTTGCGCTCCGGTAGGGCGGATGCGGTAAGCGCCGTTACCCATCCGATGGCGGCAGCCGGCAGCGGCTCACCCAGCCAAGGCCCGCGGCTGTTGGTGAGCTCAAGCCTGGCGAATGGCAGCTGGCTGTCGGACCGGGCGGAAAGCTGCAGATCCACGAGATTGCCGGGGATCACCACCGGCCGCAGCTGCCGCCCGCGGCCGCCCGCGACATATCCCGCGACAAGCCCGTGCTCCTCGGTCAGCAGCCGGGCAATCACTGCAGTCTCGCCATGCGGGCGGGAGGCGACGAGAATGGCGGGAGCGCGGATGTGCATAGGCTGCCCTTAATGGGCACAGCGCGCCGTGCAACCGATGGCTCAGGCGCGCAGGATCGCTTCCTCGCAATCGGAGCAAATCTTGCCGGACGCCGGAGCGGCCTTGGATGCCGCAACGAGCGGATTTTCCGCCCGTCCCATGGTCCAGTTCTTCAGCATCCGAACCTTGGGATTGGGAGCGCACCAGATCTCGCCGGTCCGGTCGATCGCGGTAACCCAGATCAGATTATGCTCGGGGCCGTAATCGATCAGACCAATGGCATATCCGTCGCCCTTGTCGAGCACGTGCAGGGGAATCGGGGGATTGAGCTGCGTGAACATCGCGAATGCCTTTCGCGGGTTCAAACGCTGGAGAGAGGGCCGGGTTTCCGATTTCGAGATCAACTGGGCCCTGCCTTCGCAGGGGCGACGATGCTACTTTGGCAGCTTCGCCTCGAGCGCCGCGATCCGCGCGGCCAGCGCTTCGTTCTCGTCGCGCGCCTTCGCCGCCATTTCCTTCACCGCGTCGAATTCCTCGCGGCTGACGAAATCGAGCCCGCCGAGCGCTTCCTTGGCGCGCTCGCGCGCGGCCTCGCGCGCTTCGCGGGTCATGCCCGCAAAGGTGCCGGCAGCGGAGTTCATCAGCTTCACGAAGTCGGCGATGAGGGGGTTTTCGCTTTGCATGGCAGCTAAATGGTCAATGCCGCGCGGGGGCGCAAGGCCTTAAAGTTCAAGGCGCTCGACGGCACCGGTCACTTCTGCCGCATTGGGGTTGAGCTGCAGGAACTGCCAGTTCAGCGCGGTCGCGAACAGGATCCAGGCAAGGTAGGGCAGCAGCAGCACCGCAGCCAGCCGCCGCACGCGCCAGAACAGGATGACGGTCAGGATGACCAGCACATCCAGCGCGATGATGATCCACAGCGCCATTTCGATCTGATGGAGGCCGAAAAAGACCGGCGACCAGGCGAGGTTCAGCACGAGCTGCAGCAGGAACACCGTAATCGCCAGCCCCCGTCCACGCGCACCCCATGCCGAACAGACCAGAGCGAGCGCGAGGCCCATCATCACGTAGAGGATCGTCCAGACGATGCCGAATGTGGCTGCGGGTGGATAGATGGAAGGCTTTTCCAGCGCCTCGAACCATGGCGTTTGCGCGGTGGAACCCGAGATTTCGCCCGACAAATAACCCAGCAAGAGCACCAGCGGCACGAGGAAAATAGCCCAGCGAATGAAGCTGGCGCGCAATTGACCCGACGAGGCAAGGCGGTTCACTGATGCTTCTCCCGCGCGATTCGCATTGCAGTGTCATGACGAGCGCGAGGCATGCGCGCAACGCCAAGGCGAGCGATTATCCTCGGTTGGTACGTTTTGCGCGCTAACCCCGCCGGGCCGCGACCAGGAATTCGACATTGCCCTTCGGCCCCGTGATCGGGCTTTCGACGATCCCCAGCACCTCCCAGCCGCCCGTTTCCAGCCAGCTGCGCACCTCGTCGCATACGCGCCGATGCAGGTCGGGATCGCGGACCACGCCGCCTTTCCCGACCTCTTCCCGGCCCACTTCGAACTGTGGTTTGATCAGCGCGACCAGCGTGCATTGGGGGGCCGCGAGCGCGAGCGGGACTTCCAGCACCTTTGCCAAGGAGATGAAACTGGCATCGCACACCACCCAGTCGCAGCTGCAATCGATCAGTTCGCTTGTGAGGAGGCGGGCGCTGGTCTGTTCCAGCACGGTTACGCGGTCGTCCTGTCGCAGCGACCAGGCCAGCTGGTTGGTTCCGCTATCCACGGCGAATACATGCGCTGCGCCCTTTTGCAGCAGCACGTCGGTGAAACCGCCGGTGGAGCTGCCGATATCCATCGCCACGGCTCCCGTGGGATCGAGGCCGAAATGCGCCAGCGCATGGGCGAGCTTGATACCCCCGCGGCTGACCCATGGATGATCCCGGCCGCGCACTTCCAGCGGCGCATCCTCGGCCAGCTGGAGTCCGGGCTTGTCGAGCTTGCGCTCCCCGGAAAAGACCACGCCTGCCATCACCAGGGCCTGCGCCCGGGTGCGGCTTTCGGCCAGCCCGCGGGATACCAGCAACTGGTCAAGGCGTTGTTTGCTCACCTGAACCCGATAGCGCGCCGATTGCGCTTGAGCCAGCACGCGCCTCACCCCATGAACCGGAGCCTATGATTCGCAATCTCTCCCTCGCCGCCGCCCCGATCGCGCTCCTGGCCGTACTCGGTGCCTGCGTTCCGCGCACGGAAGCTCCGCCGCCACCGCCCGCACCTGCGCCGGCGCCTGCTCCCGCGCCTGCCCCGCCATCGCTGCCGACCCCGTCATTCGACAGCTGGATGGATGCCCCGCAAACTCCGGGCGACTGGTTCTTCACCGCTACGGCCACCTCCAGCACCGCCAGCTTCGGCCTGCCCGAATCCGAACCGGTTTTCGGCCTGAGCTGCGATTTCGCCTCCCGCACCGTCACTCTGATCCAGGAAGGCCAGGCGCGCGGGCCGGTGCCGATGACCATCCGCACCGAAACCACGGACCGCACGCTGACCGCCCAATCCATGGGAACCCAGCTGCCCGGGCTTTCGGTCTCGCTCCAGGCGCGCGACCCGATTCTCGACGCGATGGCGCTCTCCAAGGGCCGCTTCGCCGTGCAGACGCAGGGGCAGCCTGCCCTGTTCATCCCGGCATGGCCCGAAGTGACCCGCGTGATCGAGGATTGCCGGTAAGCAAAGCGCCGCAGACAGGGCCGCGGCGCGAAGGCTCGATTTTGACGCGGAAAACCAGGAATACAAGACTTGTTTTCCGCGCCGGGAAGACTCAAAACATGCGCAGGGCCAGCGGTGAACGCGGGCCTCGGTCCCCGGTGAAACGGCGGTCCTGGCTTTCAAGCGCGAAAGGAGGTGATCCGATGTCTCATGGTTCAGCAGGGAGGT
>CAYRCH010000162.1:0-4568 GCA_964422665.1 uncultured Sphingomonadaceae bacterium | reverse complement strand
GTGAATTGCGGCTTCCCGCCGCTGGAGGAAATGCTGAAGAACAATCCGGACATGCAGCCGCCGCCGGTCGGCTGACGCAAGCGATAAAGGGAGAGAGTATCGTGAGCTTGAAGGGACGCATTCTCGCAGGAGCAGTGGCATTGGGCACGGCGCTGGGGCTGGCCAGCCCCGCCGCGGCGCAGTTCGGCGGCGCCTGCGACCGGGAAATGCTGGAGGAAGTGGCGGGCAAATATCTGGAAGCCCAGCGCACCGGCACGCCGCTGCTCATCCCGATGGGCAACTGGATGGTCTACAACGAGAACTTCAAGCTCTCGAGCATGTCCACCGGCCTGCTTTCGAAGCCGCTCAATATCGATCACCACCTGATGCTGCTCGACGAGACGCAGTGCCGGGTATTTCTGCAGATGATCGTCACGGACGAGGCAAACCCGATCGTCTTTGCCGCCCAGTTTACTGTAAGGGGCGGCAATGCCAGCAACGTCCAGGTCATCACCTCCGAGAAGGACGACTGGCTGTTCGATGCCAGCGCGACATACGAATACGCCCGGCGCGAGGACTGGGGCACGATCCCTGAGGGGCAGCGCAACAGCCGCGAGGAGATCAAGGCCGCGGCCGATGCCTATCTCGACCTGTTCAAGGACAAGAGCGTCGAAGTGCCGTGGGGCACACCCTGTGCCCGGTTGGAAGGCGGTATCTACACCGCCCGAGGAACTCCGGAAGACAGCTGCAATGTCGGCGTCCCTGACGATGTCGACATGGTCGAACGCGAATATGTGATCGACGAGAGCATCGGGGCCGTCTCCGTCTTCCTGAAAATGGGGCAGAACCGGCGCCCCGACAGCCACTTGTTCCGGCTTGAGGACGGCAAGCTGCGCTATATCCACACCATCACCAATTGCGGTGAGCAGGTGAATTGCGGCTTCCGGCCTTTCGAGGAAATGCTGAAGGACAATCCGGACATGCAGCCGGCGCCGGTCGGCTGAGGGAAATCGGCCAAGGGAAACCGTCTGTTCATCGCACAGCTGCTTCACTCGCGGCCGCGATCATGCAATGCTCGGAAAATACATGAACATTCGTCCCCTTTTCGCCGCCATCGCCGCCAGCCTGTTGCTGCCATTGTCAGCTGCCAGCGCGCAGGACACGTCCTTTCCCGCCTTTGTCGACTGGCTCAGCGCCCAGGCCCGTTCCGAAGGAGTGAGCGAAGGCACCATCGCACGCATGACCGCCGGGCTTACGCCGAATGAGAGAGTGATCGCGCTCGACCGGGCCCAGCCCGGCACGCCCACCTCGACCGGTTTCCCCTCGATGAGCGGCTATCTGTCGACTCACAATTCCTCCCAGCGCATTTCCGCCGGGCGCAGGGCCTATGCGGAGGCCGCCGGCATCCGGTCGGAGCTGGAGCGGCGCTACGGCATCCCCAGCGCGATGCTGTTCGCCATCTGGGGACACGAGACCAATTACGGCACCTTCAAGGGCAATTTCGACCTGTCGCGTTCGCTTGCCACGCTGGCATGGGAAGGTCGCCGTCGCGAGTTGTTCACTCGCGAATGGATCGACCTGCTCAAGATCGCCGATATGGGCGTAAGGCGCGAGACGCTGGTCGGCAGCTGGGCCGGGGCATTCGGCCATCCGCAATTCCTGCCGAGCATCTATCTCCGGCTGGCCGTCGACGGCGATGGGGATGGCCACCGGGACATCTGGAACAATCGCACCGACGCGCTGCATTCGATCGCCGCGTATTTCCGCGATGCCGGATGGCGCCCTGGTCAGCCCTGGGGTGTGAGGGCCACGATCCCCGCGGGGTTCGACTGGAACGCCGTGAGCAGCAAGATGGCCTCCCCGGTCTGCCCGCGCGTGCATGAACGCCACACCCAATGGAGGACCGTGGCGGAATGGAAGAGAATGGGTGTCACCCCTAACGGGGCGATCTATGACGACGCGATGGCCATGCTGTTCCAGCCTGACGGGCCGGGTACGCCGACATGGCTCTTAACGCAGAATTATCGGGTTATCCTCGAATACAACTGCTCGAACTACTACGCACTGAGTGTGGGGTTGCTGGCAGATGAGATTTCCCGCTGAGGCAAGCGCACGCCGCTTTGCCCAACTATGTTTGATGATGGTGGTCGCGGCAGGCCTTGCGGCTTGCGGCGGCAGTGGAGGAGGAGAGGTCGCTTCCGCGGGAGTTCAACCTCTGCAGGGCGGTGGCCCGGAAGCGGATTATCCTGTCATCCTGGGCGAGCCTTACGAAATCGACGGAGTCGCCTATACGCCGGTCGATACCCTCAACCACGACGAAGTCGGCATTGCCCTGGCCGACGCGACCGGCGGTACGGAAGTCAGCGCCGCACACCGCACATTGCCGCTCCCCAGCTATGTCGAAGTGACCTCGCTGGAAACCGGCCGCACGATCCTGGTTCGCGTGACCCGGCGCGGTCCTATGTCCGGAAACGGCGTGATTGCGCTCTCCCAAGGTGCGCTGGGGCAGCTGGAGCTGGCCCCGGGCACGCCAGTGAGAGTGCGCCGGGTCAACCCGATCGAGCAGGAACGAGCACGGCTGCGCGCAGGCCAGCAGGCGCCAATCCGCATCGACACGCCGATGTCGCTGGTCGAAGTGCTGAAGCGCCGCCTGTCCGGGCAGGGATCCGCAAGTCTTGCACAGCCGGAAGCCATCCCGCCCGCCCAAACCGCCGATCCGCAGCCGCTGGCGCAGACCGATCCGTCCACAGTCGCGCCGCCCGAAAAAGAGTCGCCGCAGGCGCAAGCTTCGCAAGAGGTGGTCCCACCCACATCGCCCCCGACCGTAGAAGGAAATTTCGTCGTCCAGGCTGGCGCCTTCGCCAACCCGGCCAATGCCGAGAGGGTAGCGGACATGATCGGCGGATCGATATCGCAGCAGAGAAATCTGCACCTTGTTCGCACCGGGCCCTTCGAAACGCGGGCGGAAGCGGAGGCGTCGCTCGCCAAGGTCAAGGCCGCCGGTTATAGGGAAGCACGAATCTTCACCAGCGGCTGAGGCGCATCGCCGCCGCGCGGCCGCCAGTTTTGCGGAGCCGCTGTGCGCATAGGGCGATCAACACTATTCATGGCTGGGGCGGCGGGATGCCTTGTCCCGGCCAGCCTGAGCCAGGCCCAGCCGGCACCGCCAGTCGATCCGGCCATCCCGGTCGCCATGATGCTCGACCTGCAATCGGGCAAGGCGCTCTATGCGAGGGAAACCCGGCGCCGTTTCGTTCCCGCATCCGTCACCAAGGTGATGACGGCCTTCGTCCTGTTCGAAATGATCAAGGAAGGCCAATTGGCCCTCGATCGGCGAATACAGGTCAGCCAGGAAATTGCCGACCTGTGGTCGGGCAATGGCTCCAGCATGTTCCTCAAGGCCGGGGATGCAGTGCTAGCGGAGGACCTCATCATGGGGCTCACAACCGTGTCGGCCAATGATGCGGCAATGGTGCTCGGCGTCGCTATCGATGGGTCGATCGAACAATGGCTTGAGCGGATGAATGCGACCGCCCGCCGCCTGGGCATGAATGACAGCCATTTTGGCAGCCCGAACGGTTTTCCCGATGGCGGACAGACCTACACCACCGCGGAAGATCTCGCACTCCTGGCCGAGGTGATGATCGAGCAGCACCCCCAGCTATACTCCCGGTTCTTCGGCCGACATGGAATGAGCTATGGTGGGATTACTCAGGCGAATCACGATCCCATTTCGCGTGTCGTACCCGGCGCGGACGGCATCAAGACCGGTTTTACCCGTGAGGCCGGATACAATTTCCTCGGCTCGGCCAGTCGCGACGGACGACGGGTGGTCATGGTGCTCGCTGGCGCCGATAACGCCCAGCTTCGCAACGAAACCTCGCGCCAATTTATCGAATGGGCTTTCGGCAATTTTACCAACACGCTTCTGTTTTCGCGCGGCACCGCGCTTGGTGAGGCGCGGGTCCAGGACGGATCCGAGCGCCGGGTGATGCTGAAGGCCGGACAGGACATCTATGTTGCCCGCCCGACAGGTTCGGACGCGCCTGTGACGCTTGAGCTGCGCTATTCCGGCCCCTTGCAGGCGCCTATTGCGGAAGGCGCGGAGGTCGCGCGGCTGAGGATATTGGTGGAGGGCCAGCAGCCCTACGAGGTGCCGCTGGAAGCCGCAGAGGACGTCGACCAGGCCAATGTGCTGGAGCGGGTAGCCAACGGCATCGTCGGACTGATCTCGTGACACGGGGTCATTTCATCAGCTTCGAAGGCGGGGAAGGGGCAGGCAAGTCCACCCAGGCCCGGCTGCTGCGCGAAGCGCTCGAAGCCCGCGGGCTTGAAGTGGTGAGCACGCGCGAACCCGGCGGCACTCCGGGCGCCGAGGCGATCCGCGAACTCCTGTTGCACCCGCCGGGCGAGGGCTGGAGGGCTGAGGCGGAAGCTTTGCTGTTCGCAGCCGCCCGATCCGATCACGTTGCCCGGCTGATCAAACCCGCCTTGGCGGAGGGCAAGTGGGTGGTTTGCGATCGTTTCATCGATTCCTCGCGGGCCTATCAAGGCGGGGCAGGCGGCCTTGGCGACGAGCAAATCCTGGA
>CAYRCH010000161.1:0-4592 GCA_964422665.1 uncultured Sphingomonadaceae bacterium | reverse complement strand
TCGATATCGTGCCATTTCATCACCGGCATGACGGGGCCGAAAGTCTCCTCGCGCATGATCTTCATGTCGTGAGTGACGCCGGTCAGCACGGTCGGGCGCATATAATCGCCGCCGTCGATCTGGAACGGCGGGCCGCCCTCTTCAATCGTGGCGCCCTTGGCGACGGCATCCTCCAGATGCTCCTTAACCACTTTGGCCTGATGTGGCCCGGTAAAGGGACCGATATGGCCCGCCATCGGATCCGGATGATTGAGCTCGATCCGGCGCGCGCGCTCGATCAGCTTGCGCACATATTCATCGTGGATCGTATCCTGCACGTAGATCCGCTCGATTGAGAAGCATACCTGCCCGGTGGCACTGATTGCGCCGCGGATGGTAGCCGACACCGCATCGTCGAGATTGGCGCCTTCCATCACGATCAGCGGGTCCTTGCCGCCCAATTCGACATCATAGGGGATCATCCGCGCGCCGCAGGCAGCGGCGACCTTGCGCCCGTTGGGCACACTGCCGGTGAAGGAGATGTAGTCGGCCACCTCGACCAGCGCCTGCCCCGTCTCGCCGTCACCGTGAACGCAGTCGAACACAGCGGCGAGCTCGGGCACTTCGCGCACGCTGTCGAACAGCGGCCCGGTGAAGCGCGGCGTCACTTCCGAGGGCTTGAGCAGCACCGCGCAGCCGGCGAAGAGCGGCGGTATCGCGTGCAGCATGGAAAGCATGGTCGGCGCGTTCCACGGGCTGATGACGCCGACGAGGCCATAGGGCTTGAGCAGGCTGGAATAGGAAATTTCCGGGTTGGCCCGCGCCACCCCTTCGCGCAAAGCGCCCCTCAGCTGGGCCGGCGCGGAATGGATAAGCCCGCCAATGATCCCGAGCATCATGTCGGGCGCGATGCGGCTGATTTCGCAATAGCCGGTGTCGTGGGAATCCGCATCGATTATCGCCTGGCGGTACTTGCCGGCTATCAGCTCGGCCCAGCGGCCCATCACCTTGCAGCGTTCCTCCACCGGCATGGCTGCCCATTTGGGCTGGGCCGCGCGCAGCTTCGCCGCCTTCTCCGCCACAGCCGCGCGGTCGGCGACCGTCAGTTCCATGTCCGGCCTACCGGTGCGCGGATTGCGCACTGGCAGCACTCGCGCTTGGCTCATTCACTCTCTCCCGGTCAGGACTCGACGAATCCAGACTCATTGAATATTCAATGAAGTCGATGGCGAGTCAACAGATCGAACCTGAACCCGAAGAGGAGCCGGGTGGCGGCGGCGGAGCGCTGCTGCCGCCCACCTATTCGGCCGGCGGCATGTCCTATTTCGGATATCGGCTCGCCGTTACGGCGAAGCGCTTCGACCGCAAGTTCGTGGAAATCCTCGAAGCACACAGTTCGCTCACTTTGCCGCAGTGGCGCGTCATGGCGCAGCTGGGGCTGGCCGAGCCCGGCACGGTGCGCTCGCTGGCCGAAGGGGCGGAAGTGGACCGGGCCGAGGCCAGCCGCGCGCTCGCCACGCTGGAAGACAGGGGCCTCGTGCGGCGCGAACCCAATGCCCGCGACCAGCGCAGCCCGCATTTCCGGCTTACCGAGGAGGGACGGGAGACATTCGATCGAGTCCGCACGCCGGTCGCCGAGTTTATTCGCGGGATCGTCGCTGCGGTGGCCGAGGAGGATATTGCCGGAGCCGACCGCGTACTCCAGGCCGTATGGCGGGCCTGCGAGCGGTAGGAAGGCACCATTGCAGATCGGCGCGCAATCGCGGAAAGTGCGCCGCGGGGAGGTGCCTCGCATGAAAACCGGAAAACTCGCGATCCTGACCGCTGCCATGCTGCTCGCGGGCTGCGCCGCCGCGCCGTCCCCCGAGACGCCGCTACCGCCCGAAGTCGCCGGAGCGCCCGGCGTCGCCGATCCCTCGCTCTGGCCGCAGCTCGCTATTCCCGAAACCAGCCAGCCGGGCGACGAGGGGCGGATCGCCGACCTGATCTCGCGCATGACACTGGAGGAGAAGGTCGGCCAGCTGATCCAGGCCGATCTCAATAACGTCACGCCCGAGGATGTGCGCCGCTACAATCTGGGCGCGGTACTCAATGGCGGCGACAGCGGGCCATACGGCAATGACCTGGCTCCCCCGGAAGAGTGGCTGGCGCTGGCCGATGCGTTCTGGGAAGCATCGACCGACCGCAGCGATGGCGGTGTGGGCATACCGGTGATCTGGGGTACGGACGCCATGCACGGAGCCTCAAACACGATCGGGGCGGTGGTCTTCCCGCACAATATCGGGCTTGGCGCGACGCGCGACGCGGCGTTGGTGGAGAAGATCGGCGAGATTACCGCGCGCGAAGTGCGCATCACGGGCCAGGAATGGACGTTCGCGCCGACGCTCGCGGTGCCGCAGGATTTCCGCTGGGGCCGCACCTATGAAGGCTATTCCTCGGATCCCGCAGTTGTTGCGGAATTGGGGGCCGCGCTGGTGCGCGGTCTGCAGGGGCCGCCCTCGACGGACCGACTTCTGGACGGACCGCATGTGCTGGCGACCGCCAAGCATTACCTTGCCGATGGCGGCACCACCGATGGCGACGACCAGGGCAATGCCGAGATCTCCGAAGAAGTGCTTCGCGATGTTCACGGCTCACCCTACTTTGCCGCGCTGCAGGCAGGCGCGGGATCGGTGATGGTCAGCTATTCGAGCTGGCAGGGCCGCAAGATGACCGGCAATCGCAGCCTGCTGACCGGCGTCCTCAAGGACCGGCTAGGTTTCGATGGGCTGGTCGTGTCCGACTGGAACGCGCATGTGCAGGTGCCCGGCTGCACCATCGCCTCCTGCCCGCAGGCGCTGCATGCCGGCATCGACATGTATATGGCGCCAAACAGCTGGCGGGCGGTCCACGCGGATTTGCTGGCGCGTGCGCGCAGCGGCGAGATCCCGGTGGCCGAGATCGACAATGCGGTAGCACGCATATTGCGTACCAAGCTGCGTGTCGGGCTGTTCGAGGCACCGAAACCGTCGGCGCGGGAATGGGCCGGCAAGTTCGAACTGCTGAGCCAGGGCGAGCACAAATCGACGGCGCGGCAGGCCGTGCGGCAATCGCTGGTGTTGCTGAAGAATATGGGCGTGCTGCCGATCCATCCCAATTCGCGGCTGCTGGTGGCAGGGGATGCAGCGGACGATGTCGCCCGGCAATCGGGCGGGTGGACGCTCGCTTGGCAGGGCGGCACCGCGGCGGAGCATTTTCCCTACGCGGAATCGATCTGGTACGGACTCCACCAGGCGATGCGCGTCGGCGGCGGCCATGCCGAGCTTTCGCCCGACGGCAGCTGGATCGAACGGCCCGATGCGGCGGTGGTGGTGTTCGGCGAGAAACCCTATGCCGAAGGCGTCGGCGATATCGACCGGCTGGAGCTCGCACCGGAACTGTCGGCCCCCATTGCCACGATGGAGCGGCTGAAAGCCCAAGGCATCCCGGTCGTGGCTGTGCTGCTGACCGGCCGACCGCTCGCCATGGAACGCGCCCTTGCCGCAGCCGATGCGTTCGTCGTCGCATGGCTGCCGGGCAGCGAGGGCGGCGGCGTGGCTGACCTGCTGATCGCCGATGGCGGAGGGCACCCGCGGTGGGATTTCACCGGGCGTTTGCCGATGCCGTGGCCGGCGGGACCCGATCCCGATGCGGCCGAACGATATCCCTTCGGATACGGCCTCTCCTATCCTCCGGAACGCTGAAACGGAACTGTCCCAAACTTATCCAGAGGCCAGTCGCACGGGGCTGGACGGCCGGGTTTAGTTGACTTAGCCTCTTTTTCGCGGGTGACTCATCAACAGTGAGCGCCCCGATAACATAAGCAGCGGAGGGGAGAGGATATGCCTGCGCTAATTGCTTTGGCCCTGTCAGTGGGCGTGTTGGCCGTAGTGGATACGTGGCTCTATTTCGGCCCGCTCGCATCGACGGCACTTGCCGGACTTGTCTGGATTTCGTTCGTGGCCTGGGGCTGCTTCTACCATTCCGGCGGAGGCACAAAGGGGCTGACCACCACCATCGTCTGCATGAGCTGGGGCGCAATTGTCGGCATGGTCGCCGTCATGCTCGCCAGCGGACCGCTGGCCGGCCTGGGCGACGCCCTGGCACCAGCCATCGCGGTTGGCTTGGGCGCGGCGGTGATCTGCCTGTCGTCAGCGGTTGGACTGCTTTCGACCATCCCGGCCAGCGTCTATGGATTTGCTTCCATTGCCGGGCCCATCCTGCTGGCGGGCAAGAGCCCGACCGAGGCGATCGTGCCGGTCATTGCATCGGTGATCATCGGCGCAGTGTTCGGCATCGCTTCGGAGATGCTGGCCAATGCGCTTACCAAGAAGGATGGTGCGGCTGCGGCGCAACCGGCGGAGTAAATCGTTTCCTTGGGAGGGGAGCCGGGGGCGGGAAGGACCACAACATGGCCTTCCCGCCCCCTTTTCCTGTCACTTGATCGAATTGAAGATGGCCGAGAAATCGAGCGGACTGTTCCCCGCGGCGTCGAAGGCTTCGTAGATTTCCTTCGCCCTGCGTCCCATTTGGGGATCGATCCCGGCAATATCCGCAGCCTCCATTGCGAGCTTCAGGTCCTTGAGCATCAGCGC
>CAYRCH010000160.1:1254-4713 GCA_964422665.1 uncultured Sphingomonadaceae bacterium | reverse complement strand
GGCGCATGGCTCGATCCGACCATGAGCTATTCCAGCGCCTACCGCGTGGCGGACGACGCGCTCGAAGCCGCGCAGAAGCGCAAGTGGCAGCGCCTGGCCGACCGGCTCGGTCAACCCCAAAGCGTGCTGGAAATCGGCTGCGGCTGGGGCGCGTTGTCGAGCTTCTTTGCCGGGCAGGGCAGCCGGGTCACGGCGATCTCGCTGTCCGACGAACAGCTGGAATGGGCCCGCGCCCGCCATCCGGGCGTCGATTTCCGCAAGCAGGATTACCGCGATGTCGCCGGCCAGTTCGACGGCATTGTCAGCGTGGAAATGGTGGAAGCGGTCGGCAGGGAATACTGGCCGGACTTCTTCGACTGCCTGGCGCGCAACCTGAAACCGGGCGGCCGCGCGGCGATCCAGTTCATTTCGATGAAGGACAGCCTGTTCGACGGCTATGCCCGGAATGCGGATTTCATCCAGTCCTACATCTTCCCGGGCGGGCTCCTCATCCGCACCAGCGAGTTCCGGCGGCTGGCGGCAGAACATGACCTGTCATGGGAGGATCAGGAGGACTTCGGCTTGGACTACGCCGAGACGCTCAAGCTCTGGCGCCGGCGCTTCGATGAGGCCGAGCGCGCCGGTACGCTCCCCGCGGGCTTCGACGAGCGCTTTTGCCGCCTGTGGCGGTTCTACCTGATGTATTGCGAGGGAGGATTCCGCGGCGGCGGAATCGATGTCAGCCAGGTGACCCTGGCCAAGCCTCAGCCGATGTTGCGGTAAACGCCGTCGCCGCGATAGCGGGCGAGGATGTTGTCGTGCACGATCGGGGAGAGAAGCTGCGAAAAGGCGCAGCCGCACATGCTGTTTTCCCACCACACGACTTCCGCCTGCAGGGCTTCGAGGCCGGGCAGCGTCAGCCAGCAGATCGCGCCGACATGCATCCGGCTCACCGAGGTGGCGGAAAAGCCCGAGAGCGACAGATCATGCACGCGCGTTTCAAACGCGCGGCCGCCCGACTGGCGCAGCTGGGCAGGAATGGCGATCTTGGTGCGCGGTGCGCTGCGATCTTCCTGCGCGGAAATCTCGTACGAACCTGTGAGGATTTGTGCCGTCATCGCTTCGGTCCCTCAAGCAAGCGTGAAGCAACGCCCGGGGGTCAGGCGTCCTCAGAACAATCTGCCGAAATTACATTACGCAATACTTGTCGAGCGGGGTTAACGCGGATCGTCGATCCGTTCACGATGTCCCGTGGGATAGTCGGTTTTCAGCAGCTCGACTATCCGGTTTGCCACTGATTCCGGAGGCTTGACCGTTTGCGGATCTTCGCCGGGATAGGCGCGGGCGCGCATTTGAGTCCGCGTGGCGCCAGGGTCGATAATCGCAACGCGCACTTCGGAAACTTTCTCGGTCTCCTGCGCGTGGCAATCGAGCAGGGTCTCGAACGCAGCCTTGCTCGCAGCATAAGCGCCCCAATAGGCGCGCGGCTTGCTCCCGACGCTGCTGGTGAGGCCGACAATGCGCCCGGCCTCGCTCTTGCGCAGCAGCGGATCGAATGCGGCAATCAATGCCTGGGTGGCCAGGACGTTGATCGTCATGGCCTGCGACAGACCCTTGGGCTCGATCTGGCTGACGGGCATCAGCGGTGGTAGGAAAGCCCCGCAAATAACCAATATGTCGAGCTTGTCCCATCGCTCCGCTACTGCGGCGGCAAGCCGCGAGACGGCATCGGACTCCGCCAGATCCATCGGTGCCAGCGTGGCCGTGCCGCCTGCTTCGTGGATGGCCTCTTCCACCTGTTCGAGGTCGGCGGCGCTGCGCGCTGTGAGGATGACATGCACCCCTTCCGCCGCCAGCGCTTTCGCCGTCGCCGCTCCGATTCCACGGCTGGCGCCCGTGACGAGCGCCACACGCCCCTGCAAGTTCGCGGAGTCTGTCATCAGGCGACCTTGCCGACCGGTAGGGTGAGCTGGGCAGAGACTCGTTCCCGGTCGTTGATATCGGTGAGCCGCGTCGGATAGTCCCCCGTGAAACAGGCGTCGCAATATTGTGGGCAAGCATCATTGCGCCCGGCGAGGCCGACCGCGCGGTAAAGCCCGTCGATCGACACGAAAGCGAGGCTGTCGGCCTTGATGAAATCGCGCATGGCCTCGACATCCATCCTGCCGGCCAGCAGCTTCGATCGCTCCGGCGTATCGACGCCGTAATAGCAGCCGTGCCCGGTGGGCGGGCTGGCGACGCGGAAGTGCACTTCCTTCGCGCCGGCATCACGCATGATCTCGACGATCTTCATGCTCGTCGTGCCGCGGACGATCGAATCGTCGATCAGCACGATCCGCTTGCCATCGACCAGCGGGCGATTGGCGTTGTGCTTGCGCCGCACGCCCGCATGCCGGGCGCCATCGGAAGGCTGGATGAAGGTCCGCCCGACATAGTGCGAGCGGATGATGCCGAGTTCGAAGGGGATACCGGATTGCTGGGCAAAGCCGATGGCCGCTGGAACACCGCTATCGGGCACCGGCACAACGATATCCGCTTCGACCGGGGCTTCGCGCGCCAGTTCCGCGCCGATGGCCTTGCGCGACGAATAGACGGAACGGCCGTCGAAAATCGAATCCGGGCGGCTGAAATAGACATGCTCGAAAATGCATGGGCGCTGCGGCACCTGCGCGAAAGGCATGTGGCTGGTGACGTTTCCGTCGAAATCCACCTGGATCATTTCGCCCGGCTTGACCTGCCGCGTGAAGCTGGCACCGACCACGTCCAGCGCGACCGTTTCGCTGGCAAACACCGTTGCATCGCCAAGGCTGCCCATCACCAGCGGGCGGATGCCGAGCGGATCGCGGCAGGCAATCGCCCCCTCGCGCGTCAGGCATACGAGCGAATAAGCCCCTTCGACCTGGTGCAGCGCATCGACCAGCCGGTCGATCAGCGTCGGCTGCCGGCTAGTGGCGACCAGGTGGATGATGACTTCGGTATCGGATGTGGACTGAAAGATCGCCCCGCGTTCCACCAGATCCCGGCGAAGCGCGACCGCGTTGGAGATATTGCCATTATGAGCGATGGCGAAGCCGCCGCAGGAGAGATCGGCGAATAGCGGCTGAACGTTGCGCAAGCCGGCGCCGCCGGTGGTCGAATAGCGCACATGGCCAGCCGACATCATACCCGGCAATTCCGCCAGCGCTTCTGCACTGGAAAAATTGTCCGCCACATGGCCGAGTCCGCGGCGGGTGTAGAATTCCTGTCCGTCGAAACTGGTGATGCCAGCGGCTTCCTGCCCGCGATGCTGCAGCGCATGCAGCCCGAGCGCGCACACGGCAGAGGCTTCCGGCGCGCCAATCACGCCGAAAATGCCGCACTCCTCGTGCAGCTTGTCGCCATCGTCGTCACACCAAGGGTGGGTGAAATTCATCGGTTCCCGCGCTTGCCTGCCCAAGCCCGCTCCCAATGGGGGCGTTACGTTTCGATTACAAGGGCTGT
>CAYRCH010000160.1:0-1154 GCA_964422665.1 uncultured Sphingomonadaceae bacterium | reverse complement strand
GCAGGCCGCGCCATAGAACAGGATGGAATTGGTCGGGCTCTGGAGGCGCGGCGAAACTCGCATGAACCAGCGGGGCAACATTCCCTGCTCGGCCATGCCGTAGGTCATGCGCGGATTGGCGATATAACCATTGAGGTCGTTCGCTGCGATCGAGAAGGTCGCGGCAAGGGCGATGGCGATCGCTCCGACCGGGCCAGCAATTGCCGCTGCCGCCACTGCCAGCGGCGCTGTATCATCGTCGGCAGTGACCGGATCGATGGCGATGAACGCCCAGCAGATCAACGCGTAGAGTACAGTCACTGAAGCGAGCATCGCCACGAGCGCCCAGGGTACGTCCCGTTTGGGGCGCTTCATTTCGCCCGCCGACATCACCACGGCCTCAAACCCCATGAAGGCGTAGAATGTCAGCAGAACCACCCCTTCGATGGCAGTGAACTGCGGCAGGCGGAAGCCGATATCGGGATCACCCCAGAGCAGTCCCGCACAAATCAGAAGAACGAGCGGTGCCAGCTTCACCAGGGTCATACTTCCCAGCGTGCGGACCGCTATGCGTATGCCGAACAGGTTGATCAGGATAAAGAATAGCTGGAAGGCGCCGACGGCCCATGGCCGGATTCCAGGCTCGCCGATAAAGGGCCAAATGGCGGCGGCGTAGGATATCGCGACATGCGCGTTGGCAGCTTCGGTCACGATGCCAGAGACATAGCGCCCCCATCCCGACTGGAAGCCGACGAAACTCCCAAATGCTGCCTTGCCGTAAAGGATCGGCCCACCCGAATGATCGAACCGGGCGGCCAGCCTCGCAAAGCACCAAACGAGCGGGAAAAAGAACAACCCGCCAATAAGGATCATCCACGGCGCGAAACTGCCGACAGAAGCGTAGAGGATCGCAGGCAAGGCAAAGATACCTGCGCCGATCATGCCGTTGAGCGGCAGAAGCGAAGTTCCTGCCCAGCCGACGGTGCGCGGCAGCGCGGTCAATCCTGCGGAGCGGTCCCCCATGGGGCGATGCTGGCGGGGTTTCGCGGTCGGTGCAAGCGAGCTGAGCCGCGCGCGAGGGAACCCACGAAGCTCCCACGCTGGGCAGCATTTGTGAAACTGGTCGGGGAGAGAGGATTCGAACCTCCGGCCCCTGCCTCCCGAAGACAGTGCTC
>CAYRCH010000159.1:0-4798 GCA_964422665.1 uncultured Sphingomonadaceae bacterium | reverse complement strand
GCAATCGTTTGAATTGGAGGGAGAGAGCATGAGGTATCTGCGGCATTCGACCGCGGCGTTCACGATCGCCGCGAGCCTTCTGGCTGGGGCAGCATTCGCACAGGAGACGGGAAGCACGGGTTCTCCGGAAGACGAGCCCGCCTCGGCACAGGCCGCCGGAGCGTCCGGCGGCAATGCCATCGTCGTAACCGCGCAAAAGGCCGGCGCGCAATCCTTGCAGGAGGTACCGCTCGCGATCCAGGCATTCAGCGGCGAAGAACTCAAGGAACGCAACATCAACACCATCGGCGACCTGATATCGAGCGTCCCCGGAGCGCAGGAGGGATTCCGCCAGTCCAACGGTTCCCGCTTCTACAATTTGCGCGGCAACGTCACCCAGAACGGCGACTCCCCGATCGGCTATTATCTCGATGACACGCCGTTCATCGTCACCAATTTCGGCATTGCTCCGCCTGTGCGCTTCATCGACATGGAGCGGGTCGAGGTCCTGCGCGGGCCGCAGGGAACCCTCTACGGCCAGGGCTCGTCCGGGGGCGTATTCATCTTCCACACGCGCGACCCAGACCTCAACGAAATCGAGTATGCGTTCGAAGCCGAAGCCTCACATACCACGGAGGCCGAGGACTGGAACTATGGCGTTGCCGGTGCCCTTTCGATTCCGATCGTGCAGGATCGCCTGGGCGTGCGGGTGAGCGGCGGCTTGTCACGCGATGCGGGCTGGGCGGACGCCTATTTCGGCCCGTTCGACGGCACACCCGACCAGACCGACGTGAACTCGGCAAAGAATGACGATATTCGCGTCGTTGCGCTGCTGCGGCCCTGGGACAATGTGAATATCCGGGCGCAATACTGGAATTTTCGGCCGCGGCAGGATTTCACCGGATTCACGGCTTCCGTCCAGCCGCCCTATTTCGAGAACACCGCCGGGCAGGATGGCTTCTCGAATGGTGATTTCACTCTCTGGAGCCTGACCGCGACCGTCGATTTCGATGCTGTCACGATCACAAGCTCCACCAGCCACCTGGAAGGCGAGTTCGGAATCCACATCCCGATTTCGCCGGCCGGATCATTTTCAAGCCAGTTCTTTCCGAAGATGTTCGCCCAGGAACTGCGGGTGAACTCCAACGGCAATGGTCCGCTGCATTGGGTCGTCGGAGCGGCATACCAGGATGGGCAAGGTCCCCAGGACAATGCCCTTGATCTTCCCCTCGTTCCCCTCCTCATCGACGCGGACAATAACACGCTGACCGAGAATTGGGCGGTGTTCGGGGAGGTCAGTTACGAACTGTTCGACGGCAAGCTCGTCCCGCTTGTTGGCATCCGGACCTACCACGACGATCGCTCATTCGAGGACAGCACCGGAACCGTCCCCACCAAGGAAAGCGTCGAGACGTGGCGGCTCAACCTTTCCTACCTGCCGACCGACAACCTCACGATGTTCGTTTCGGCCTCGACCGGCTTCCGCCCGGGCATCGTCCAGTCGCGGGTCCAGGTCGAATCGCTGGAGCTGGCAGGGGTTCCGGCGTCGGTGGCGCTCAGCCCCGAATCCTCGAAAAACTACGAATTCGGCCTCAAATGGCGCAGCCCGGACCGGACGCTGACTGTGGGTCTCAACCTGTACCAACTGCAATATACCAACCTGCAGACCTCGGTCACAGGCGGCATCGACGGAGTCAACGGCTTCGCCAATTTCGGCGACGCGACCACCAAGGGTATCGACCTGGAGGTGCACTGGCGCACACCGCTCGACGGGCTCAATCTCAGCTTTGTCGGCAATCTGAACGACAGCCAGTACGACACCGTCAACGAAGTCATCGCCAGTGCCCAGCCGCTGCTGCGCCCGGGTGCACGGCTGCTCAACACACTGTCGAACAACTATCGCTTCGACATCAACTACAACCGGGAAATTGCCGACGGTTTCGACGGGTTCGGCAATCTTTCGCTCAGCCATAGCGGTGACCGCCTGCAGGCGAACGGGATCACGGCCGATCCCTACAATCTGCTCAGCCTGACAGCCGGGGTCCGGCACGGGAACTGGGAGCTGGCCTTCTTCGGCAACAATTTGACCGACGAGCGCGGCCCGACTTTCGTGGGCACCAATGGTCCGCTGTCGGGATCCGGCCCCCTGCCCCGGACGCTTGGGCTCCGGCTGCGGCTCAACTCCCGGTAAGCTTCAGGCTGTTGCGTGATCGGTGAAGCGCCCTTCCGCCCCGGCGGGAGGGCGCTTTGCTATTGGCCGCCCGCCTCCAGCACCGCCTCCACTGCCGCCCTCGCCAGCGGCTCCATCACATCGTAGCCGGCCCGCGTGGGGTGGACGCCGTCATTCGCGAAGGCCGGGTCGAAATCGCCCGACTCCTCGGCCAGCGGCGTGTAGTAGTCGACGAATTCAATGCCCCGCTCCCGCGCCAGCGCGGCAAGGGCGGCGTTGAGCCTGCGCACCACCGGGCGCGTGTCGAAATCGGGCCGCGGAAGCAGGCGCGACATAGGCGGGATCGCCGCCAGCACGACTTCGATCCCGTTCGCCCGTGCCAGGGCGACCATCGCGCGGATATTGCCGAGAAATTCTTCTTCGGTGATCGGGCCGGTCGCCCCGCCAATATCGTTCGTCCCGGCCATGATGTGGACCGCCTCGGGCGAGAGCGCCACCACGTCATGCTGGAAACGCGCCACCATCTGCGCGCTGCTCTGCCCGCTGATCCCACGGTCGACGAAACCGTTTTCGGAGAAGAACTGCGGATCGGCGACAATCCATCCCTCGGTGATCGAATCTCCCATGAACACGGCGCGCGGCCGCTTGCCGCTTTCCTTCAGCGCGGCATTGGCATCGCGGTAACGGCACAGGAACGGCCAGTCCGTGGCGAACATCTCCGCTTGCCGGGCACGAAAGGCAGCGCCGATCTCGCTGTCCGCGGAAAAGAACTCCTGCGCCCCGCGCGAGAGCTCGTCGAGGTCGCGCGGCGCGGTCTCGAACTGGGTCGCCTGCTGCTCGGCCGAAGGCGGGACCGGCACCGGGCAGGAAATGGTCGTCCCGTTGACAGCCGCATATTCCCACCCGCTGGCGGAAGCGCTGCCCTCGGCGGCCAGCGGCCCGCTTCCCGCAAGCATTGCGGCCATTCCCGCCAACAGATGGAAGCGCTTCATCGGTCTCTCCTCGTTCGCTTTGAGCCCAGCATAAGGCCGCGCCCCCACCTTACGCAATCGTTTGCATAACATCGCCGCGCTGATAGTGTTTTCCAAAAGGGAGAAACCAATGCGCGCGCTCGCAACCTGTCTGGCACTTCTTGCAACCCTGATGGCGCCTGCGCTTTCCGCCGCGGAGCCGCGCTGGATCGAGAGCTGGGGCACCGCCCTGCCGCTCGCCCCTCCGCCTCCCCCGCCGTTCGAGCGCCGCCCCGAACCGGCCGCAGGAAGCGAGCCTGCCCCGCCGCCGCCCGGCCCCTTCGTGCCCCATCCCGCGAGTTTCTCCGACCAGACCATCCGCATGATCGTGCGCAGCAGCACGGGCGGCCCCGCCTTCCGGCTCGAATTCGCCAACCGGCACGGCGCAGCCCCGGTCACGTTCGGATCCGTCCATGCGGCCCTCGCCGGTGAAGGCGGAGCGATCCTCGCCGGCAGCGACCACAAGGTCACATTCGGCGGGCGCGAGCAGCTGACCCTGTTCCCCGGCGCTCGGGCGGTCAGCGATCCGGTCGAACTCCCCCTCCCTGCCCTCACGCACATCGCCGTTTCCATCCACCTGCCGGAAGAGACGGAGGCGAGCACGGTCGACGCGCTCGGCCTGATGCCCGCCTATATCGCCGAAGGGAACCAGGCCGGGGCGGAGCGGCTCGACAGCCCGATCCTCGCCGGTTCCTATTTCTGGCTTCGCGGTCTCAGCGTGCCCGCTGCCGGTCCCGAGGCCGGGACGATCGTAGCGCTGGGGGATTCCATCACCGAGGGCTATTCCACAACCGCCGGCGCCAACCGCAGCTGGCCCGACCTCCTCGCGGAGCGCATGCAAAGCGACCCCGCGCTGGCGAGTTGGGGCGTGGTCAATACCGGCATCTCGGGCAACCGCGTGCTCCGCCCGGGCGCCGGCGATGCCGCCGTGGCCCGCTTCACCGAAGACGTGCTGTCCCGCCCTGGTGTGCGCTGGGTCGTCATCCTGGAATCGATCAACGACATCAACATGTCGATCATGCCGGGAATGCCGCCCGGGCAAGCGGTGAGCGCCGAACAGATCATCGCCGGGCTCGACCAGCTGGTCAGCCGCGCGCACTTCCACGGGCTGAAAGTGGCCGGCGGCACGGTGATGCCGACCAAAGGGCTGCCCTTCTGGAGCGAGGAAGGAGAGGCGATGCGCCAGGCCGTGAACCAATGGATCCGCAGCAGCGAGCGGTTCGACGCGGTGATCGATTTCGATGCCGCCACGCGCGACCCGGCCGATCCGCTTCGCATCCAGCCGGAGCTCGATCCGGGCGACCACGTCCATCCCAACGATGAGGGCAACCGCGTGATGGCCGAGGCGATCGACCTTTCGATCTTCCACCCTGGCGGTTGACACTCAGCGGCAGCGAAAGCCTTCGCCGTCCGCATCCGGCTGCGCGATCATCGGATAGCGGCACACGGGGCGCTCGCGGCCCGGCCAGAGCGACCCCGGCCCCGCCTGGGCGTCCAGATGGTCGGGCGCGATGCCCTGCTCGACCCAGCGGACCAGCGCGCCAAACGCATCGAACCTGTCGGTGGCCGGCCCGCCCATGCAGTGGGCCATGCCCGGCACCGGGAAGACGCGGGCGAAATCCGCAGCATTGCCGCCGCT
>CAYRCH010000158.1:0-4804 GCA_964422665.1 uncultured Sphingomonadaceae bacterium | reverse complement strand
GCGCTGTAGAGCTGGGCCAGGCTGGCCCCTGCGCGGATCCGCTCCCACGCGTCTTCGGCAGTGGCGATACCGCCGACACCGATCAGGGGAATGCGCCCATCCGTCGCTTTGCGGAAATCGCGCAGTCTCTCAAGCGCAAGCAGGCGGAGAGGCGCGCCTGACAGGCCGCCGGCCTCGCCTGCATGGCGCGATTGCAGGGGCGGGCGGGAAATCGTCGTGTTGGAGACGATCAGCGCGCCGAGCTGCTTTTCGACCGCGATCCGGCCGATGGCGTCGATGTCGGCAGGCTCGAGATCGGGAGCGACTTTCAGGAACACCGGAGGCCCTTTCACGCCTCGCGCCTCTGTCACGGCATCGAGCAATCCCGTGAGCGCGCCTTCGTCCTGCAGCGCGCGCAGTCCCGGCGTGTTGGGGCTCGAAATGTTGACGGCGAGATAATCGGCATGCGGCGCCATCAGCCCCGCCATTGTCGCATAGTCGGCCACGCGGTCGGGCGAATCCTTGTTGGCGCCGATATTGATGCCGAGAATACCCCGGCGCTCGCGGCGGGCGAGCCGCGCCAGGGCCGCCTCGGCGCCCCCATTGTTGAAGCCCATCCGGTTGATCACCGCGCGGTCTTCGGCGAGGCGGAACAGGCGCGGGCGGGGGTTGCCCGCCTGCGGCTTGGGCGTGATCGAGCCGACTTCGACGAAGCCGAAGCCCATGCCCAGCATCGCATCGGGCACTTCGCCGTCCTTGTCGAACCCCGCCGCGAGCCCGACCGGGTTGGGAAAGCGAAGCCCTGCCACATCGATCGCCAGCGGGCCCGGAGCGGGGGGCGTGCCCGCGGGCTTCCACTTCAGCGCGGCAATCGTCAGGCGGTGCGCCCGTTCGGGATCGAGCGCAAAAATAGCCGGGCGGATGAGGCGATACAGCATCGGCGCAGGCCTATGGCAGAGGGCCGGAACCCTGTCGATGATGCGGCTTGCGCTCGAAGTCCGAGCGCTTAAGGTTTCAGGCGAAACCTCGCGGAGCCCCCCATGAAACGCACGCTTGCCCCCCTCACCCTGTCGCTCCTGCTCGGTGCCTGCGCTGCCGCTGCGCCTCCCGCGGCCGATGTTCCGCCTGCGCCCCCTGCAGAAAGCGCGGAGGCGGCCTCGCTGGAAGCGCTGTTCGAGCAATATGACGCGGCGCAGCTCGCCCTGTCCCCCATAAGCAAGTCCTATCGCGGCATTCGCGACCAGGATTACGGGCGCTGGGACAGCTTCGACGATGCGCAGGAAGTGGCCGCCGAGGAACTGCTGCAATCCACCGCCGCAAGGATGCGCGCCGGATTTCCGCTGACCTCGCTGCCCGAGGAGGATGCGCTGTCCTTCCGCCTGTTCGACGCCATGGCGAAACGCAGTGCGGCGCTCTTCCCCTATCGCGAATATGGATATCTGTTCGACCAGATGAACGGGCTTCAGTCCGATATTCCCGCCTTCCTCATCAACATCCATTCGGTGGAGAACCGCCAGCAGGCCGAAGCTTATGTGTCGCGGATCGAAGGGCTGGGGCCGGTGATCGGCACGCTCATCGAAGAATCGCGCGCGCGCTCCGGGCACGGCATCATGCCGCCCCGATGGGTCTATCCTTACGTGATCTCCGACATCGAGAACCTCCTCGATGCCGGCAATGCCAATGCCGTGCTGGAAGACTTTGCGAAAAAGGTCGCGGCGCTGGATATGCCGGATGCCGAAAAAGCGGCACTTCGGGCCCGGGCGGAGGCGGCCTGGACGGATTCCGCCGCTCCCGCCTACCGGGAGCTGCTGGCCGAAATGAAGCGGCAGCAGGCGCTTGCCGGCACGGATGACGGAATCTGGCGCTTCCCGGACGGCGCCGGATATTACAGCGCGATGCTGGCCAATTACACGACCACCGATCTCACCGCCGACCAGATCCACCAGGTCGGGCTCGACAATGTCGCGCGCATCCACGGCGAAATGCGCGATATCATGGCGCAGGTCGGCTTCGAGGGGACGCTGCAGGAATTCTTCGAATTCGCGCGCAGCGATCCGCGTTTCTACCACGCCAGCCGCGAGGATTACCTCGCCGAGGTCGAAAAGCATGCCGCCGAGATGGAAGCCGCCCTGCCGCGCTTCTTCGCGACCCTGCCGAAGGATCCGCTGGTGGTGAAGCCGGTCGAGGCCTTCCGCGAACAGAGCGCGGGCAAGGCCTTCTACCAGCGCCCGGCGCCCGACGGGTCGCGCCCGGGCACCTATTACGTCAATCTCTTCGATCTCGGCTCGATGTCGAAGAACGAGCTGGAGGCGCTTTACTATCACGAGGGCCTGCCCGGCCACCATTTGCAGCTCTCGATCCAGACCGCGCTCGGCGACGTGCCGCCGTTCCGCCGCTTCGGCGGGGTCACCGCCTATACGGAGGGCTGGGGCCTGTATGCGGAGGAGCTCGGCAAGGATATGGGCTTCTACACCGATCCGTATTCGGATTTCGGGCGCCTGCAGATGGAACTCTGGCGGGCGTGCCGCCTGGTGGTCGATACCGGCATCCATCACAAGCGCTGGAGCCGCGAGCAGGCGATCCGGTACCTTTCCGACAATACGCCCAATCCCGAGGGCGACATCAGGAAGGCGATCGAACGCTATATCGTCTTCCCGGGGCAGGCGACCGCCTACATGATCGGCAAGCTCAAGATCACGGAGCTGCGCGAAAAGGCCCGCGCCGAACTGGGCGAAGGCTTCGACATTCGCCGCTTCCACGACACGGTGCTCAAAGCCGGACCGGTGCCGCTCTCGATCCTCGAAGAGAATGTCGACGCCTGGATCGCCCTCGAGAAGGGCTGACCGGGGTCAGGCCAGCTTCAGCCCTTCCTTGTTCATCGCAACCGAGAGGTGCTCGTTCTCCTCGTCGCTGAGCTTGGCGCGAATCTTGGGGAACAGCTCATTCTCTTCCTCGGCCATGTGCGTTTCTAGCGCGCCGCGCAGTTCGCGCAGCCGCTCGATCCACCGCGGATCGCTCTTCTTCATCTCGGTCAGGTCGAACAGCAGGCGCTTGACCTCGCCATGCTCCTCGTTGAGCTGCTTCGCCGGCTCCAGCAGCCCATGCTCGCGCATCATCGGGTAGATGGTGTTCTCTTCCTGGAACGCGTGCTTGCTGAGCGAATGCTTCAGCTGGCTCAGATGCATGGCGCGGCGGGCGGTATCGTTCTCGTCCGTCGCCTCCATCGCGTCGATCAGGGCCAGCGTCGCCTCATGCTCGGCAGCGAGCGCCTCGTCCCATTTCCTTTTCAGCATTGTCGGCGCCTGCACGGCAAGCTTGCGCAGCGGATTGGCAAGCAGGCCGAGCAGCAGGCCTGCGCCTCCGGCAGCAATAAACCTGCCCGGCGATACTGTGTGGTGCGACCCAAGCATAATTAAGCTCCTTCCAATTATGAGTATGGCGATCCAACGCCGCGGAGCCACCGCAGGTTCCTGCGCGAACCTTTTGCGAACGACTCGCAGGAAAATCTTTGCCATTGAAAGGCTTGGTCTTGCTTCCTAGGTGAATTTGGAGCGAATCACTCCGATTTGAAACGGGAACAACAATGCGCCTTTCCAGCATGGCCGATTACGCCGTCGTCACGATGAGCGCCGCCGCGCGCCATTGCGGCGGTGCGCGCACCAGCGCGGCGGAGCTCGCCATGGAAACCGGCCTGCCGGCGCCGACCGTGCAGAAGCTGGTTTCGATGCTCAGCCGCGCGGGCCTCTTGCGCTCGGTGCGCGGTGCGGGCGGCGGGATCCAGCTGGGCCGCCCCGCGGCGGCCATCACGCTCGCCGATATCGTCGAAGCGGTGGAAGGGCCGATCGCGCTGACCCCTTGTGTGAACACGCAAGGCTGCGATTGCGCGCTGGAACAGTGCTGCGCCGTACGTCCGCACTGGGGCGCGGTGAACAATGCGCTGCGCGGCGCACTGGCCGGTGTCCCGCTGAGCCAGCTATCGGCCAGGGCGCCGGTGCTGCCCGGAGAAGCGGCATGACCGACCAGACGCGTGTGCAGGACCGCGAAGCTCGCGAAGCAGCGGCGAAGGCCGCCGAATACGAGTTCGGCTGGTCGTCGGATATCGAGCAGGAATTCGCGCCCAAGGGGCTAAACGAGGACACTGTCCGGTTCATTTCCGCCAAGAAGGGCGAGCCGGAATGGATGCTCGAATGGCGGCTCAAGGCGTTTCGCCTGTGGCAGGACATGGAATCGCCCGACTGGGCCAAGCTTCAGATTCCGCCGATCGACTATCAGGACGCCTATTACTACGCGGAGCCGAAGAAGAAGCCGAAGCTCGGTTCGCTCGACGAGCTCGATCCCGAGATCAAGGCGGTCTACGACAAGCTCGGCATCCCGATTGCCGAGCAGGAAGTGCTCGCCGGGGTCGAGGGCGCGCGCAAGGTCGCGGTCGATGCGGTGTTCGACAGCGTCTCGGTCGCCACCACCTTCCGCGAGGAGCTGCAGAAGGCCGGCGTCATCTTCCTCTCGATCAGCGAGGCGATCCGCGAATATCCCGAGCTGGTGAAGAAGTGGCTCGGCAAGGTCGTGCCGCAGCGCGACAATTACTTCGCCACGCTCAACAGCGCGGTCTTTTCCGACGGCACCTTCGTCTACATCCCGGAGGGCGTGCGCTGCCCGATGGAGCTCAGCACGTATTTCCGCATCAATGCGGAGAATACCGGCCAGTTCGAGCGCACGCTGATCGTGGCCGAGAAGGGCTCTTATGTCAGCTATCTCGAAGGCTGCACCGCGCCGATGCGCGACGAGAACCAGCTCCACGCCGCGGTGGTCGAGCTGATCGCCCTCG
>CAYRCH010000157.1:0-4818 GCA_964422665.1 uncultured Sphingomonadaceae bacterium | reverse complement strand
TCCGGCGGCATGAAATCTTCGGGAGTAAGCAGGAGATCGATGTCGCCATTGCTGATCCGTTCGCTGCTCCCCTCGGTCGGCAGCGAGATGTCCAGGCGTATGCCCGGCGCCTCGCGCGCGAGCACCGAAAGCAGCGGCACCAGCAGGACTGTGGTAATATAATCTGACGCTTCGATCCGGAACTGCCGGGTGGAGGTGCGCGGGTCGAAAGCGGAACTCGCCGAAATCAGGCTGCGCAACTGCGCGATCGCGGCCGATACCTCAGGCGCAAGGCGCAGGGCATGCGGCGTGGGAATCATCTTCTTGCCGTGCTGCACGAGGATCTCGTCCTGCATTGCGTCGCGCAGGCGTTTGAGTGCGGCGCTGGTCGCAGATTGGGTAAGATTCAGGCGCCGCGCAGCCCGGGTGACGCTGCGCTCCTCGACAAGGATGTCGAAGGCGATCAGCAGGTTGAGATCGAAATTGTCGAGCCGCATGGAATCATCGATATCATCGATGCAAATCGACAAGAATAAAAAATTGGACTGATTATGGAGACGGTGCGAACTCGCCTGCTTTGATGCCCACCCGGATGAAGGGCCATCGAACGGGAGATCCAGATGCCTTTACGCCTTCTCGCTACCACCGCACTGCCGCTTATGCTGCTGAGCCAGGCGGCCCATGCCCAGACAGCCGATCAAGGCGATACCGAAGAGGCGGCCGAAGAGCGCGGCGGCCTGAATGTCATCACGGTCACGGCACAGCGGCGCGAGGAAAGCCTGCAGGATGCAGCCATTCCCATCAATGCCGCCAGCGGGGAAGATCTTGCTCGCGCCGGCGTCGTCGACGCGACCCAGCTCAACAAGGTCGCCCCGGCGCTCTATGTCCCCGAGGCGGGCGGCGCCAATGTCGGATATTTCATCCGCGGCGTCGGCAATTTTGCCAATAACGGCTACACCAACCCGGCGGTCGCCTTCAATCTCGACGGCGTCTATATCGGCCGCCCCTCCTCCACCGTGGCCTCGTTCCTAGACGTCAACCGCGTGGAAATCCTCAAGGGTCCGCAGGGCACGCTATACGGCCGGAATGCCACCGGCGGCGCCGTCAACGTCATTCCCAACGCACCGCGCCTCGGCATGGTCGAGGGCAGCGTCAGCGCCCAATATGGCAATTACGACGCGCTGGAATTCACCGGAATGCTCAACCTTCCGGTGGGCGACAATGTCGCCGCGCGCATCTCGGGCGCCTATGCAGAGCGCGACGGATATTATTCCGACGGCACCGGAGCGGCGGAGGACCTGGCGCTGCGCGGCCAGCTCCTGTTCGAGATTTCCCCAGACGTGGACCTGCGAATCTCGGGCGATTATTCGACCCAGAAGGGAACCGGGCCGGGCCTCAATATTGACGGCGTCTACACATTCGCCCCGTTTACGCCCGGCGCGACGGTTCCGAACTGGCAGTTCATTGCAGCGCCAGCGGACGTGCGGGAACCCTTCACCGGGCTCCACGCGCCGCAGACGCTCGCTTTCATTGCAGGCAACGCAACCGCCGCGCCGCTCTATTCGCCGGTCATCGGCTATGCCCGTCCCTTCCGCGACGACGAGTACTGGGGCGTCAATGCAGAGCTGAATGTCGATCTCGGCGGGGCTGACCTGGTGATCATCCCGGCCTACCGCCGCTCGGAGCTCGACAACCAGTTCAACGGCGCGCCGTTCCGGGCCGCGATCAACCAGGACGTGGCCGAACAGTTCAGCATCGAGGCACGCTTGTCGGGCGACGCTGGCCCGCTGGAATGGCTGGTCGGCGCCTATTATTTCGACGAGAAGGTGGAAGGGCTGAACTCCTACAACCAGTTCGCCACCGTCTCCTTCCAGGATTTCGCCACCGATACGGAATCGCTCGCGATCTTTGCCCGCGGCAGCTTCAGCGTCACCGACGATCTGAGGCTCGTCGGCGGAATCCGCTATACGGATGAGAGCCGCTCGATCGACGCACTGTCGATTGCGACCACCGGCGTCTGCCTCATCGAGCCGGTTGCCGGACCGCCAAGCTGTCCGCAAGTGCCCAACATACCGGTCGGCCTGACGCTCGCGGATTCGCTGAGCCAGCTTGACCCGGCGCTGTTTCCGGCCGGCTCCCCGCTCGATGCGCCGGTGCCTTACGGCGCGTTCCCCTATGGTCCGTTCGGCATGGCCGGCCCGCAGGCGTTGCTGATCAACAGCCCCACCGCGATCGAGCGCACTGCAGGTGACGAGGAGATCACCTGGCGCGCCGCGGTCGAATACGACGTTACACCGGACAATCTGCTCTATGCCAGCTTCGAGACCGGCTTCCGCGCCGGCGGGTTCAACCTCACCTTCGGGCAGGAGGAATACGATCCCGAATATATCGACGCCTACACGATCGGCGCCAAGAACAGCTTTTTCGACAATCGCCTGCAGCTGAACCTGGAACTGTTTTACTGGAAATATGAAGGGCAGCAGCTGGCTGCGCTCGGCGTCGACGATCGCGGGAACAATTCCTTCTATACCCGCAATGTCGGCGAATCGACGATCAAGGGCGCGGAAATGGATTTCCAGTTCCTCGCCACGGAGAGCACGCTGATCCGCGGCGGGGTTCAGTATCTCGACGCGACCTACGATGCCTTTACCTACGATCAGGTCGACCTGTCGGATGCGACCGATCCGCCCAACTTCCTGACCCCGGTGACCGGCTGCGATTACACGCAGAACATGGGGCCGACGCGCAGCTTCACCATCGACTGCTCGGGCAAGCCGGCGCTCAATGCGCCGAAATGGACGGTCAATCTCGGCCTCCAGCAGACCATCGACCTCGGCGATTTCGAACTGATCGCGGCGATCGACGGGCGCTATCGTAGCAACCGCGTGGTGGGCTTCGGCTACCTGCCGACTGGCAATAGCGGCGAAGACCTGACGCTCGACGCCAGCCTCTCGCTCGTGCCGTTCGATCGGGGCTTTACCGCGACGCTGTTTGTCCGCAACCTCACCAACGAGACGATGCGTTCGCTCTACCAGGTTGGCGCGGCGAATGTCGCCTCGGTCACGCTGGAGCCGCCGCGCACCTACGGCGCCCGCGTCGGGTACAAGTTCTAGGCCGGAAGCGATCATGCACAATCTCGACATCCTCGTGATCGGCGGCGGCATCGGCGGTCTTACCGCCGCCATCGCCCTGCGCCGCAAGGGCCACCGCGTCACGGTGATCGAGAAGGATCCGGACTGGTCGGTCTACGGCGTGGGCATCATCCAGCAGGGCAATGTCATCCGCGCGATGGACCAGCTCGACCTGCTGGAGGCCTACGTCGCGGCCGGCGTGCCCTTCGACAAGGTGGCCGTGCACATGCCCGATGGCACGCTGGTGGCCGAAGTTCCCTCGCCCCGGCTGGCTGAAGGCTATCCGGCCAACCTCGGCATCGGGCGCCCTGCCCTGCACAAGGTGCTGGGCGACAGCGCCATCGCCGCGGGTGCCGAGGTGCGACTCGGCGTGACCGCACAGGACATCCACGATGCAGGGGACGGCGTCGAAGTCCGCTTCTCCGATGGTTCCAGCGGCCGGTTCGATATCGCGATCGGCGCCGACGGGGTCTATTCCGATACCCGCCAGGCCATCATGCCCGATGCTCCGAAGCCGGAATTCACCGGCCAGTCGGTCTGGCGCTACAATTTCCCCCGGCCTGACGATCTCGATGCGCTGCACGTCTATAACGGGCCGACCGGCATCGGCCTCGTCCCCATCAGCCGCGAGCTGATGTACATGTATGTGACGACGCCGGAGCCGGGCAATCCGTTCTATCCTAAAGAGGGGTTGGCCGCCGCCATGCGCTCCAAGCTTGCCAATGCCGCGCCGCAGATCCGCGAAATGGCCGAACGGATCACCGATGACGACGGCGTGGTTTACCGGCCGCTTGAGGGGATGATGCTGGAGGGCCCCTGGCACAGCGGGCGGGTGGTGCTGCTCGGGGACGCGGTCCACGCCACCACGCCGCATCTCGGCCAGGGGGCCGGCATGGCGGTGGAGGACGGGATCGTGCTGGCCGAAGAGCTGGAGCGGCACGATACGCCCGAGGCGGCCTTCACCGCCTATCGCGATCGCCGCTTCGAGCGCTGCCGCTACATCGTCGAAAGCTCGCTGGCGATCTGCCACGGCCAGCTCGGCAAGGGCCCGCCGGTCGACAATGCCCGCGCCACGGCCGAGATGTTCGAACGCGTGGCGGAGCCGATCTGAGGATCAAGGACAGGAGACGAGACATGCGCTCAACGCCAACGCAGGAAATGAAAGCCTCATGAGCAGAGTGACCGAAATCCGCTATGTCGGCTACGGCGTCGAAGACTTCGAAACCGAACGCGCCTTCTACGCGAATGACTGGGGCCTGGAGGAAGTCGAGGCGACCGCCGACATGGCCTGGTTCAAGACCCACGGCCATGACGAGCATCACGTCGTCCGGCTGCACAAGGCGCAGCAGAACTGCATCGAAGTGATCGCGCTGGCCGCGGAAAGCCGCGCCGATGTCGACACTCTGCAGGCCCGAGTGGCCGAGGCCGGCTGCAGGATCGTCCATGAGGCCCGAGAACTCGATGCGCCCGGCGGCGGCTACGGTTTCCGCTTCTTCTCGCCCGACGGCCTGCCGTTCGAGATCTCGGCCGAAGTCCGGAAGCTCGACAAGCGCGCCATGGAGCGGTGGGAGGGCATGCCGGTCCGCATAAGCCACATCGTGCTGCACTCGCCCGACCATCAGGCGGCCGTGAAATTCTTCTGCGACGTGCTCGGCTTCCGCGTGTCGGACTGGCTGGGCGATTTCATGTGCTTCCTGCGCTGCAATTC
>CAYRCH010000156.1:0-4901 GCA_964422665.1 uncultured Sphingomonadaceae bacterium | reverse complement strand
CGTGAACTGCGTGTTCTGGAAATCGGCAATGGGTTTGCCGAACTGCCGGCGCTCCTTGGTATAGGCGATCGCCTCGTCGAGGCAGCGCTGCGCCCCGCCGAGCGAACAGGCCCCGATATTGAGGCGGCCGCCATCGAGCCCGGCCATGGCGATACGGAATCCCTGGCCCTCCTCGCCAACCAGATTGGCGACCGGCACCCGCACTTCTTCGAGGATCAGTGCGGCGGTGGGCTGCGAATGCCAGCCGAGCTTCTTTTCCTGCGCGCCGAAGGAAACGCCAGGCATGTCCTTCTCGATCACCAGGCACGATATGCCGCCCGGCCCGTCCTCCCCGGTGCGGACCATGGTGAGATAGATCTCGTTCTCGCCCCCGCCGGAAATGAACTGCTTGGTGCCGCTGACGATGTAATGATCCCCATCCCTCGCCGCGCGGGTCTTGAGCGCGGCCGCGTCGGAGCCGGAGGATGGTTCGGTCAGGCAATAGGACGCCAGCCGGTCCATCGCGACCAGCGAGGGCAGGTATTCGCGCTTCACGGTGTCGAAGCCGAATGTGTCGATCATCCATGCGGCCATATTATGGATCGAGATGAAGGCGCTTGTCGACGGACAGCCATAGGCCATCGCCTCCATGATCAGCGCAGCTTCGAGCCGCCCGAGCCCAATCCCGCCGCTTTCCTCGCTGACATAGATCGCCGCGAAACCAAGTTCCGCGGCCTGCCGGATCGTCTCGCGCGGGAAGATATGCTTCTCGTCCCACTCGGCCGCATGCGGCGCGATGGCGTCGGCGGTGAAACGCCGTGCCATCTCCTGGATAGCAAGCTGATCGTCGGTAAGAGCGAACTGGCCGGTCATTGCGACTCAGGCCATAGTCGGAATCACGAATGCATTCGAGCCATCGCCGCCGCCATCGGGCCAGCGCTGGGTGACCGTCTTGACCTTGGTCCAGAACCGCATCCCCTCCAGCCCGTGCTGGTTATGGTCGCCAAAGGCGCTGCGCTTCCACCCGCCAAAGCTGTGATAGGCGACGGGAACCGGGATCGGTACGTTGATCCCCACCATGCCGACATTGACCCGCTGGGCAAATTCGCGCGCCGCATGGCCGTTGCGCGTGAAGATGGCGACGCCATTGCCATATTGGTGATCGCTCGGCAGGCGCAGGGCTTCCTCGAAATCGCGCGCACGGACGATCTGCAGAACCGGGCCGAAAATCTCCTGCCGGTAACTCTCCATCTGCGGCGTCACCCGGTCGATCAGTGTCGGGCCGATGAAAAAGCCGTTCTCGTGCCCCTGCAGGCTGAAACCGCGGCCATCGACGACGATCTCGGCCCCTTCTTCGGCCGCCTTGCCGATCCAGGTTTCGATCTTCGCCTTGTGCTCGGCGGTGACGACGGGGCCGTAATGCGCCTCGGGATCGGTCGAGATACCGACGCGGAGCGCTTCGATGGCCGGGATCAGCGCGTCGCGCAGCCGGCTAGCCGTGTCGGCACCCACGGGCACCGCAACCGGCAAGGCCATGCATCGCTCGCCCGCGCTCCCGAAGGCCGCACCGACGAGGTCGTTCACAACCATGTCCATGTCCGCGTCGGGCATCACGATGCCGTGGTTCTTCGCCCCGCCCATTGCCTGCACCCGCTTGCCGTTCGCCGTGCCGCGGGAATAGACATATTGCGCGATGTCGGACGAGCCAACGAAGCTGACCGCCGCGATGGCCGGGTGGTCGAGGATCGCATCGACGATTTCCTTGTCGCCATGCACGACCTGCAGCAGCCCTTCGGGCGCGCCTGCCTCCAGGAACAGCTCGGCGAGCCGCACCGGCACCGAGGGGTCGCGCTCCGACGGCTTGAGGATGAAGGCGTTGCCCGCCGCGATGGCCATGCCGAACATCCACATCGGGATCATGGCCGGGAAATTGAACGGCGTGATGCCCGCCCCGATACCCAACGGCACGCGCATCGAATAGACATCGATGCCGGGTCCCGCAGCCGGAGTATATTCGCCCTTCTGCGCATGGGGAATGCCGCAGGCGAATTCGATCACCTCGAGCCCGCGCTGGATATCGCCTTTGGCGTCGGCAATGACCTTGCCGTGTTCGCTGGAAAGCATGTGGGCGAGGTCGTCCATATTGGCTTCGACCAGTTCGCGGAACCGAAACATGATGCGGGCACGCCGCTGGGGATTGGTGGCCGCCCAGCCCGGCTGGACCTCCAGCGCCGCCGCCACCGCGGCTTCGAGCACCGCTGCATCGCCCAGCGCAACCTCGGCCTGCTGCTCCCCGGTGCTGGGATGCCAGACAGGAGCCTTGCGCTTTGCATTTCCCGCATTTCCGGCGATGAAATGTCCAATCTCGCGCATGGTCTCCCGATCCCTTTTCCGAGCAACACCCTGCAGAGGTTGTAGACTCTTGGTCGGGCCAGTTCCAGAAATAATGTTTCACTTGAAACGAATATGAGACGGAGCGCCAGGAAAAGATGTGCGCAGGCCTCCAGTTCGCGAAAGCGGGGTGTCCGATTGCAACAAATGTGTAACATGGCCCCTCCAGACGGTGGTGGAACCATCATCAGGCATCGGATTAATGACCAGCGCTGCAAGAGCCCACGCGAATGACGACCTGCCGAGGGTGCAGGAGCGCTATTTCAATCGCGAACTCAGCTGGCTGGCTTTCAACGAGCGGGTGCTGGCCGAAGCGCGCAACACCTCCTACCCGCTGCTGGAACGGCTCCGGTTCCTTTCGATCTCTGGGAGCAATCTCGACGAATTCATGATGATCCGCGTCGCCGGACTGGCAGGCCAGGTTCGGCGCAATATCGAGACCACCTCGATCGACGGCAAGACGCCTTCCCTGCAACTGGCCGAGATTCGCGAGGCTGTCCGGCAGCTGGAACTGCAACAGCAGGTGGCGCTGAACGAGCTCCGCCCGCTGCTCGCGGCCAAGGGCATCCACATAGCCGATGAGCGGCGGATCGACGCCGAAGCGGCACGCTGGCTGAAAGATTACTTCCTCGATCACATCGTGCCCATCCTGACTCCGCAGGCGATCGACCCCGCACACCCGTTTCCCTTCGTCGCCAATATGGGGATCGGGGTCCTCTTCAATCTCCTCCGCAAGGCGGATCAGGCACAGGTGGTGGAAATGGTGCTGATTCCCAGCGCCATGCCGCGTTTCGTCCGCATTCCGGGGGACGAGGCCACGTATATTCCAATCGAAAGTGTGATCTGCCGTTTCGCCCACTTGCTGTTCCCGGGCTTCAGAATACAGGGAGACGGCATCTTCCGGATCCTCCGTGACAGCGACATCGAAATAGAGGAGGAGGCTGAGGACTTGGTTCGCTATTTCCGCTCGGCCATTCAGCGTCGGCGACGGGGCCGCGTGATCCAGCTGGAAATCGACAGTGAATTCGATCCGGAGGCCGAGAGCCTGCTGCGCCAGCAGCTCGGCCTGCAGCACGCGGTCGTGACGACCACCCAGGGGATGCTGGGCATCAGCGGACTGGATTCGATCGTCGCCCAGGACCGGCCCGAACTCAAGTTCGAGCCCTACAGCCCGCGCTATCCGGAGCGCGTGCTGGAGCATGACGGCGACTGCTTTGCCGCCATCCGCGAAAAGGACATCATCATCCATCACCCGTATGAAAGCTTCGAGGTGGTGGTGGACTTCATACGGCAGGCCGCGGCGGACCCCGCCGTGGTATCGATCAAGCAGACACTCTATCGGGCCGGACATCAGTCACCGGTAATCGCAGCACTGATTGCCGCAGCCGAAGCAGGCAAATCCGTCACTGCCGTGGTGGAACTCAAGGCGCGGTTCGACGAAGAACAGAATCTGCACTGGGCTTCGGAGCTCGAACGCGCAGGCGTCCAGGTGATCTACGGCTTCGTCGACTGGAAGACGCATGCGAAAGTATCGATGGTCGTGCGCCGCGAGGATGGCGGTTATCGCACCTACTGCCATTTCGGCACGGGCAATTATCATCCCGTCACGACCAAGATATACACCGACCTCAGCTATTTCACCGCCGATCCCAAGCTCGGCCGCGATGCGGCAAAGCTGTTCAATTTCGTCACGGGATATGTTGAGCCTCATCGCACCGAAGCGATCGCCATCTCGCCGATCGGGCTGCGCGAAAAGCTCTACAGCCTGATCGACCGGGAAATCCAAAACAAGCGTGCCGGGCGCCCGGCAGGCATCTGGGCCAAGCTGAACTCGATCACCGAGAAGGGGATTATCGACCGGCTGTATGAGGCCAGCCAGGCCGGGGTGGAAATCAACCTTGTCGTACGCGGAATCTGTTGCCTGCGCCCCGGCGTGCCGGGCCTTTCCGAAACCATCAGCGTCAAATCGATCATCGGCCGGTTCCTCGAACACAGCCGGGTTTGGGCATTTGCCAACGGATACGGCCTGCCCAGCTCCCGCGCGCGCGTCTTCATCTCCTCGGCCGATGCGATGAGCCGCAACATCGATCGGCGCGTCGAAGTGCTGGTGCCGATCCGCAACCGCACAGTGCATGATCAAGTACTGGGGCAGGTATTGCTCGCCAACTTGCTGGATAACGAGCAGAGCTGGCAGCTGGAGCCAGACGGAAACTATCACCGGATCGAGCCGGTTGGCGAACGCTTCAACTGCCACGAATATTTCATGACCAATCCATCCCTTTCGGGGCGCGGCACCGCGCTCAGCAGCGACCGGGTCCCCAAGCTGAGCCTCCGCAAGGGCGCGATCTGAACATGGCAGGTTTTCGCAGTTCTCACCGGCCAGAGGCCGACTGGCCGGATCGCGCAGTGATCGACATCGGCTCCAACACCGTGCGGCTGGTTGCCTATTGCGGGCCGGCGCGTGCGCCGCGCATCTGGTTCAACGAGAAGATCACCGCCATGCTCGGGCGCGACCTCGCCACCACCGGCAG
>CAYRCH010000155.1:1726-5012 GCA_964422665.1 uncultured Sphingomonadaceae bacterium | reverse complement strand
GTCAGCGCATTGCCGTCGCGGTCGGTCTTCGCGGTGATCCGCCAATTGTCGGTGCCGTGCGCAGAATAGGTCTCGGTGACCTGGCTGTCGCCATCCGTCCATGTCCACTCGCCCGCCGAATGAGACAGCCGGTCATGCGCACCGGCGCCTTCGGTGGAGACATAGGCGCCGGCACTATCGTCCCAGGAATAGACCAGCACGGCCCCGTCACCGCCCAGCCGGCTGATCGTGCTGCCTGCCGTGCCGAGCGTTCCGGTAAGGCCGAACACGCGGCGATGCGTGCTCTGCTGCCACTGGTCGCCATTGTCGCCGTCGGCCGCGCCGGCCAGGCTGTTATACGTCCGGGATATCCCCACATCCGGGCCGCGCCCGACAAGGAATTCGTCCTGGTGGCTGACGAGCAGATTGCCCGTAAAGGCATTGACCGAAACGCCCTCGCCTCCGCGGCCCAGCAAGCCTCCGCCAAGCTGCCCCGCGCCGCCCAGCAGGTTCGCAGAACTGCGCTCGAAACCCGCACCTGCGCCCGTAAAAATCGCAACCATTCGCTATCTCGCCCGACCTTGGTGAAAACGCTGGCCAGACACGAAGCCGGCCTCCCATCCACCAATCCGACGGGCGCAGGGAATGTTTAGGGTGCCACACCGTTTTTCGGTTTTTACGTAGTCGCAGCGGCAGGGGGACGGCGGCGGTTCACAAGCGCCGGTCGCTTTGCTAGGACCCGCAAGCTCTAGGCACACCAGCATGGGCACCGGCGGTTCGGCCGGCAGGATGGGCAAGGAACAATCTCACTTTCCAGCGAGCATCTCGCCGGGGCCAGGCTTTGTCCCGCCAATCGCAATTTCCCTCAGCGCCGCCCCTGGCCGCGTGTGATTTCCCCCGGGCGGCTTCGCGGCGCCTTCCTCGCACTGATCCTTTCGCTTCTGGCTCTGGGAGTTCCGGCCAGTGCTGCCGCACCCGCATTCTCCGCTCCCGGCCCGCTCGCCAGCGACACGGGCCACGTCCTGCTCGAATGGGAAGCGGAGGCGCCGGTCAGCCTGATCATTGCGGAACGCCGCGATTTCCAGGGGGGCAGAGCGCTCTATAGCGGGCCGAACCGCTCCTTCTTCGTCTCCGGCCTCGATGCGGGCGAATATTACCTGCGGCTGCGCGACGATGCTGGTAGGCAGTCTGCACCGCTTGTTCTGACTGTAGAGCACCAGTCGCTGGCCCGTGCGATCTGGCTCACCATCATCGGCGCCGTGATTGCCCTGGCCATTGTCGCCACGATCCTGCGGGGGGCGCGGCCGTGAGCACAGGCGAGGCCATTCTCGATCCCACTATCGGCTGGTTCCTGCTCGGCCTGTTCAGCGTGCTGTGGGTCGCGCTCGGCTTCTACTGGGGGCGCCGCAACAAGAGTTTCGAGGATCATGCGCTGGCCGGGCGCAATGTCGGACTTGCGCTGGCGTCGGCGACGGCGGTCGCCACCTGGATCACCTCCAACACCACCATGCTCGCGCCGCAATTCGCGCTCGAGCTGGGCATCTGGGGGATGCTGGCTTACTCGATGGCGGCCTTCGGGCTGATCCTGTTCGCGCCGATGGCGAACCGGATCCGCACGCTGATGCCCAATGGCTATACGTCCGGCGATTTCTTCCGCCTGCGATACGGCCGGGGGGCCTGGAGCATCTTCATGCTCTTCACCCTGTTCTATTCGCTGACTTGGCTTGTCAGCATGGCCATGGCGGGCGGCATCCTGCTCAACGCGCTGTCCGGCATACCCTACGAATGGGGGATGAGCGTGATCCTGCTCGTCTGCGTGCTCTACACAATGCGCGGCGGGCTGACGGCGGTGATCGGCACCGACTTCATCCAGAGCATGATCATCCTGATCGGGATCGTGGTGGTCGGCTTCGCCGTGCTCAATCAGGTCACGGTGGACGAGATCCATGCCAATCTCGCCGCCTCGAAGCCGATGCTGGTGAGCGCATTGTTCCCCGCCGCCCTGATGGCGATCTTCAACAACTTCCTGTTCGGCCTGGGCGAGGTGTTTCACAACAATGTCTGGTGGAGCCGCGCATTCGCCTTCCGCGAAGGCGTGGCAGGCCGCGCGTTCCTGATTGCCGGCCTGGTCTGGCTTCCGATCCCGATCGCCGCGGGCTTCATCGCGCTCGCCTCCGGCGCACTGGGCGTCGGCGTGCCGAGCAGCGATATGGTGGGGCCGCTGGTGATCGCCGAAGTGCTGGGAGAAGTTGGCGCCATCGCGATCTTCATTATCGTGTTTTGCTCGCTCGCTTCCTCGATCGACAGCCTGCTCGCCGCGACCAGCGATCTCATCACCGAGGATATCTATCGCCGGGTGCTGCGCCCCGCGGCTTCGCCCGAGAAACTCAAGCGGATGGCGCAGTGGATCACCCTGCTGCTGGGCCTTGGCACCTGGATCGTATGCCTGCCGCGCATCGGCACGCTCGCCAGCGTGCTGTTCTTTGCAGGACCGCTGGTGGGCGCGATGATCTGGCCGATCATTGCTGGCCTCTACTGGCGCAGGGCCACCACCGGCGGCGCGATCGGCGGGATGCTGCTCGGCGGCGGGGTCGGGCTGGTCAGCTATTTCACCATCGGCTGGTATGCCGCCAGCACGATCGGCACGGCGGTTTCGATGGCGTGGGTTCTGGCCTGCGCCTATCTATCAAAGTCCCAGTTCGACTGGGCACGGCTCAAGGAGGGAATCTGATGTTCTCCGCGGCTTTCCTGACCTTTCTCGTCTATCTCTCGCTGACCTGGTGCGCTGTATCGGCGGCGGCTTTGATCGCCATGCTGGTGCGCGACATCCTGCAGGGGACAAGCTGGTGACGATCCCCGCGTCGCAGGTCCTGCACAAGGCGGACCCAATCAGAAAACTTGGCCGGATCGGCAATTGCCCCGATCCGGGCGGCCTGCTGGGAAGGTCGCCGAAACTGCGCCTCGATGTACTCGACCGGCTGCGCAACTCGTCCGTGCTCTCCGCCGCGCAATTCGACCAGGAACTGCTGAGCGAATTGTGCAAGCTTGCCGCCTATCTCCAGCTCCGCAGGTTCCCGGTTGGCAGCGCGCTGCAAGACAAGATCATGGCGGCGGCCTTTTTCGAACCGAGCACGCGCACGCGCCTGTCCTTCGAGAGCGCGATGCTCAGCGTCGGGGGCAAGACGATCAGCGTGGCCGATGCCAAGACCACTGGTGTCGCCAAGGGCGAATCGATGCGCGACATCGGGCAGATGTTCAATTCCTACGCCGATATCGTCGTGGTCCGGCATACCGAGCAGAGCGCCGT
>CAYRCH010000155.1:0-1626 GCA_964422665.1 uncultured Sphingomonadaceae bacterium | reverse complement strand
CCGGGAAACATCAATCATATCACCATCTTCTCCGAGATGGCGGATCCGCTCGGCGAGGAGCTGCGCGACCTGTGCAACGGCAGCCCGATCGGGATCAACTTCTCGCGCGACCTCCAGGGCAGCCTCGAATATCTCGACGTGATCTACATGAACGCGATCGCCTTTCTCGGCGATGGCTATCGCTTCTACGGCGACGAGTTCCAGCTCAGCTCCGAAAGCAAGCTCAAGGACGACACGGTCATCCTGCACCCGCTGGCCCGCGGCGAAGAGCTGTCCATCGATCTCGATGACACCCCCCATAATCTCTATTTCAACCAGGCGGACGGCGCGGTCTGGATTCGCCAGGCATTGTTGCTCGCGATCTTCGACCGGGTGCGCAACATAGTGCCGGACGACCTGCTCGACTGACCAACCCTTCCAAGGACACGAAACATCATGTGTGGCATTGCCGGATTCTGGACGCCAGGCGCAGCTGGCGACGCCCGAACCATCGCGAGCGCGATGGCGGAAAAAATGTATCACCGCGGCCCCGACGGCCAGGGATTTCATTTCGACGACGAGAACGGGCTCGCCATGGCCCATACGCGGCTGTCGATCATCGGGCTGAATGCCGGTGACCAGCCGATCTACGGGCATGGCGATGATGGCACCGCCGGTCTGGTGGGTACGATCAATGGCGAGTTCTACGACTATAAGCGCATCCGGGGGCTGCTGCGTACCGACGGGTTCGAATTCACCACCAGGTCCGACAGCGAGATCGCGCTGAAGCTGTATCGCAAGCACGGGCTGGACTTCGTCGATCACCTGCGCGGGGAATTCGCCTTTGCGATCTTCGATGAGGATAAGCAGCAGCTTATCCTCGTGCGCGACCGCTTCGGCATCCGGCCGCTTTACTATCATCACGGCGACGCGGGGTTCTTCTGGGGCAGCGAAATGAAGGCGATGCTCGCCCACCCGGAAGTGCCGCGCGAAGTCTGCCCCAAGGCGCAGCTGCACCAGATGATGCAGGTGATGGTGCCGGGCATGACCTTGTTCGAAGGTATCAAGGCGCTGCTGCCCGGCCACATGCTGGTGGTCAGCCGGAAGCCGGGCGGGGGCTTCGAGGTGGAGCAGCGTCGCTACTGGGACGCCGAATTCCCCCTCGACGGGGAACATGACGACCTTCCCGACGAGGAGCATATCGAGAACGTCCGCGCGGCGCTTGTCGAAAGCATCGCCCTCAGGCTCGAAGCCGACGTGCCCGTGGCCTGCTATCTTTCGGGCGGCATCGACAGCTGCTCGATCCTGGGCATTGCGGCGGCCATCCAGCAGTCGCCGGTCAAGGCCTTTACCATCAGCTTCGACGATGCGCGCTACGACGAAGCGGCGATCGCCACCGAAATGGCCGAGAAGGCCGGCGCGGAGCAGGACATACTGCGCCTCAAGGCCGCCGACCTCTATGGCGAGAATTTCGAGCGGGCGGTCCATTATTCGGAACGGACCTTCTACAACACGCTGGGCGTGGCGAAGATGCTGATGAGCCGCCATGTCCGCGATGTCGGCTACAAGGTGGTCATCACCGGCGAAGGGTCGGACGAGCTGTTCGGCGGCTATGCCCAGTTCAAGGCCGACTATTTCCTCCACGAT
>CAYRCH010000154.1:0-5051 GCA_964422665.1 uncultured Sphingomonadaceae bacterium | reverse complement strand
CACAGGAAGACCAATGCTCAAGATCGATAATCTCCACGCCGAAGTCGGCGGAACGCAAATCCTCAACGGGCTGACGCTCGAAGTCGGCGCGGGCGAAGTGCACGCGATCATGGGTCCGAACGGCGCGGGCAAGTCTACGCTTGCCTATGTCCTCGGCGGCCGGCCGGGCTACGAAGTGACCGGCGGCACCGTGACCTTCACCTCTCCCCTCCCGCTTGCGGGAGGGGACGGGGGTGGGCCTGAATCGCGCACTGACCCACCCCTAACCCCTCCCGCAAGCGGGAGGGGGACCGACCTTTTGTCCCTGGAACCGCATGAGCGGGCCGCCCTCGGCCTGTTCCAGGGCTTCCAGTACCCGGTCGAGATTCCGGGTGTATCCTTCGTGCAGTTCCTGCGCGAGGCATTGAATGCGCAGCGCAAGGCGCAAGGGAAAGAACCCCTGTCGGGCGGTGAGTTCCTGAAACTCGCGAAGGAAAAGGCCGCACTGCTCAAGCTCGACATGGAAATGCTCAAGCGGCCGGTGAATGTCGGCTTCTCGGGCGGCGAGAAGAAGCGCGCCGAAATGGTCCAGATGGGTATTCTCGACCCGAAATTCGCCGTGCTCGACGAGACCGACAGCGGGCTCGATATCGACGCGCTCAGAGTAGTGGGCGATGGGATCAATGCGATCATGCGCAAGCCCGACAAGGGCGTGCTGCTCATCACCCACTACCAGCGCCTGCTCGACTATGTGCGGCCCGATTTCGTCCACGTGCTCTCGAAGGGCCGGATCGTCCGGACCGGCGGGCCCGAACTGGCCGTGCAGCTCGAGGAAGAAGGTTACGAGGCGGTGGCGGCGTGAACCAGCTCGCATCCCTTCCCACACGGCGCGACGAGCCCTGGCGCTATGCCGACTTCACGGCGCTGGAGGCACTTGCGCCGGAGGATTTCGGGCGGCAGCGGGAAATCGCGGTTGCTCCGGGTGAAATGCAAAGCGAATGTTTCGTGCTCGATGAAGCGTCCCCCGGGCTTCATCGCTTGCGCCTGTCGCTTGGGGCGGGGGCGCGAGCGGAGATTTTCGCCGTGCTTTCGGCCGAAGCCTATGCCCGTCTCGATATCGAAGTGACGCTGGAGGAAGGCGCGCATTTCGAGCTGGGCGGAGTCACGATCGGCGGCGGCGATGCGACGCGCGAGATCGTCACCCGCCTGATTCATGCCCGGCCCGGCGCGACCAGCAACCAGGTGGTGCGCAGCGTGCATTGGGGCCGGGCGACCGGTAATTTCCTTGGTGCCATCGAGGTTGCGCGCGATGCGCAGAAGACCGATGCGGCGCAGAACTTCCGCGCGATCCTGCTTGAGGCGGGGGCGTCGGCCAATGCCAAGCCCGAGCTCGAGATTTTCGCCGACGATGTGAAATGCGCCCACGGTGCAGCCATCGGCACGCTCGACCAGGCGGCGGCCTTCTACATGGCCAGCCGCGGAATCCCACCGGAAGCGGCGCGCCGGCTGCTGATCCGCGCCTTCATCGCCGATGCGTTCGCCGCGATCGGCAGTGACGAGGAGCATGACAGGATGCTGGGCAAGGCTATCGACGCCCTGGAAGGGATCGCCGGATGAGCACCGCAACGCTCGCCTTTCCTGATTTGCGGCCGGATTTCCCCGGTCTCGTCACCGGCACGGGCGAAGCCTGGCATTATCTGGACACGGCGGCGACAGCGCAAAAGCCCCGGCCCGTGATCGATGCCGTCGCCCGCGCGCTCGGGCCGGATTATGCGACGGTGCATCGGGGAGTTTATGCGCGGTCAGCTGATATGACGCTGGCCTATGAAGCCGCCCGGCGCCGGGTGGCGGAATTTATCGGTGGGCGCGAGGCGGAAGTGGTATTCACGCGCGGAGCGACCGAAGCGATCAATTTTGTGGCGGCGAGCTGGGGCGGCGCCAATTTGCGGCCCGGCGACCGGATCCTGCTGTCGCTGCTGGAGCACCATTCGAATATCGTGCCCTGGCAGCTGGTCGCGGAGCGGACCGGGGCAGAAATCGATGTCTGCCCGCTGACCGAGGATGGGCGGATCGATCTCGATGCGGCGGAGCGGATGCTCTCACCCGCGCACAAGATCGTCGCTTTCGCTCATGTGTCCAACGTGCTCGGTTCGGTGCTCGACGCAGGGCGCGCGGCGGAACTCGCGCACGCGGTCGGCGCCAGGCTCCTGCTGGACGGCTGCCAGGCGGTGCCCCGGATGAAAGTCGATGTCGCTGCGCTCGGCTGCGATCTTTACGCCTTCAGTGCGCACAAGCTCTACGGGCCGACGGGGGTCGGTGCGCTGTGGGCGCGCGCGGAAATCCTTGCCGAAATGCCGCCCTACCAGGGCGGCGGAGCGATGATCGACAGAGTGACATTCGAAAAGACCACATACGCCCCCGCGCCGCAGCGTTTCGAAGCGGGGACACCGGCGATTACCGAGGCGATCGGTTTCGCTGCCGCCTGCGATTACGTGGCTGATCTCGGCATCGAGGCGGTTGAACGGCACGAAGCGGCGCTGGTCGGCGAACTGCGCGAGATTCTGCGCGGAATGAACGATGTGACCTTGTTCGGCCCCGAGGATAGCGCCGGAATCGTAAGCTTTGCGATGGACGGGGTTCACCCGCACGATCTCGGCACCATATTGGATGAAGCGAATGTCGCGATCCGTGCCGGCCATCACTGCGCGCAGCCGCTGATGGAGCATCTGGGCGTCCCGGCCACCGCGCGGGCCAGTTTCGGGATTTACAGCAATTCGCAGGATGTCGCCGCTCTCGTGGCAGGCATCGAACGGACCAAGAGGATTTTCGCATGAGCGAGGAGCGCAGCTTGAATATCGAGGAAGTGGAGCGGGCCGACACGCCTCCGCGCGCCCGCGTAGCCGATGTGCCGGAGCCGGAAAGCGCGGCGGAATCGCTTGGCCGGAAGAAGGACTACCTTGCCGGCTTCCTGGCGCAGAAGCCCCAGTCCGGCCTGCCGGGCGAACCGGGCGGCGACCTGTACGAGGCGGTCGTCGCGGCATTGAAGGATATCTACGATCCGGAAATCCCGGTCAACATCTACGACCTCGGGCTTATCTATGCGGTAGAAGTGTCGCCGGATGCCGATGTGGCGATCACCATGACGCTGACCACGCCGCATTGTCCGGTGGCGGAGAGCATGCCGGGTGAGGTCGAGCTGCGCGCCTCGAGTGTTCCTGGAGTACGCGACGCCGAAGTGAACCTGGTATGGGATCCGCCCTGGGATCCCTCCAAGATGAGCGACGAGGCCCGGCTCGAACTAGGGATGCTGTGATGAGCGACACCAGGACACGCCAGCGCCCGGCCGCCGTGACCCTGACCGCGGCTGCCGAGCAACGCATCACCGATCTGATGGCGAAGGCGCCAGAAGATGCGATCGGGGTGCGGCTCTCGACGCCGCGCCGCGGATGCTCGGGGCTCGCCTACTCGGTCGATTACGTCACCGAGGAAGACAAGTTCGACGAGAAGATCGAGACTCCCGGCGGCACCTTCTACATCGACGGGGCGAGCGTGCTCTATCTCGTCGGCAGCACGATGGACTGGCGCGAAGACGATTTCGCCGCCGGCTTCGTATTCGAAAACCCCAATGCCAAGGGCGCCTGCGGCTGCGGCGAAAGCTTTATGGTCTGATTGCGTCTCGCGGCAGGCAGCCGCTGCGCGAACCTATTGCTCGCCCTCATATCCATGGCTGTTTTCGGCCAGGAAAGAGAGCAGGGATCTCTCATATTCGTCGATCTCGCCGTCCTGTTCGAGCATCATGTCGAGCCAGTCATGCTCCTGCGGTGTGACTTCGGCCGCTTCGGCCGCCATTTCGAAGACGTCGGATTCGTCGTCATCGCCGCCTGACAGTGCATCGACCATGGCGGACATGCCCTCGCCGATATTCGCCGTCGCCATCCGGCGGAAGAATGAGCGGATGCCGGCGCCCCCGTGGCTCATGAAATCTTCGAGCTCCAGCGCGCGTTCCGCGGTCAGCTCTCCGGCGCCGCTGAAGCCTTCGAGATAATTCGCCACGCCCTGGACAAAGAGCTGCTTCCATTCGGGCGGATTCGAGCCTTCCAGCACCGCGTCCTTGATTGCGAACAGCAGCTCCGCCTCGTTCTTGCTCACTGCGGCGGGACGTTCGCTTCCCGGCGCGAACAGGATGTGGCGCAGCAGGTCCACTTCCTCCGCGGTGATGCAACCTGCGGGCGCCCGATCGTCGCCCTGGCGGGTCGGACCTGCGCCCTCGGTAACGGCGCGCAGGAAAGTCTCATGCGCCAGGTTGCGCAGCGCTTCGCCGACGCGCGTTGCGCGCTCGAGGATCCGCACCACCAGCAGCAGCTCTTCCATCCCTGGAAGCTTGCCCTGTTCGGTAATGCGCGCCGCAAACCAGCGGGCCCGGGCATCGTCGATATAGCCCTTGGGCTGGGCGGCGTTTACGGCGTAAACCGTCATCGCCTCGACGAAGAAATCGGTCCATTCGGGCGAGGAACCGCGCAGCTCGTCATTGGCCAGCAGTATGGTATCGGCTTCAACGGCGGAAACGGTGCCGTCTTGCCACAGCGAACGGCGCATCTCCGCGATATCTTCGCTCGAAAGCACCGCGCCGGCCGCGCTTTCCGCCGAAATATCGTTGAATTCCTTGGTCATGTTGTCTGTCCCATTTCCCGCCGGGATAATGGCGCAACAGGCTTAAATTCCGGTTAGCGACGTTTTCCGGGGCGGAGCTACTGCCCGCTCAGCGCCAGTAGGCATTGCACCCGGTCCACGTCGCGGCCGTCGCTCGCCCGGCGCGCCTCCAGCCAGGTCGCGGCCGGTTCGCCGCCCGGGCGCAGGGGGAAGAAATAGATGTCGAGCACGCATGCTTCGCCGCGCCACTGCAGCTTGCGCGCGTCCCCCTCCTCGACCGAGATCCGCGGCGTACCCAGCAATTGCACCAGCGCCGCCTGGTTGCGTCCGATCACCGGCTCCAGACCCTCCTGGCGCATCAGCCGGGGCGGGATGAAATCGGCGGTCGGTGGTGCGGCTTCCACAGGCGCAGGCTGCTGCGG
>CAYRCH010000153.1:0-5052 GCA_964422665.1 uncultured Sphingomonadaceae bacterium | reverse complement strand
AAGGCGTGTAGCCGACGCCGTGCTCAAGCGCGTTGCCGATCACGCTGCCCCAGCTATGAGAGGGCCCCGACATCCATAATTTCGATCCGCGCCGGTCCAGCTCGGCCTTGAAATCGAAGAAGCTGACGCCGGGCTCGACCAGCGCTGTGCCCAGCGTCTCGTCCACTTCCAGCACGCGGTTCATACGCTTGAGATCGAGTATGACCGATCCGCGCATCTTGGGCGCCGCTGTTCCGTAAGCGAAATTCTTGCCCATCGAGATGGGCCACAGGGGAACGCGATGCCGGTTGGCAATCTTCAGGATCTTGCGAATGTCGTCGATGCCGTCCGGCGCCAGAGCGGCGGAACTTGCATGAACGTCCTGGTCGCCGATCTCGAACGGATCGAGGTAACTCGCCCGGTCGGCATCTGCGGTATAGACCCATTCGGCTCCTATCGCGGCCCGGAATTCTTCCAGCACCGCGTTGAAAGTCTGCTGGTCGAAGCCGGGAGGAAGCACGTGGGTCGACATGAAATTGTTCTTCCAGTCGCCTCAGGAACGGAAAACAAATTCGGGGTGCCACGAGGGCATCGGCGTCTGCAATCGTGGGGCGGGATCGGGTCGCGGGATCGCACCGGGCGACCAGTAGGTCAAACCCCAAATTTCCCCAACACGCTCGGGTGAGGCCCTCAGGAGAGAATTCGCGAGGCCCGGTCCTGCCGTCACAAGCAGTGTCACCCCGCCGCTCGCCAGGAGCAGCCCTCGCCTGTCCAACCTCATGCCAGCCGCCATCGCCGCAGCGATCCGCCCGCATCGAGGGGCAACCCCTGCTGCTCGGCTGAAACTGGCCTGAGTCCAAAATCGGCGCCGAAGCGTTCGCAAATGAACTGGTCGGACCATAACGTCGCTCCCTCGATCCCGCCGCCGCCTGCGATCAGCCTTGGAATGCGATCTCGCCATGCAATCCCGAGATCGTTTTCGCGAGGATCGATCGCTGGAACGCCTTGCATGCGCCAATGCGCCGCCAGCCTTCGTGAGGTCTCGAACCGCATGTCGTAGACGACCAGCGCGGGGGCTGCAGGACGCGCATGCAGCGCAGCGGGGGCTGCCGTCAGCGCGGCCAGGGTGAGCGAACCCTTTAGTATGGATCGGCGATCGCTGCGGATCATGACGGATTCTCGAGATATCGGGCGATCGCAGCAAGGTCGGCGTCGCTGATCTCGGCCGGGCGCATCTGCGGCATGGAGCCGATACCCAGACGCACTGCCGACACGACCATTACCGCAGGCAAGGTCTCACGCCGCTCAAGCATTGCCTGGCCTTCGACCACACGGCGCTCCAGCACCCGGGTGCCGAACCCGCCTTCCAGATGGCATCCGCCGCACCTTGCAAGGTAGAGTTCGCGCCCGTCTGCGCCAGCTTGCGTTTCCGCAGTGGCAGCGGCGGCAAGCGCTCCGGTAAGTGGGAACAGGAACAGCGCGCCGCCCAATATTCGCCTCACGATCTGCTCTCCCGATAGGATTTCGGCCAGATGCCCATCTTGCCGGGTGCGATGATGCCGTGCGGATCGACGGCATCTTTCACCGTCTCGTTCCAGCGGCGCAATGCGCCGTGATTGTAGTCATAACAGGCGGCAACTTCATCGTAGAACAATGTGTGGGTTCTATACTCACCCCATCCATTGCGCGCCGCGACTTCTATCAACTTGCTGAAAAGCGCGCTGGCGCGCTCAGCCATCTCTGCATCGTCACTATTAAAGATTATCATATTGATATGATTGAGATAGCGCTGTCCGGCCGTGAACCCGCCATAATAGTCGAATCCGGCGTCTTCATACATTTCCCGGATGGTCGTGTACTGCTTCCACGCCTCGGCTCCCGAAAATACGGAAATCGGAGAAAAGGTGAGGTGGGCGCCGGTTCCGCCGAGCCAGTCGACGATCCCCAGGGCGCCGAGGCTCGGCGTCGGCGAGCCAGAGCCTCGCAGCGGCTCGCCTCGATTCCATTGGGTTTCGGTGAAATCGTATGGCACGGCGGAGGCAAAGGCAGACCTGACCCGCTCTGCATTGACCTCGTTTACCCGACGGTTGCCGAACAGGCGGATATCGAACCTCCAATGACCGATACCCGCGTCGAGCCGGGCCTGTTCGAGAATGTCGGCGGGGATCGGGCCCGTTCCATCATAGAAGCTGCTTCGTGGTCCGCGTACGGCCAGGTTGCGAATGACGTTTCCGAAACTCGGATTGGCCTGGACCGTGCCGTCGAGCTTAAAAGGGCGCAGCGCATCGATGGCCGCGGGAAGATCCTCGATCTGTTCGAGGTTCATAGACAGCGTCAGCGTGTGCTCGGGCTCGGGCATGAGCCAGATCCCCATTTTCGTCGCGATGCCGAAATTCGATTGCATGAAGGCAGGGTCCCAAGAGGGGCCGAATCCGAAGGGGAACAGCTGCCACGTATCGCTGTTCTCCATTGCACCCATTCCAGTGCGCAGCAATTCTCCAGTGCCGGTGACGATTTCCAGTCCGCAAACCTTCGAAGCGTGCTCACCATAAGGCGTCATGCCCACTCCCCGCTCGAGAGCATTGCCGATGACGCTTCCCCAGGTATGCGCGGGCGCGGAGATCCATAGCGGGATGTCGTTATCGACGAGGTAATGGTAGAGATCGTCGAACCCGACGCCCGGTTCGACGAGCGCATATCCAAGCTCCGCATTCACCTCGAGGATGCGGTTCATTCGGATCATGTCGAGCATCACCACCCCGGAGATCCGGGGAGCAGAGCCTCCATAGCCAAAGTTTTTGCCGCGACTGATCGGCCAGAGCGGGACGCCCAGTTCCGCTGCGATCCGGACGATGGCCTGCACTTCCCCGACATTGGCCGGCGCCACCGCCGCCCTTGGGGCGTAGGAGATCGGGTCGCGCGGGGGCATAGCATCCTGGTAAGCTTGTTGCGCGGCGTCGCCCTGCCAGACATGTTCGGCGCCGACCACGCCCGCCATCCGCTGCAGCGCCTGTTCGAGCGTGGCGGGATCGAGTGTCATCATGACCGACCGACCCAGGCTGGAACCCAGTTTCCATGGATCTGGTTGGGCGCCTTGAATGGCAGCTTGACGCGCGCGACCGGCCCGACCGAAAGGCTGCTTGTATCGCCGATCAGAAGTTCGCTTTTCATTGTCTCGTAATTGGTGGCCACGGCCATGAGCCATCCGTCCGCTTCGGGCGCATCGGGTCTGCGCGGCGCGAATGTGACTTCCTGCAGCGCATATTGCGCTCCTGCGAACATCGACACGACTTCTCCCGTGGCGAAATCGAAGCGGCCGAGGCTGTTGATCGGTCGGCGCCTGCGCGCATCCCCGCTGAACGGCTCATGTTCGTCGGCGAATGCAAGAAAGCCGAACCTATAGTCCCGCCCCATGAAACGATCGTCGATCCGGCTGAGGGAGCCGGCGTGGTCGGGAAACCGCCTTTCCTCGTGCCAGCCATCACTGCTGCCATTCAGGTCGATTGTGTAGCGGCGGATTGTCGTGCGCGCTTTTGCCGGATCGAACGGCTTGCCGTGAATGTCCGGAAAGAAAGGAAAGGGGTTGCCGTCGCTTACCGCCGCATCGAGGGTGATGACGCCGCCCTTGTCGGTCGCTGCAAATGTATGGACCATCGCCATCTGAGGTCCGGAAAACCAACGAATTTCACTCGCCTCGCCATGACGAGGCAGAACACCGATATGGCTCGGCACCTGAGTATCCCAGCCCCAATGGACCTTGCCGGCACGCAGCCGTTCGATGCTCGAGACCATCCCGTAAACCGGGATCAGGATGTAGTTCTGCGAAATCGCAATGTCGTGAAGCATGGAAAGATAAGGAGCAGTCAGCTTGCGCTCGCTCGTCACGCTGCCGTCAGGCGCGATCGTGTAAAGCCAGATCGCGTTCGAGGCGAGGCCTTCGGCTTCGTACCCAAAAGCGATCATCTCCCCGGTGCGCCCGTCGATCTTCGGATGGGCCGTAAAGGTGGGTGCATTGTAATCGCCACCGAAGTCATGGAATCCGACCGTCTCCAGCGTCGCGGGGTCGAGTTCCATCGGCAGAGCATCTTCCTTCAGGGCGAGCAGCTTGCCGGCGAACATGACGATATTTGTGTTCGAAACGGTGTCGTGAGTGCCGCGAACCTGGAGATCGTGCGTGAACGGATTGCGATAATATCCGAACTGCTGGCGCCGCGCCGCCCGATTGGCCAGATAGCGCGGCGTCTCAATAAAGCGCGCAGTGAAATCGCAGGATCCTTCGGAAATCCGAAAGCTGGTTGCGATACCGTCGGCAGCGAAGGGAGAGTCATCGGAAAATTTGGGCGGATAAAACCATTCGGCACCGACCCGATAAAACACACCATCAAGACCTGGAGGGATCGCACCTTCCACTTCGCAGTCGTAAACACTGGAGTTGAAGCGTGCCGGCTCGAAGTCGCCCTGGAGTGCGGGATGATTTTCGTAACTCAGTGCCATGTTTTATCGTCCAGGTTAGAACGCTCAGTTGTCTTTCGTCAGTTTCGGCTCCAAGACTTCGAAACCAGGCTCGGAGCCCTCGGCGAGGCAAGCAATTTCGGCCACCCCCACTGCGATCACACAAAGCGACCCGTGGCCCATGGCCTGAAGGTCATGGGCGAAATCCCCTCGTATAACGAACTGCCGGAATCGTCTCTCGGATCGGCAACTTTATTATTTTAGTTTATTATCTCTATTTAGCATCTTGCGCAACCCGTCGCGAGCGGCCGCAAGCCAAAGTGAGGCCCGAGATCCGAAATGCGTAAAAGCTACGCGAGCGCCAGCTTTCGGAAATGCAATGTTTGGCTCATACTGAGTCCATTAGAGCCCGATTGGCTGGGTCGCGGTCAGTACCCAGGTCACGAACAGGCCTGAAACCAGCCCACCTGCCAACACCGAGCCAGTCCATCTTCGGGAGGCGACGCCGAAGACCCCGACGATCACGAATATCACGGCAAAGCCAATCGCCATGAGGGTGTTCGCGTCATGGTAGCGGAGGAGGGACTCGAACCCCCGACACGCGGATTATGATTCCGCTGC
>CAYRCH010000152.1:0-5069 GCA_964422665.1 uncultured Sphingomonadaceae bacterium | reverse complement strand
GCCGACGGTTCCAGCACCACGTCACCGGGGGTGATTGCGGCGGCTGCCATGGCCGCGAGACCGAGCGGCGCGGGCGTCGAGAATTGCTGGAGCGCCTGGCCTTCCTCGGATCGGCGCGTGTGGGTCGGCAACCGGTCCACGATCCGGGCAATTGCGGAAAACCGTGTAGCCGGAGACGCGGCTTTCCGGAAAAGCGCCTTTCCGTATTTGCGTAGGAAAAGGACTGTGGCGACTTCGCAAGTCTCATAACCCATCTTCCAATCCCAGGCGCCGGTCGAATCGGAAGCGCCGAAAGCCGCCTCCATCGCACCGCGAAGCGTAGCGGCACTGACGTGCTGGCCGCGTTCCAGATGGCCAAGGAGTGTGGTTGCCGCAGCGAGGATGGCGGGCGCTGCGGCTAAGGACGTGACCGGATCGGTCACGGGAGACACCATATTCATGGAAGGGAACCTCGGGAGAGCGGAAACGGGAAAGCCCGGACTGCGCTCTCTCTCGACCGCCCAGGCTCACCCGTTCCGGCGGCCCTCTCACTCTGGCTGGAGCGACATGAAGAGCGCCCCGACCATGAGGCGGGGATGCTTCAAGCGGGATCAGCCGAAACGAAGTCCGCCTTCGGTGAAGGTGTGGCCATTGGCGAGGATGGTCTCGTCCACCACCTCATCGGAGGACAGGTAGTCGTATTCGCGCTCGAGCTGGTGATAGAGCCAGCGGGCGAGATCACGCAGCGCCTCGGCGACGACGTCCTCCGCGTCGGCGGTCATGTCCTGCCAGTTCGGGCTGGCCCGCTCTACCGCAATGTCCATGCAGTATTCGTGGTAGTAATGGCCGCGATGACCGACGTCAGCGCGAAGCTGATAAAAGTTGCGCCGCTGGGCATCCTGAAGCGCATCTGCGATGCCATGCAGCATCTCGTCCTGCGGCGCGTAAGCCCGGATCGCGGCAGAGGCGTTCCTGCAGTAGGAGTAGAACCCCTCCCAGCACGCGCCGTCACCTTGCGACCAGAAGCCCCGGAACCAGATGCAGGGTTCCTGCCGCGATCCGCCGCCCATCAGGCGAGCGGTTCGGGTCTTGAGGCGGATGCCGAGGATCTCGGCGATGCGCTGGAAATCCTCATAAACGGCGTCGTACCAATCGTAGTCGAAGCCGCCTTCACGATACCAGGCCCGGGCCTTGTCCTTCGCCGTGTCGGAAAGCTCGTCGAGGCGATAGACCGTGGTTTCGATAATCTCAGGCATGGGGATCGCCTCCCTCCAGCACGGTCGCGAGCCAGCCATCGGTGTAGATCCAGTCCACGGTCTCGCCGGTCGAAAGATCGAGTACGTGTGCGCCGCCGCCGAAACCATCGAGGCGCGGCTTCGAGCAGGTGTTGGCATATTGGAAGCCCCACCGGCCCTTGAGCCCCAACGCCGCGGCGCAGCGCTTGACGAATTGGATAACGTGCTCGGGATCACCGGTGGGATCGTCGCGTATCCAGAGCTGCGTACCGCCATGTTCGGGCTGGATCGACAGCAGGAAGCCATCCGATGAGGGATCTTCGGCTGCATTTTCGTCCGCCAGCGCATTATAGAGTTCGAGCGCACGGACAGCGTTCTCAGGGGTGCCTACATCGAGCAGGCAGGAAAAATGGGTGTAATAGTCAGCCATGATGGCCTCCGGACATGACGAGACCTGGCGCAGGACCAGGCCGATTGCGTGGAAGGGGGTGAAAATCAGGCGGCGCGGGGCAGGCTAAGCAGTTCCGCAGCGGTCTCCCGCCAGCCGCGATCGACCAGGCGTGTTTCGAGCAGACTGGCGCGGTAGCGCAGGTTGCGCGCCGACCGGGCATCGCAAGCCGCCGAGGCGCTGCCGCGCAACCGGCTTGCCTCGCTCACGATACGGCGGGCTTGCGCGTCAGAGATGACAGGCTGCTGCCAGACAATGGCCCGAGCCCGGATTTCTCCGGCGAGGACCAGACCGTAGGTCGAGTCATGAATTGCGGCGATGCGCGCCTCAAAGCGCAGCGTGTCGTCCTCTCCAACGCGAATATCGTCACGCGAAACGCGCTGTGCCGCGATCGTCATGGCGTCTTCGGGAGTGGTACATTCACCGAGAACGATAGTCCGGTCGAATTGGCTGGTATCGTGATCGTCGACGAAACTGACAGTGCCGAGGCAGGAAACCCGTAGCGGATACCGAAGGGCGCTACGCAGCCCGGGCAGCACCTGCCGGGCGAGGATTTCGCCGATCGGGCGGAAGCCGGATGAGCGGTGGAGGGACATGGGAACTACTCCGCGACGGGCGCCGGGAGCCTCTCTCTCCGGCCACCAACCCGTCACGGCCAACCGGCCCGCACTCTAACTCTTTCGTATCGCGGTATGGCCGCTACCGCCGGCAGTGAGAGATCATCCGCAAAGCGATGGCTCGGCTGCGTTGCCTGCGCGCCGGGCCATCGGGATGAGGCTCTTCTCGTGCCTCAGATCCACGGATCAAGTTCGAGTTTCACCATCTCTTCGTCGCCATCGAACTCATTGGCGGGCATGGCGCCATGGGTGCCGTCCCCGGCCTGGAACACGACGATCACAGTCATCAGCGTGGTGGCGAGGCTGGCGGCAAAGGCGGTGGCATCTGCATAGGACATGGGTTCCGGCTCCTGTCTTGGAGGCGGGGGACCATCCCCCGCGCGACAGGCGCCCGAAGTGTCTGACCGGATCTGCAATCACCCTCGCGCGTTCGGCTTGTCCGGATCCGCGAGGGCGGCACGCAAAGCGTCAAGCCGACCCCTTGCGGGTTGAATGCAAAGACGACGGCTCAGACCAAGGTTTGCGAATGGAAGCGGGGGTGGTGTTCTGCCTCTGACAGGAATCCGCATATCCGTTGCGGATCGGTTCGCCGCGCCAGCCTGGTTACCACGCGGGCAATAAGCGATGATCCTTCAGCCCCGGGGACGGCACCCATTGCGCCAGCCATGACGGGGATTGATCCTGGGGCGACCCTGGCGCGGCTTGCTCCATCCCGATTGCGTCAGGAAGAGACGGGGCAGCCGGAGCCGCCCCGCGTGACGATCATTCCGCGGCGATCATCTGCTGCGCCTCGTCCTCTTCGTCGACAATGTCATCCTCGGCGTCGCCTGCGAGGAATTCAGGAAGGTCCACATCGACATCGCCTTCCGCCGAAGCGTCAGGCTCCGCAGCAGGATCGATCGTGCGCAGCGGCTCGGGCAGCCAGCCGGTATCGGCGAGCAGGCGCTCGGCTTCCTTGGCCATGTCGCCCTTCTTGAGATGCCCGATCAGCTCCGATGCCCGTTCGCCTGCACCTTCGCGAACCGCCTCGAGGATGCGCGGCTTGGTCACACGGCCGAGATAGTTGCTGACGGTCGGCTTCCAGCCCGCCACCACCATGTCGAGACCGGTAGCGCACACCAGACGGTTCGCCTGGGAGAGACGCACCTCCAGCCCGTGTTGGCTGACGCCCGTGCCGCTATAGGGATTGGGCTTTTCGTAAAGGGCGTTGATGCCAAAGCTGACGCAATGGGCGAGAAGCTCCATGCGGGACTCCTCATCGAGATCGGTCAGCCAGTTCCAGAGCGCCTCATCGTCAGCCGGGATGTGATCGCCCCAGCGTTCGTGCCGTTCGGTGACAGACCGCGCCGAGACGCTGTCCCGCAAATCCTCAGCCTGTGCCGGCAAGTGAACCTGGCGGACATGGGCCTCGAGGCATCCCCTGGCGGGCTGCGGCAGGAAGGTGTCCATCACCAGCCGATGCAGCAGCGCGGTCATCGCAATATGGGGATTCATCGCAACAGCATCGCGCAGCGCGAGCGTGCGATGCGCGGTCAGCTCGCTGATCAACCGGTCCGGCAGCGGCCGCACAATCTCGGCCTCATCGTCGTCCTCCGGAGATTCGCTGCCGCCACCGACTTGGACAACCGCATGCGACACACCAGCTACTGCGCCCTCTGTGGCCGGGCCGGAGGAGCCATCGGGATCTTCGCCATCAATCGCCGCTTCATCCTCGGGCCGAACATAACCCCGTTCGGCCCGCAGCTTGCCGTTCCCATCGATGCTGACGAAGACGCCCGCCCGCGCAACCTGTTCGGGATCATAGATCATCGGCCTGCGCTCGAATTCTTCCAACGCCTGCTCAATCTCACCAAGCCGCTGATCGACCTCATCGGGCAGCTCGTCGGCCTCGGCATATTCGGTTTCGAGCCGGTCATATTCCTCGCGCAGGGATTCGCAGGTGGCCCGCTCATCGTCGGTCAGATCGGCGACCGAACCCTCGAGTTCCCGCAGACCGTCATCGTGGCCATAGGGAAAGGTCACCGCTACCTCGACCCACTTCCAGCCTTCGATCGCAATGGCCTCGGCTTCGGCTTTGAGCTTTTCGCCCGCCAGGCGGTCGAGCAGCTCAGGGTCCTGAAGCCAACCGCCGTCGTCGCGCTGAAAGAGATCGCGCAGCACATAGCCGCCGGCGGCTTCATAGGCCTCGATACCGACAAAAAGCGCTCGCCTGTCAGAGGCGCGCACTGCGGTTTCAGTCAGGAGACGGCGGATATAGTGCGGCTCTTTCTGCCAGGAATCCTTGATCGCATCCCAGACCTGTTCCTGCCGGGCATGGTCTTCCGACACGGTGAAGGCCATGAGCTGTTCGAGCGTCATGCCGTCCTCGGCGTAAACGTCGAGAAGCACGGGCGAGACCGCAGCAAGACGCAGGCGCTGCTTGACGACCTTCGGGTCGACAAAGAAGGCGGCTGCGATGGCTTCCTCGCTCATCGCCTTGTTGCGCAGCGCCTGGAAGGCCCGAAACTGATCGAGCGGATGAAGCGGCGCGCGCTCGATATTTTCCGCGAGCGAGACTTCGTCGATCAGGATGTCGGCATCGGCCTCGGATATGACGCATGGTACCGGTGCAGTTTTTGCGAGACGCTTCTGCTTGACCAGCAATTCAAGGGCCCGATAGCGGCGACCGCCTGCGGGCACCTCGAACATGCCGGTTTCCTTGCCCTCGGGATCGAGGACTGGCCGCACATGCAGGGACTGGATCAGGCCGCGGCGGGCGATGGATTCGGCCAGTTCCTCGACCGAGATGCC
>CAYRCH010000151.1:0-5097 GCA_964422665.1 uncultured Sphingomonadaceae bacterium | reverse complement strand
GGCATGAATCTCACTGCCGAAATCGCGCTTGCCCACCGCCTTGCCGATGCCGCGGGGGCGGCGATCCGCCCGCATTTCCGCGAATCGCCGGATACCGAGCACAAGCACGATGCGACGCCGGTGACCGTCGCCGACCGCGCGGCGGAAGAGGCGATGCGCGCGCTGATCGAGGCGGCGTTCCCCGCCGACGGGATCATCGGCGAGGAATTCGGCTCGCAGAATGTCGGCGCGGCGCGGCAATGGGTGCTCGACCCGATCGACGGGACGACCTCGTTCCTCGGCGGGCGGGCGACCTTCGGCACGCTGGTGGGGCTGGTGGTGGACGGGTTTCCCGTGCTCGGGCTGATCGACCAGCCGGTGCTGCGCGAACGCTGGGTCGGCATTGCCGGGCAGGCGACGACCTTCAACGGCCGGGAAGTGCGCGCGCGGCCGTGCAAGGAGCTGTCGGCGGCGACGCTCGCGACCACCGGGCCGCATTACTTCCGCGACGATGAGGGCGCGCAGTTCATGGCGCTGGCCGCGCGGACCAATCACAAATGCATGCTGATGGGCGGCGACTGCTACAATTACGCGCTGCTCGCCTCGGGGCATATCGACATCGTCTGCGAGGCGGGGCTGAAGCTGCACGATTTCGCGGCGCTGGCCCCGGTGGTGGAAGGCGCGGGCGGGACCATGTGCGACTGGAACGGGGAGCCGCTCCATATCGGCTCCGACGGGCGGGTGCTGGCGCTGGGCGACGCGGCGCGGCTCGACGACGTGCTGGCGGCGATGGCGAGCGGGGCGGGGCATCACCACGATCACGATCACGATCACGGGCACGACCACGACTAACCGTGCTTCACGAGCGACGAACCGAAACTCACCCTCGTCACACGCGCGATGATCCTGAAAATGCCCATTGGCCCCCTCAACGCCCCCTTGCCTTTCTCCGCCCTTGGCCCTAGAGGCGCGCGCTTCACTGACACGTGATTCATCTGCCGGTCTGGCCAATAGGGCTGCCAGGGCTGGTTGGGACGTGTCCCTGACGACAGGAGACGAAAATGCCCAAGCTGAAGACCAAGAGCGGTGTGAAGAAACGCTTCAAGATCACCGCCACCGGCAAGGTCAAGCATGGTGTGGCGGGCAAGCGCCACCGGCTGATCAGCCACAATGCCAAGTACATCCGCCAGAACCGCGGCACCGAAGTGATCTCCGACGCCGATGCGAGGGTGATCAAGAAGTGGGCGCCCTACGGGCTGAACTGAGGAGTACTTAGACATGCCACGCATCAAACGCGGCGTCACCACGCGCGCCAAGCACAAGCGGATCCTCGATCAGGCCAAGGGCTATCGCGGCCGCCGCAAGAACACCATCCGCATCGCCCGCCAGGCGGTCGAGAAGGCCGGGCAATACGCCTACCGCGACCGCAAGGTGAAGAAGCGCAGCTTCCGCGCCCTGTGGATCCAGCGCATCAATGCCGCTGTCCGCGCCGAAGGGCTGACCTATTCGCAGTTCATGCACGGCGCCAAGCTCGCCGGTATCGAACTCGACCGCAAGGTGATGGCCGACCTCGCCATGAACGAGGGCGCGGCCTTTAGCACCATCATCAAGCAGGCGAAGGATGCGCTTCCTGCCTGATTGGTGACGGTGAGACGAAAAACGAGGAAGCGCCATCCGCGAGGGTGGCGCTTTTTCTTTAGGCAGATTAACGGAACGCCCCGATGAGTGATGAAAAACGGCTAGAGGATGCGCTCGCCGCCCTGAGGGACGCGGCCGATGTCGATGCGGTGGAAGCGATCCGCATCGAAGCGCTTGGCAAGAAGGGCTGGATCAGCGCGGCACTGAAAACGCTCGGCCAGATGAGCCCGGAAGAACGCGCGGATGCTGCGCCCCGCATCCAGTCCATGCGCACGGCGCTGGCCGATGCGATTGCGGCGAGGAAGGATGCGCTGGAAAGCGCAGCGCTCGAAGAGCAGCTTGCTGCCGAGACGCTCGATCTCACGCTTCCGGCCCAGTCCATTCCGCAGGGCAAGATCCACCCGGTGAGCCAGGTGATGGACGAGCTGGCCGAGATTTTTGCCGATCTCGGCTTCTCGGTCGCCACCGGTCCCGAGATCGAGGACGACTGGCACAATTTCACCGCACTCAACATGCCGGAGAGCCACCCGGCGCGCGCGATGCACGACACGTTCTATTTCCCCGCCCAGGATGGGGAAGAGCGCCGGATGCTGCTCAGGACGCATACGTCGCCGGTGCAGATCCGATCGATGGTCGAGCATGGCGCGCCGATTCGCGTTATCGCGCCGGGGCGCGTCTATCGCAGCGACAGCGATGCGACCCACACGCCGATGTTCCACCAAGTCGAAGGGCTGGTGATCGACCGGGATATCCATCTTGGCCACCTGAAATGGACGCTCGAGACCTTCCTCAAGGCGTTCTTCGAACGCGACGATATCGTGCTGCGCCTGCGCCCGTCCTATTTCCCCTTCACCGAGCCTTCGGTCGAAGTCGATGTCGGCTTCGAGCTGGTGGACGGCCGCCGCGTGCTCGGCGGTTCAGGCGATGCGCCCGGGCATGGCTGGATGGAACTGCTCGGCAGCGGGATGGTCAACCGGCGGGTGCTGGAATTCGCCGGGCTCGATCCCGATGAGTGGCAGGGCTTCGCCTTCGGCGTCGGCGTGGACCGGCTGGCGATGCTGAAATACGGGATGGATGACCTGCGCGCCTTCTTCGATGGCGATGTCCGCTGGCTGGAGCATTACGGGTTCGGCCCGTTCGACCAGCCGACACTTTCCGCCGGGGTGGGAGCGCGCACATGAAGTTCTCGCTCGAATGGCTGAAGGAATATCTCGATACCGAGGCCAGCGCCTCGGCGATCGCGGCGAAGCTCAATGCGATCGGGATCGAGGTCGAAGACCTGCAAGATCCGGCGGAAAAGCTGGCCGGTTTCCGCATCGCCAAAGTGCTGACGGCCAAACCCCATCCGGATGCCGACAAGCTCCAGGTGCTCACCGTCGACAATGGCGAGGGTGAGCCGCAGCAGGTGGTGTGCGGCGCACCCAATGCCCGCGTCGGGCTGGTCGGCGTGCTCGGCTCGCCCGGTGCGACTGTGCCGGCCAATGGCATGCTGCTGAGGAAGGCGGCCATTCGCGGGGTCGAATCCTCGGGAATGATGTGCTCCTCCCGCGAGCTGCAGCTGGGCGACGATCACGAAGGAATCATCGAACTGCCGCGGCAGGCGCCGATTGGAATGGAGTTCGCCGCCTATACGCGCGCGGGCCCGGTGTTCGAAGTGGCGATCACGCCCAATCGGCCCGACTGCATGGGCGTGTATGGCATTGCGCGCGACCTGGCGGCAGCCGGGCTTGGTACGCTGAAGCCATTCTCGACCGGTCCCGTGACAGGCAGCTTCGACTGCCCGGTCGAGATCCGCACCGATGACCCTGAAGGCTGTCCTGCCTTCTACGGCCGCGTCATTCGCGGGGTAAAGAACGGTGCTGCTCCGGAGTGGATGCAGCAGCGGCTGATCGCGGCGGGACAGCGACCGATCTCGGCGCTGGTCGATATTACCAATTATCTCATGCTCGCCTTCGGCCGCCCGGCCCATGTGTACGACCTGGCGAAGCTTTCGGGGGCAGTCGTCGCCCGGCGCGCGAAGGACGGCGAACAGGTGCTCGCGCTGAACGAGAAGACCTATACTCTCGACAGCAGCATCACTGTGATCGCGGACGACAATGGCGTGCACGATATTGCCGGCATCATGGGCGGCGAACATTCGGGCGTGTCGGAGGATACCGCCGACGTGCTGCTCGAAATCGCCTATTTCGATCCCGGACGGATCGGCGTGACCGGGCGTAAGCTTGGTCTTGCTTCCGATGCTCGGACGCGTTTTGAGCGCGGCGTCGATCCCGCATGGCTCGATGGCGGACTGGATGCGCTCACTTCGCTGATTCTCGAGATTTGCGGGGGCGAGGCATCGCAGGTGGTGCGCGCCGGCAGCCCGCCTTCCGACGCGAAGACGCTGAAATACGACCCGCTGCTGGCCGAAAGGCTCGGCGGTGTCGCCATTCCCGAAGCGGAGCAACGTGCGATCCTCAAATCGCTGGATTTCGAAGTCTCGCCCGAATGGGGAATCACGGTTCCGCTGCGCCGGCACGATATCGAAGGGCCCGCGGACATTATTGAGGAAGTCGTGCGTATCCACGGTCTCGACAATGTTCGCAGCGTGCCGCTTTCGCGCGCAGACGGAGTAGCGCGGCCGACAGCCACGGCCGAACAGCGGATCGAGCGGCGGCTGAGGCGGACGGCTGCGGCTCTCGGGCTCGACGAAGCGGTGACCTGGTCCTTCATTTCGGAGAAGGAGGCCGCGTCGGTCGGTGGGGGGCAATGGACGCTCGAAAACCCGATCAGCGAAGAACTGAAGGTGATGCGTCCCTCGCTGCTACCTGGCCTGCTCTCTGCCGTGCAGCGCAACCTCGATCGCGGCACCTCTTCGCTTCGCCTGTTCGAGATTGGCCGGCGCTACCTGGAGGAAGGAGAACGCCCGTCGCTCGCTTTCGTATTGGCAGGCGATGCGTCTGAGCGGAACTGGCAGACCGGCAAGGGCCGGTCATTCGATGCCTTCGATGCCAAGGCGATGTGCCTTTCCTTGCTCGAAGCCGCCGGTGCACCGGTCGAAAATCTCATGCTGATGGGCGAAGCGGGCGACTTCTACCATCCGGGGCAGTCGGCGACCCTGCGTCTCGGCCCGAAGAACCGGCTGGCCAGTTTCGGTACTCTTCATCCCGCCACGCTGAAGGCTTTCGGCATTGAAGTGCCGGTCGTGGCGGGCGGGATCCATCTGGATGCGATCCCGGTGAAAAAGGGCGGGGGCAGCTTCGCCCGTCCGGCCTATGCGCCTCCCGCGCTGCAGCCCGTGCGACGGGACTTTGCCTTTCTGATTCCCCAAGAGCTTCCCGCGGGCGAACTGCTTCGCGCAGTGAAGGGAGCGGACAAGAAAAATATTGTCGCGGCAGGCATATTCGACCTGTTCACGGGTCAGGGTGTGCCCGAGGGCAAGAAGTCGTTGGCAATCGAGGTCACGCTCCAGCCGGGCGAGAAGAGCTATACCGACGAAGA
>CAYRCH010000150.1:0-5134 GCA_964422665.1 uncultured Sphingomonadaceae bacterium | reverse complement strand
ACCCCTTCCCAGCCGAAGAACATCTGCACCAGATTGTCGGCCGTCACCAGCATCAGCATGGCGAAGGTGAAGAGGGAGAGGTAGGCGAAGAAACGCGGCTGGTCCGGGTCTTCGTCCATATAGCCCCAGCTGTAGAGGTGAACGAGCGCGGACACGGTGGTGATCACGACCAGCATCACCGCGGTGAGCGTATCGACCCGGAGCGCCCAGTCGAAAGTCAGCGTGCCCGAATGCACCCATTTCAGGACCGGGACGACTCCGGCCTGCTCAGTACCCGTGATGAAACCGATGAATACCGGCCAGCTCAGCGCGCATGACAGGAACAGCGCGCCGGTGGTGATCGTCTTCGCGGCGACATTCCCGATCATGCGGTTGCCGAGGCCCGCAATGATCGCTGCCAGCAGAGGCGCGAAGGCGATGACAAGGATAAAGTTCACTGCCCCTTACCCCTTCATCCGGTTGATATCATCGACCGCGATGGTGCCGCGCCGGCGGAAATAGATCACCAGGATCGCGAGACCGATGGCCGCTTCGCCGGCCGCTACGGTCAGCACGAACATGGCGAAGACCTGCCCGGTCATGTCACCCAGGAAGGCGCTGAATGCGACAAGGTTGATATTCACCGCCAGCAGGATCAGCTCGATCGCCATAAGGATGACAATCACGTTCTTGCGATTGAGGAAAATCCCCAGCACACCCAGCACGAACAGGATCGAGCTGACCACGACATAATGTTCGATGCCGATCACAGTTCGACCCCCTGCCCGACTTCGGGCCGCGTGTTGACGGTCGCCTCGCTCGGCTTGCGGCGAACCTGCTTGCCGATGTTCTGATGGCCGCGCACGGCGCGTTTTTCGCGGTGCGTCAGTACAATCGCGCCGATCATGGCGACCAGCAGGATCAGGCCCGCGACTTCGAACAGGAACAGGTAACGCCCGTAAAGCAGAACCCCGATATTCTCGATATTGCTCTCGCCCAGGATCGGGGTCGCCGAGCCATCGGGCGTGCCAAGCTCGATCGCGCCCGCACGATACGCACCGACCCCCAGCACCAGCTCGGCCAGCAGGAGCAGGGCAATCAGGATCCCGAGCGGGAAGTTCTTTATGAAGCCTGCCCTCAGTTCGGCGAAATCGATGTCGAGCATCATCACGACGAACAGGAACAGCACCGCGACGGCGCCCACATAGACGATCACCATCAGGGCAGCGATGAATTCCGCCCCGACCAGCACCATCAGCCCGGCGGCGTTGAAGAACGCCACGATCAGCCACAGCACCGAATGCACCGGGTTGCGCGACATGATCACCATCACGGCGCTGGCGATCACCAGGACCGCGAAAAGGTAAAAGGCGAATATGTGAATCATGAAGCCCCGATCGAACTCGCGCGCCGCCTAGCGATACGGCGCATCGGCTTCAAGGTTCGCGGCGATTGCCCGCTCCCACTTGTCCCCGTTCGCCAGCAGTTTCGCCTTGTCGTAGAGCAGCTCTTCGCGGCTCTCGGTTGCATATTCGAAGTTCGGTCCCTCCACGATCGCATCCACCGGGCAGGCTTCCTGGCAGAAGCCGCAATAGATGCACTTGGTCATGTCGATGTCATACCGCGTCGTGCGGCGGCTGCCGTCTTCGCGCGGTTCGCTCTCGATGGTGATCGCCTGCGCGGGGCATACGGCCTCGCACAGCTTGCAGGCGATGCAGCGCTCCTCGCCATTGGGATAACGGCGCAGCGCATGCTCCCCGCGGAACCGCGGCGAAAGCGGGTTTTTCTCGAACGGATAGTTGATCGTCGCCTTGGGCTTGAAAAAGTACTTCAGCGTGAGGGCATGCGCCTTCACGAACTCCCAGAGGGTGAACGACTTGATCAGATGGGCGACGGTCATTGGTCCATATCCGCCAGTTTCACATATTGCTCATAATTGAGCGGCGGCTGCATCTCTCGTGTGGAATCGCAAAAGCCAACCAACGACTGAGGACGCCGACTATAAACATTCTCTCGGTACTCGTCGGCGGCAGTGTTGTGCTCTTCGTTATTCTGCAAACTGATCGGGGGTGGCCTCGTGCTTGACGTCAGAGACGCTTGGCCTCCGCCCATGGACCCGTAGACAAGTTCAGATGTGGTGTGCCCGTCGCGTGTACGAAAGCGCACGCGCTCCTTCGTAAGTTCCGCGTCAGAAATCGAGGGCATATTGTCCGTGTCCAACAGGCCCGTTTCGTCCACATGTACGGTTGTTATCGTAGGCGTTTTGCCGACAGTCCATATCGTACGCTCGGGATCGTAGCCTTCTTCGAAGAAGACGTAACCACCCGACTGCGTAAAATGAGCCCGATAGGATCGTCCTTCACGATCCTGAAAGCGCCAATCGTAGGTGACGCGCGGATTTGCGTCGGCATTCAGGAAATCGACGAATTCCTGCTCGGAGAGCGGCTGCGCAAGCCTCAGCTCCTCGCCGGCAATCAATATGGCCAGCACCAGGCTCATACCCCGTACCTCGTCAGCATAAGCCAGCCAGAAACCAGCACTACGAAAACCAGGCTCATCGGGAGGAACACCTTCCAGCCGAGCCGCATCAACTGGTCGTAGCGGTAGCGTGGCACGGTCGCCATCACCCAGCTGAACATGAAGAAGAAGAACAGGATCTTGGCGAACAGCCAGACGATGCCCGGCACATAGTAGAGCGGCGCCCAGTCGATCGGGGGCAGCCAGCCGCCGAAGAACAGCAGCGCGTTCAATGTGCACATCAGCAGGATGTTGGCATATTCACCCAGCCAGAAGAGCGCGAAGCTCATCGAGCTGTATTCGGTCTGGTAGCCGGCAACCAGTTCGCTTTCGGCCTCGGTCAGGTCGAAAGGTACGCGTTGAGTTTCTGCGAGGCTGGAGATGAAGAAAAGCACCCACATCGGGAACAGCAACAGGTTGAACCAGTAGCCGTTGACGATTCCGAGTCCGTGTCCGCGCTGCGCCTCGACAATGGCGCTGAGATTGAACGTGCCTGCCCAGAGGACCACGCAAACCAGGATGAAGCCGATCGAGACCTCATAGGAAATCATCTGCGCCGCCGCACGCATGGCGGAGAAGAACGGGTATTTCGAGTTCGAAGCCCACCCGCTCATCACCACCCCGTAAACGCTCAGCGAACTGATCGCGAGAATGTAGAGCAGGCCGATATTGATATCCGCCAGCACCACTCCCGCGTCGAAGGGAATCACCGCCCAGGCGGCCAGCGCGACCGTGAAGGTGACGATCGGGGCGAGAATGAAGATGCCCTTGTTCGCGGCCGAGGGAATGATCGTTTCCTGCAGGAAGACCTTGAGCCCGTCGGCAAAACTCTGCAGCAGTCCGAAGGGGCCCACCACATTGGGGCCGCGGCGCAGGTTGATCGCCGCCCAGACCTTGCGATCCATGTAGATGATCATCGCCACTGCCAGCAAAAGCGGCAGCGCGATCAGCAGGATGCCGGCAATCGTCGCGGTGAACCACGCCCATTCGTATGTCATTCCGAGGGACTGGAAGAACGCGGTCATTCCGCCGCCTCCGCCAGTTCTCCACCATGGAGCAATTCTGCCGAGCAGCGCTCCATGGTCGGGCTCGACCGCGCAATGGCGTTGGTCAGATAGAAGTCCTTGATCGGATAGGAAATCACCCCCGAAGCCGATCCACCTCCGGCAGGGAGGTCATTGCCATAATCGGCGAGACCTTCCACGCCGAGGGCCGGTACTTCACCTACCATCGAAGCCTGCAACTCGGCGAAACTGTCGAAGCCGACACTCACGCCCAGCGCGTCTGCGAGCGCGCGCAGGATCGTCCAATCTTCGCGGGCGTCGCCCGGCGCGAACACCGCGCGTTCCGCATATTGCACCCGGCCCTCGGTGTTGACGTAAGTGCCGTCCTTCTCGGTGTAGGCGGATGCCGGCAGGATGATGTCCGCCGCATGCGCCCCTTTGTCGCCGTGATGGCCGATATAGACTTTCAGGCTGTCTTTGAACTGGCTGAAATCGACCTCGTCCGCGCCGAGCGCGAGCAGCACTTTCGGCTTCGCGGCGGCAATGTCCGCCATCCCGCCGTTCTGCGCAAAGCCCAGCATCAGTGCGCCCATGCGCGCGGCCGCCATGTGGAGGACATTGAAGCCATTCCAGCCTTCCCGGACGAGCTTCCACTGTTTCGCCAGCGCCAGTGCCGGCGCGTGGGCTCCAGCCACGATTCCGCCGCCACCCAGGATGATAGCCGGGCGTTCTGCCTGCGACATCACATCCGAAACTTCGGCCGGAAGATTGCCGAGGACCGACAGATCGTCGCCAAGGAAAGTCGCCGGATAAGTCGTTTCCCATTCCGGGCCGACGATGAACACCTTTGCTCCGCGCTTCACGGCCTTGCGCAGGCGCACATTGACCAGCGGAGCTTCCCAGCGGACATGGCTGCCGATAATCAGCACGGCGTCGGCGGTCTCTATCCCGGCGAAGGTCGAATTGAAGTTGACTGCCGCAAGGTTCGACACGTCATAATCCATGCCGGTCTGCCGGCTTTCCGCAAGCGTCGATCCGCTCGCCCGCAGCAGGGCCCCCGCCGCGTACATCGTCTCGCAATCGAGCATGTCCCCGGCGACAGCCGCGATCGACGAGCCGGGCTTGGCCTTGGCGATCGCCTTGAACGCTTCGTCCCAGCTCGCTTGCTGCAACTTGCCGCGCTTCCGAATCCACACCTTGTCGAGCCGCCGGCGCGTCAACCCTTCGACCTGGTAGCGCGCCTTGTCGGAAATCCATTCCTCGTTGACGTCGTCATTGATCCGTGGGAGCGCGCGCAGCACTTCCCGACCACGGCTGTCGATGCGGATGTTGGAACCCACCGCATCCGACACATCGATGGAAAGCGTCTTCTTCAGCTCCCAGGGCCGCGCCTCATACGCATAGGGCGCGCTCGTGAGCGCTCCAACTGGGCACAAATCGATCACATTGGCTGAAAGTTCGTGCTTGGCCGCCTGTTCAAGGTAAGTCGTGATCTGCATGTCCTCGCCGCGGTAGAGCGCGCCGATCTCGTCCACGCCGGCCACTTCCTCGGAAAAGCGCACGCAGCGGGTGCAATGGATGCAGCGGGTCATGATCGTCTTGATCAGCGGGCCCATATATTTCTCGGTGACGGC
>CAYRCH010000149.1:0-5152 GCA_964422665.1 uncultured Sphingomonadaceae bacterium | reverse complement strand
GGCCTGCCGCGCATTGTTGGCACCCATCCGGAAACCGGCGAGGAAATCGAAGCGAATATCGGGCGTTACGGGCCTTACCTCAAGCATGAGGGCAAATACGCCAAGCTGGGTAGTACGCGCGAAGTATTCGAAACCGGCATGAATGCGGCGGTGGCGCTGCTGGCCGAGGCGGCGAACCGCAAGGGCGGGGGCACCCGGGCCAAGGCAGAGCCGGTGAAGACTCTCGGAGCACATCCCACCAGCGGCGGGGTGATGCGGGTGATGCCCGGTCGCTACGGCCCCTATGTGACGGACGGCACTACCAATGCGACCATCCCGAAGGATGTGAAGCCCGAGGAGGTCACCGAGGATCAGGCGATCGCGCTGATCGATGCCCGCGCGGCCAAGGGCCCGCCAAAGAAGAAGGGCCGCAAGAAAGCGCCGGCCAAGAAGAAGGCTCCTGCCAAGAAGAAGGCGAAGGCTGAGTAGAAGGGCAGGGCACCCTCTTGAAAGCACCGGCCATCGCCGACACATGGCGATGATGCTTACAGCCGACGATTTGCAAACGCCCTCGGCGCATCCGAACACTGCGCCGGAGGCGACTGCGGACGGCCTGCCGACGCCCCGGCGCTGGTGGGCGATTGTCGCCATCAGTTTCGGCACCGCGCTGCTGGTGCTCGACGGAGCGATTGCCAATGTCGCCCTGCCGACCATCGCGCGCGACCTGGGGGTTTCCAACGCAGCCGTGACCAATGTGGTGACGGTTTACCAGCTGGTCCTGGTCATGGTGCTGCTGCCCTTCGCCAGCCTTGGCGACCGGATCGGGCACCGGCGGTTCTACCAGTACGGCCAGGCGCTGTTCCTTGTCGCTTCCGCCATGTGCCTGCTGGCGACCACCCTGCCTGTGCTGCTCGGGCTGCGCGCGTTGCAGGCGCTGGGCGCCGGGATGGCACTGTCGGTCTCGGCCGCGATGCTGCGACAGATCTACCCCTCGCGGCAGCTCGGCAGCGGGATGGGCATCAACAGCGTCATCGTCGCCTCGTCGGCCGCGCTGGCGCCGACTCTCGGCGGGGTCATCGTTGGCAGCGCCCCATGGCAATGGGTGTTTGCAGCGGCAGTACCCTTTGCTGTCCTTTCGCTTCTGCTCGGCCGCTCGCTGCCCGAACCGGTGCGGCAAGATCGCTCGCCCGAATGGCTCAGCGGGATATGGAGCGCGGCGACGATGCTGATGCTGATCGGCGGGATGCAGCTGGCCACGCATGAAAGCCTGACGCTCGGCGGCCTAGTCACGCTTGCCGGCGTCGTGTCTCTGGTATGGCTGGTCCGACGCGAAAAGACGCGCACCGCGCCCGTGGTCCCCGTCGACCTGCTGGCCCGGCCCGCGATCGGTTTCTCGGCGCTGGCCGCGATTGCATCGTTCGTGGCGGCCGGGGCGCTGATGCTGTCGCTGCCCTTCCGCTTCCAGGAAGCACTTGGCTACCCGCCGCAGCAGGTGGGCCTGTTGCTCCTGCCGTTCCCGTTGACGATGCTGGTGGTCGCGCCGCTCGCCGGCTGGATGAGCGACCGCATCGCCGCGACCAAGCTGGGCGTGACCGGGATGGCCATCGCCATTACCGGGCTGCTGCTGCTCGCCTTCATGCCCGAGCAGCCGAGCGAGTTCGGCATCGTCTGGCGTCTCAGCCTGACCGCCGCGGGCTTCGGCCTGTTCTTTGCCCCCAATTCGCGGCTGTTGATCAGCCAGTCGCCGCGTGAGCGAGCAGCGGCCGCGGGCGGGCTCTTGTCGACATCGCGCCTGCTTGGCCAGGGGATCGCCGCAGTCGCCGTGGGAATATTGCTTGCGGGTGACATGGGGCTCGGCCCGACGCCGCTGTTCGTCGCCTGCGTGCTGGCCCTGGTCGCGGCTTTGTGCAGTCTGGTACGTTACCAGTTCCGGGCCGCGCCGGCAGCGAGTTAACGGTCAGGAGCGAAGCGTTTCGCAGCGTCGGAACCTGCTGCGCCAGTCGAGGCTCATTTGGCGGCTTCTTCGATCGGACGCTGAGAAAGAACCGGGGTGTCCTGTCAGGCTGGCGGCGTGTAGGAAAGCGAAAATTTCGAGGGGCGGCAGACGGCATGGCCAAGGAACATTTCGAGCGGCACAAGCAGCCCTGGAGGGCCGAGGAAGCCGGCCAGCTGCGGACGCTCGCGGCCAAGGGCAAGGGCCTCAAGGAAATCGCCAAGGCCATTGGCCGGAGCGAGGAATCGACCAGGGACTTCGCCAAGAAGAACAAGATCGGCATCGCCAAGAAGCGCTAGTTCACTTCACCCAGTCCAGGCCCATTTCCTCGAACATCTCGCGGCTTTCGGCCCAGTTTTCGTCGACCTTCACATGCAGGAACAGGTGCACCGGTACGCCGAGCTGTTCGCTCAGCTCCTTGCGCGCCGCTTCGCCGATCTCGCGGATGCGTGCGCCGCGCTTGCCCAGCACGATGCCTTTCTGGCTGTCGCGGGCGACCACGATCTGCTGGCGGACCTCGATACTGCCGTCCTTGCGGTGGGTGTAGCTTTCGGGCCGCACGGCTGAATCGTAGGGGAGCTCCTCGCGCAGCTGGCGGTAGAGCTGCTCGCGGGTGATCTCGGCGGCGAGCAGGCGTTCGGAGACATCGCTCACCTGGTCCTCGGGATAGTGCCATGGCCCTTCCGGCATCATCTCCGCCAGCCGCGCCTTGAGGTCCGCCACTCCGTCGCCGGTGAGCGCGGAGACGAAGAAGGTCTCGGCAAAGCCCGCCGCCTCGTTCAGCTCCTCCGCGAGCGCCAGCAGCGGCTCCTTGGGACTGGCATCGACCTTGTTGAGCACCAGCAGCTTGTTCTCTCGGCGATCCTTCAGCCCTTCGATCAGCGGCATCAGTTCGTGCCGGCGCTGCTTCACCGGATCGACCACCAGCAACACCGCGTCGGCCGCATGCGTGCCTTCCCAGGCAGCGCTGACCATGGCCCGGTCGAGCCGCCGCCGCGGTTCGAAAATGCCCGGAGTGTCGGCCAGGATGATCTGCGTGGGCGCGCCGTCCTTTGCCTCGGCCAGCGCGATACCGAGCAGGCGCACCCGCGTTGTCTGCGCCTTGGGGCTGGTGATCGCGACCTTCTGCCCGACCAGCGCGTTGACGAGGGTGGACTTGCCAGCATTGGGCGCGCCGATGACGGCGGCGACGCCGCACCTGGTTTTCGCCTCAGTCATCCGAACCGCTCCATGAAAGCTTTTGCTGCGGCAGTCTCCGCCTCCTGCTTGCTGGTGCCGGTCGCTTCCACCTCGCCGACCTTGTGCACCGATACGCGCACGGTGAATTTGGCGGCGTGGTCGGGGCCGGATCGTTCGACCAGTTCATATTGCGGCGGCGCGCGGCGGTTGCCGGCGGCCCATTCCTGCAGCGCGCTCTTGGGATGTTTGGAGTGCCCGGCGCGGCCCTCCATCGCTTCCTGCCAGATCGAACGGACCAGTTCGCTTGTGGGGCCGAAGCCGCGCTCGAGGAAGCTCGCGCCCAGCAGGGCCTCCATCACATCGCCGAGGATGTTGTCGCTGTCGGTCCCGCCGTCGCCGCGCGCCTGTTTGCCCAGGCGAATATGCGGCGGCAGGCCGATGTCGCGCGCGATGCAGGCGCACATCTCGCGGCTGACCAGCGCATTGAGCCGCTGTGAGAGCTTCCCCTCGGGCGCGATCTCGCGCTCGTACAGCCAGTCGGCGATGGCCAGGCCCAGCACGCGGTCGCCGAGGAATTCGAGCCGCTGGTAATCGCGCTCGGCCCCGGCGCTGCCATGAGTGAGCGCTTCCAGCCAGAGCGCCTCATCCTTGAGTTCGGCGATGCCGAGCCCTTCGAGGAAGGCGCGTGCTTCATCGCTCAGAGCGCCGGTGCTCAATAGGTGTCTCCGATCCGGCTCCACCGCGCGGAAGTGAACCAGGTCCACGGCTTGATCCATTCGAAGCTGTCATCATGCGACCACAGCACGATCGTGGCGCGGCCGACCAGCAGTTCCTGCGGGATGATCCCGACGCCGCGCCCGGCCTCGGCCGGGTAACGGCTGTCGAGCGAATTGTCGCGGTTGTCGCCCATCACGAACAGATGGCCTTCGGGCACGATGAAGGGGCGGGTCGTGTCCTGCGGCCGCAGGCCCATGTCGAGCACGGTGTAGCTGGCACCGTTGTCCAGCGTTTCGCGGAACTGCGGATAGCGGCAGGCAAAGCGCTCCTCCGCCGCCTGCTCCACGAAGCGGGCTTCGTAGCACCGCCCGGAATTGCCGAAAGCGAGCAGGAAATCGTCCACCGGCACTTTTTCGACCGGCTCGCCGTCGATGTGGAGCACGCCGGCCACCATCTGCACCTGGTCGCCGGGCAGGCCGATGGCGCGCTTGACGTAGTCCTCGCTGGTGATCGGGTGCTTGAAGATCACGATATCGCCGCGCTCCGGCGTATCGGCAAAGATCCGGCCGGGGATCAGCGGCACATTCAGCGGCAGCGAGTAGCGCGAATAGCCATAGGGCCACTTGGCCGCGAGCAAATAGTCGCCTTCCAGCATGTTGGGCAGCATGGATTCGCTGGGGATGGTGAAGGGCGAGAACACGAAGCTGCGGAAGATCAGCACCGCCAGTACCAGCTTGGCGAGGAATTTGAGGAAACTGCCGAGCGTTTCCTGCTCTTCTTCCTTCGGCTTTTCCGCCGGCTGTGCCTCGATGCCCTGTGCCTCGCTCATGCTGTCCGCCCCCAAGGTGTTGACACGCCTGACACGGTCCCGGCCCTTTCCGGCCGGCCCCCTGCAATCCGCGCAAGTTTACAGGTGGTGGACACATCTGACACTGTCCTGGAGGGGAAACAGAGCCCGCCGACAGGCCGCCCGAGCGGGGGTGTTGACACGCCAGGTCTTGCCGCGCCGCCAATGCGCATGGCGCCCGCTTCAATCGGGGCGCGGGTCGATGAAGCGCGGATTCCGGTCTTTGCAATCATGGCGGGCGTGCCTAGTGCAGTTGCCATTGTGTAGGAAAGGGAAATTCGAATGGCGTCGGAGCTGGACGAGGCATGGGAACATCTGGCGCTCCATCCCGACCCGACCCTGGCGCAACTGTTCGAAGAGGATGCCTCGCGCGTGGCGCGGCTTTCCGGCCGGATAGAGCTGGGCGGCAACAGCATATTGTTCGACTGGTCGAAGAC
>CAYRCH010000148.1:2555-5237 GCA_964422665.1 uncultured Sphingomonadaceae bacterium | reverse complement strand
ATGGCCGAGCGCCTGTCAATGCCGCTCGAAAAGGTCCGCAAGGTGATGAAGATCGCCAAGGAGCCGATCTCCCTCGAAACGCCGATCGGCGACGAGGAAGACAGCCACCTCGGCGATTTCATCGAGGACAAGAACGCCGTCATCCCGGTCGACGCCGCGATCCAGGCGAACCTCAAGGAAACCGTCACCCGCGTGCTCGCCAGCCTCACCCCGCGCGAGGAACGCGTGCTCCGCATGCGCTTCGGCATCGGCATGAACACCGATCACACGCTGGAGGAAGTCGGGCAGCAGTTCTCGGTCACCCGCGAACGCATCCGCCAGATCGAGGCCAAGGCGCTGCGCAAGCTCAAGCACCCGAGCCGCAGCCGCAAGATGCGCAGCTTCCTCGACCAGTAAGCGCGCTTACCCCCAACAATCGCATCCCGCCGTGGCAAGTGGCGGGCGCAAAATGTGCTATCCTCCCCGGCCATGACGGCCGGAGGAGGGGAAGCGCGATGATTGCAGGAACGGTTTCGATGAAGCGCATGCTGGCGGCAGCGCTGGCCATGCTCGCCGCGATGGCCCTGCCCTCGCCCGCCGCCGCCCAATCCCCGGCACAGGCCCAGGCACAGAGCTGCGACCGCGCCTGCCTCGGCGATCTCGTCACCCAATATGTCGATGCGCTGGTGGCGCGCGACACCTCCGCCCTCCCCCTCGCCGAGAATGTCCGCTTCACCGAGAATGGGCTCGAGCGCGAATTCGGCACCGGCGCGTGGGAGGCGCAGCTGACCAAAGGCACCTTCCGCCACGATTATCTCGACACCGCGAAGCAGGTCGCCGCCGCCCATGTCGAGCTGCGCGAAGGCGATATGCCCGTGCTCTATTCGCTCGCCCTGCATGTGGAAGGCGGGAAGATCGCCGGGGTCGAGAGCATCGTCCACCGCGTCACGCCGGATGCCGTGTTCCAGCCCAAGGTGCTGGGCGAACCCGTGCGCGGGATGGACGACCCCGTCCCGGCCGGGCAGCGCATGTCGCGCACCGACATGGTGGCCATGGCGCTGCGCTACACCGAAGGGCTCAGGATCGGCAGCTTCAGGGATGCCAACGTGCCCTTCGCCCCCGAGACCTACCGCGTCGAAAACGGCGTGATCACCGCGGGCGAAGGCTGCGGGCGGGAGCCGTGCGGGATGTATGACGGCCGCATCATGGTCCACCCCGGCATCATCCCCAGCGTGGTGGCGGTGGACGAGGAGAACGGCACCGTGCTGCTGTGGATGAATTTCGGCTACACCGGATCATATGGCGAGAACCGGGTGCTGGTGACCTTCGAGGCGTTCAAGATCTGGGGCGGCGCGATCCATTCGATCAGCGCCTTCTTCGACTTCCTGCCGATCGGGACGTCGCGCTTCTGGGATTCGAGCGACCCGGTGCCGAAGGTTTATTAGGGACGGCCTGGCGCACCCGCGGCGGACGGAGGGTTCGTCTCAAACCGCCGCCGCTCGGCGGTTGAACCCCGGATATTCCTTGGTCACAATTCTTCCCAGACCGTGATCGCAGAGCGGCCGGTGCTGCCATATCCCTCGGTCGCCATGACCTGGTAGTTCATGGTGCCCAGCGCCATGCCGTGACGGCGCCATGCCTCGACATGGTTGGCGAAAGTAATGCTGCCATCTTCGCCAATCGGTCGCCGCTTCGTGCGCACGCTCCAGAACTGGTCGAATGTCTGCGTGCCGCGAATAGAGGGCTTCTCCACCCGGGTGGTGCGGTAGATCCGGTATGTCCCGCCGTCGCTCTCCAGCGTGCCGAGCACAGGGGCGCCTTCGCCAGGCGGCGTGAAGTTGCTGCCCCAGCTTTCGACGACATAATATTCGATCAACGGATCGGTCGACCAGCCATAGAGCGTGAGGTAGCTGTTGGTGCCTGCCTCGAACGCGTCGGCACGGTATCCGATTTTGCGCGTCTCCGATCCCGTGCGCCATCCGGTGCCGGCAACGAGATTGCCCGGATTCAGCGCATATTCGATGCGATAGGCTGCTCCCTCGCCCAGCGTCATGCAGGCGCTGCCGGCATCCTTCCAGAATGTGTAGAAGAAGCCCTGGTGCATGCCGGTCCGGTTGGCGCAGACCTGCTGCGGCCCGGCCGGGATGGAGGCGCAGGCGCCAAGCGCACCGGCGAGTGCAAGCGCCAGCATCGGGACCCGTACGGTTCTTTGCATCAAGCTTCCTCCCCCTATCCGCGACGCGCCGGCCAGACGAACTGCTGCAAATATCCCTCCGGCGCCCGCACACCGCTCACGCCGTAGCCCTTCGGCCAGGCGTCATCGGGCAGGTAATGCGTGCCGAACCAGCGGTCGATCACGGGCAGGTGGACGGCGAAGTTGCGGTCCACCGCCTCCTGCTCGATCGCATGGTGCCAGTGGTGATAGCGCGGCATCGCCACCCAGCGCTCCAGCCAGGGCAGGCGCGGCGCGAAATTGGCGTGGATGAAGACCGCGTGGACCGAGACCAGCGCGAGATAGGCATAGACCGCGCGCGTATCGAAGCCGAGCACCACCAGCGGCAGCAGCACGAGGCCGCGCGTCACCACCACGTCCAGCAGGTGCAACCGCGAACCGGCGAGCCAGTCCATCGTCTCGGCCGAATGATGCACCGCGTGGAAACGCCACAGGAACGGCACGGCGTGGAACGCGCGGTGGATCCAGTA
>CAYRCH010000148.1:0-2455 GCA_964422665.1 uncultured Sphingomonadaceae bacterium | reverse complement strand
GCGGCGACGCACAGCACGCCGAGCGCGACCGCGAGCACGCCGCTGATCCACCCGGTGCCGAACCGCCGCGGCGCCGCATCGGCGAAGATCCGCGCCAGCGCCCGCTCCGCCCGCAAAGACATGCCCTGCCCCCCTCCAACAATCGCCCATGCAGTCATCCCGGATTGTTCCGGGATCCAGCTGCCTCCGTCTCCCCGAGTAAGCTGGACCCCGGCACAGGGCCGGGGTGACGGGCGAGCAACATCGGCTCCGCCGTCAGAATTTTTTGCAGCGCCCGGGAACCCCAGAGCTGCTGGGTCGTTTCCCTTAAACCAAATGATGTAAAAATCTTTTGGATGACGACGTTTTATCGAGAGATCGAAGAAACCGTCAGGAGCCCCGACGACTTCATGTCGCCGGGGCTTTTGTTTTCAATACCCGAAAATGCTGATCCCGCGGGACTGGCGTTCGGTCGAACCGCGCAGGATACCTTCGCTGGGGATCTCCGGCTTGAACTTCTGGTGGCAGCTCAGGCAATTCTGGATCAGCCGGTCGCCCACCGCGCGCCATGCCTCTACGTCGGTCGATTTCGCTTCGGAGAGCTGAACAGCATCCTGGCCGATCTGGGTCAGTTCCTCGGACAGCTGGATCCATTCCGGATTGGTCACCCATTGCTGGTCGAACTCGCCCGTGCCGGGGATCTGGATCACCGCACCGCCCAGCACGATCTCGTAGGCGGAATTGCTGACCAGGTGCCAGTCATTGTCGTTGCGGGGCAAATCGCCATTGCCCACGGCAAAGATGTAGTCGGCCGAATGGTCGATCATGCCGACCATGGCGGCATTGATGCTGACCGGAAGAGTAAGCGCGGTTTCTCTTTTCGCTGTCTCTTCCGCAGGAGTCTCGGCTGATTGCTGGCAGGCGGCAGTCGTCAGCAGCAAGGTTGCCGTGGCGATTTTGAGGGCGAGTTTCATCATCCACTCCAGAATAGTTGCTTATCATGACCCGTCCCCCCTTCATATCCTGCCGCATCTGTTCCGTCTAAGGCTTTGTTCCCCGGTCGATTGCTCCGGCCACACTCGCCCGCCCTGCCCGGCCTTTGCGACCGCACAGGCGCGAACGGAGAGGATGCGTGGCTCAGCCGGCTGGAGCGAGGTGCAGCTCGCGCGAGACGCAGCCCACATGGCGGAAATCCGTGCCGCAGCACCCTCCCACCACCTTGAGGTTCGGCAGCAACCGGGCCAGCTCGCCATAGAGCCGGCCGAACTCGTCGGGATCGCCTTCGTCCAGCTCCTCGGCCTCGTCCAGCTCGGCATGGCTCAGTCGCGAAGCATTGGCGCGCACCCCGCCGATCCGTGAAAGCCATTCCTCACCCGCGGCCAGAGCGCCCCGGAAGTGGTCCGGATGGGCGCAATTGACCATGTAGTATGCGGGATAGGAGCCGGTCGCTGCATCGACCGCCTCGATCGCCTCCCCCAGCAGGTCGCCGCTCGGCAGCCGGCCGTCGGTCTCGACGGTGAAGGAGATCACTGCCGGAAGCCCCACCGCTTTCGCCGCGCGGACGATGCCGGTCGCCTCGGGAACATTGGTGATGGTGATGCCGGCGACGATATCGATCCCTTCCTCGGCCATGGCGCGGATCTGGTGGGCGTGAAGCGCCTCGGCGTCGGCCGCGGTGGCGAGCGTGCCGGGTCCGTAGCCGTCACCGGCCGGCCCGACCGTCCCTTCGATCAGGATGGGATGCACCCGGTCTTCCCAGCGGGCGCGGATCGAGCGGGCGAAGCGCACGGCCTCGCGGCCAAGCCGCAGCATTTCCTCTGCCGAAATGCCCAGGCTCGGCGCCCAGCCCACGCCTCCGCGCCAGCTGTTGGTGTCGAGCACGAAGCCGGTGCCGGCCCGTTCCGCCAGTTCGAGGAACCGGTCGAAATAGCTCTCCAGCGCCTCGCGCGCAGCCTGATCGTCCATCAGCGCGATGGCGGCGAATTCGGGGGCGGTGAAGCCCTGCTGGAAGAACAGCCATGTTTCCATTCCGCCATCGGTGAGGAATGGCTGCCGGGCCGCCAGCAACGGTGCAATATTACTCATGTCTCGAATTCCCTTCTCTCGAATTGAATGCGAGTATTCTGCCGGTTGGACGCCGCCAGACCTAGCCGACTCACGGTCCGGTTCGTGACGAATTCGGATTTTTCGTGGATTCAATGGATTAGTGGGTGCATGGGGGCGGCGTCCACTCGGCCATTGGCAAAAACTGTACCGGCGGTACGGTAATGGCCCCAACGGATATGGAGGAATCCCATGGCCCGCGGCGAAGACACCCGGACCCGAATTATGGACGTGGCGCAGGAATCGATCCTCGCCAAGGGGTTCGATGCGACTTCGATCGAGGAGATCGTGGCCGGGGCGGAGATTACCAAGAGTGGGTTCTTCTACCATTTCCCCGACAAGAACGCCCTCGCCCACGCCCTGATAGAGCGGC
>CAYRCH010000147.1:0-5286 GCA_964422665.1 uncultured Sphingomonadaceae bacterium | reverse complement strand
GAGCTCTATGCCCCGGTCGATCTCGATATCGGGCATTGCCGGCTTTCGCTGGCCGAACCGAACGACCCGCCGGCGCCGGCATCGGCGGCAGTAAGCCACCTTTCGGTCGCGACCAAATATCCGAACATCACCAGCCGCTGGTTTGAGGCGCGCGGCATCCAGGCCGAATGCATCAAGCTCAACGGCGCGATGGAGCTTGCCCCGTCGCTGGGTCTCGCCGGACGTATCGTCGATCTCGTCTCAACGGGCCGGACGCTCAAGGACAACAACCTTGCCGAGCGCGAGACGCTGCTCTCGGTCAGCGCGCGGCTGATCGTCAACCGGGCGGCCTACAAGACCGATCCGCGCATTGCCGCGCTCGTGGAATCCTTCCGCCGGATCGCGGACGAGAAGGCTGCCTGATGCAGTGGCTCAAAACCTCCGATGCCGATTTCGAGGCCAGCTTCGCGCGCATCGTCGCCGACCGCCGCGAAGCCGACACCGATGTGGCGCGCGACGTGCGCAACATACTCGATGCGGTCAAAAGCCGCGGCGATGATGCGCTGGTCGAGTTCACGGCCAAATGGGACGACTATCACCTGCGGGACCAAGCCAGCTGGGTTATCACCGCGGAGGAATGCGAGGCCGCGTTCGACCGGCTTGCTCCTGACCTGCGCGACGCGCTCCAGCTCGCGGCGAGGCGGATCCGTGCCTATCACGAAGACCAGTTGCCGCAGGACCGCGACTTTACCGACGAGACCGGAGTTCGGCAGGGTGCCCGCTGGCTGCCGGTGGACGCCGCGGGGCTCTATGTTCCCGGCGGCCGCGCAGCCTATCCTTCCTCCCTGTTGATGAATGCCATCCCGGCCAAGGTGGCGGGCGTTGAACGACTTGCAGTCGTCACCCCCACCCCGCGCGGCGAAGTGAACGAACTGGTTCTGGCCGCTGCACATATCTCCGGGATCGAGGAAATCTGGCGTATTGGCGGCGCGCAGGCCGTGGCCGCGCTTGCCTATGGCACCAAGCGCATTCGTGCGGTGGACGTGATCACGGGGCCCGGCAATGCCTGGGTGGCGGAGGCGAAGCGCCAGCTCTACGGCGTGGTCGGCATCGACATGGTCGCCGGACCGAGCGAAATCCTGGTGATCGCCGACGGGTCGAATGATGCGGACTGGGTCGCCGCTGACCTGCTCAGCCAGGCCGAACACGACGCGACCGCGCAATCGATCCTGATCACCGACGACCCGACTTTCGGAAAATATGTCGAAGATGCCATCGATGTGCAGTGCGCCATGCTGGCCACGGCCAAGACCGCCCGCAAGAGCTGGGACGACCACGGCGTCATCATCGAGGTCTCCGACCTTGCCGAAGCTCCGGCCCTCGCCAATCGCCTGGCCCCCGAACATATCGAGGTCCTCACCGAAGATCCGGAGGCGATTTTCGCCGATCTGCGTCATGCTGGCAGCATCTTTCTCGGCCGCTACACTCCCGAAGCCGTGGGCGATTACGTCGCCGGGCCGAACCACGTGTTGCCCACCGGGCGCCGCGCACGGTTTGCCAGCGGGCTCTCGGTGCTGGATTTCATGAAGCGCACCAGTTTCATCGAGGTAAGCGACGAAGCTCTGCGCCAGATCGGCCCCGCCGCCGCCAGCCTTGCCCATGCCGAGGGTCTGCCCGCGCATGCCCGGTCGGTGGAACTGCGGCTCAAATGACCAAGGCAGCTTCACCGCGGCGCTCCGTCGCCCGTTCCACCGCACGCCTCGCAGCCGTGCAGGCGCTGTACCAGCAGGCGATGGAAGGCACCGCGCTGGCAAAGTTGCTGGACGAGTTCCACCAACATCGGCTCGGCAAGACGCTCGATGAGGAAGCCCTGGCCGATGCGGAAGTCGAGTTCTTCGACGACATCGTGAGCGGCGTCCACGCCCGAAGCGAGGAAATCGACACGCTGGTCAGCGACAGATTGCGGGAGGGCTGGAGCCTGCAGCGGCTCGACAAGACGCTGGTACAGATCCTGCGGGCGGGCACTTACGAATTGCTTGCGCGGCGGGACGTCCCCGTGGGCGCCGTCATCAGCGAATATGTCGATGTCGCCCATGCATTCTTCAACGAGCGCGAGGCCAAGTTCGTCAACGGCGTCTTAGACGAGGTGGCAAAAGCGGCGCGCTGATGCCGCCGCGCAACGTCCGGCGAGACTTCTGCTGGAGACGCCAGACCGATATTGCACTCGGCCGGATCGCCGCTTACCGCGTTAACCATCGGACCAAGCGCAGTCCGATTCAACCGCGACACAGCGGCAAGGGCGGGGGCTGAGCGCGCGATGACTGACGAAGCAACTTATATCCGCATGCTCCGCAAGCTGGCGACGCATCCGGGTGCCCGCGGACTCGCTGACGACGCTGCCGTGCTCGAAATCGGCGGGGAAGCGCTGGTGCTGGTCCACGACATGATGGTTGAAGGCGTGCACTTCCTTCCCGGACAGGACCCCGCCGATATCGCGTGGAAGCTCGTTGCGGTGAATATGAGCGACCTGGCAGCCAAGGGGGCGGAGCCGCTTGGCGTGCTGACCGGCCATATGCTCGGTGACGACGACGCTGGCTTCCTGCTGGGCCTTGAGGACGCGCTGCTGCATTTTGGCGTGCCGCTGCTGGGCGGAGACACTGTCTCAGCCGGGGAACCGAGGGCGCTGGGGCTGACGGCGATTGGCCGCGCAACCCACCGGCCCGTGCCATCAAGGTCCTGCGCCGCGCCCGGCGATCTTGTTTATGTCACTGGCGAGCTCGGCCTCGCCATGCTTGGTTATGAGGCCCTTCGGGACGGCTCCGGGGAAGACACCACCGCCTATCGGCGTCCGATGGCGCGACTGGCGGAAGGACAACTCCTGGCGCCCATAGTGTCCGCGATGATGGATATTTCCGACGGGCTGCTGCTGGATGCGAACAGGCTCGCACAGGCCAGCGATGTGACGCTGGATATTGAAAGCGGCTCCGTGCCGGTTGCCGTTTCCGAAGATCGGCGACAGGAGGCGCTCCGCTGGGGTGACGATTACGAGTTGCTCTTCACTACGCCCCCCGAGGCCGAAATCCCGGTCAAGGCCACGCGGATCGGCACCGTGATTGCGAAAGGCGACACCCCGCTGCTTGTGGACGGCGCCGCGCCAGAAGGGCGGCTGGGTTTCGAACACCGATAGGCTTCTGGGCAATTTCGCCCGAACCCCTTTGAGCGCGTCGTTGACGTCCGGATCGCTCAAGACTGGTGACTGCCGCGTATCGCCGGCCTTTTGGGGTTGCCTCGCGGCGCGCCACAATCTAGCCAACGCCATCGCGAGCGGACCCGCCCAGAGACGGAGGGCCGCTTGGTTTATCCAGCTTCGGAGGGGGATTCTGTGGACCTCGTAATCTACGCTATTATCGCCGGTGCGCTGGCCGTCATTTACGGCTTCGTCACCAGCCGCCAGGTGCTCAGCGCTTCCGCCGGCACCGAGAAGATGCAGGAAATCGCAGGTGCTATTCAGGAGGGGGCGCAGGCCTATCTCAAGCGCCAGTACACCACGATTGCCATCGTCGGCGTCGTGGTCGCCGTCATCGTCGCCTGGTTCCTCGGACCGATCAGTGCCCTTGGCTTTGTGATCGGCGCGATCCTGTCAGGTGTTGCCGGATTCATCGGCATGAACATTTCCGTCCGCTCCAATGTGCGCACCGCTGCGGCGGCACAGACAGGCTTGCAGGAAGGTCTTACCCTGGCATTTCGTGCCGGCGCGATTACCGGACTGCTGGTGGCGGGCCTCGCACTGCTGGCGATATCGGTATTCTTTTACGTGCTCGTGGGGGTGCTGGGTCATCCCGCCAACGATCGCGAAGTGATTGACGCATTGGTGGCCCTTGCGTTTGGCGCCTCGCTGATCTCTATCTTCGCACGTCTCGGCGGCGGCATCTTCACCAAGGCCGCTGACGTTGGTGCCGACCTGGTCGGCAAGGTCGAGGCAGGCATTCCGGAAGACGATCCCCGCAACCCGGCCGTGATTGCCGACAATGTGGGCGACAATGTCGGCGACTGCGCCGGTATGGCCGCCGACCTGTTCGAAACTTACGTCGTCACTGTCGGCGCCACGATGGTGCTTACGGCGCTGCTGATGAGCGGGCTCGGCGACCTTCTCGTGCCCATGATGGCGCTGCCACTGCTGATCGGCGGCGTGTGCATCGTGACCTCGATCATCGGCACCTATTTCGTGCGCCTCGGCGGCGGAACCAACGTCATGGGCGCAATGTACAAGGGGTTCCTTGTCTCCGCGGTCCTTGCGGTTCCAGCCATCTGGTTCGCCACTTCCTTCGCGCTTGGCGGGATGGAAGCCGCGTTGCCTGGTACCGAGTTCAATGGCCGGGCGCTGTTCTACTGCGCCCTGCTGGGTCTTGTGATCACGGGACTGATCATCTGGATCACCGAGTACTACACCGGTACCGGATACCGCCCAGTGCGCTCGATCGCCAAGTCGTCCGAAACGGGTCACGGCACCAACGTGATCCAGGGTCTGGCGATCAGCCTTGAATCGACCGCGCTGCCGACGCTGGTGATCGTCGCCGGCATCATCATCGCCTACTCGCTCGCCGGCCTGATCGGCATCGCCTACGCAGCGACTGCGATGCTGGCGCTGGCCGGAATGGTCGTGGCGCTCGACGCCTACGGCCCGGTCACCGACAACGCGGGCGGCATCGCCGAAATGGCGGGCCTCGATGACAGTGTGCGCGAAAAGACCGATCTGCTCGACGCGGTTGGAAACACCACTAAGGCGGTGACCAAGGGCTACGCGATCGGTTCGGCCGGGCTCGGCGCGCTGGTGCTGTTCGGCGCCTACACTACCGACCTCGGCATCTTCTTCCCTGACGCCCAGGTCGATTTCAGCCTCGAGAACCCCTACGTCATCGTCGGGCTCTTCCTTGGCGCATTGCTTCCCTACCTGTTCGGCGCGATGGGCATGACTGCCGTCGGCCGGGCTGCGGGCGATGTCGTCGTCGACGTGCGGGAGCAGTTCAAGAACGATCCGGGCATCATGGCCGGCACCAGCCGTCCAAACTATGCCCGGACCGTCGACCTTGTGACCAAGGCGGCGATCAAGGAAATGGTCGTTCCTTCGATGCTGCCGGTGCTCGCGCCGATCGTGGTCTACTTCGTGATCCTCATGATCGCAGGCCAGGAAAATGCGTTCGCGGCTGTCGGCGCGCTGCTTCTCGGCGTGATCGTCGGCGGGCTGTTCGTCGCGATTTCCATGACCGCCGGCGGCGGCGCGTGGGACAACGCCAAGAAGTACATCGA
>CAYRCH010000146.1:2720-5338 GCA_964422665.1 uncultured Sphingomonadaceae bacterium | reverse complement strand
CGCTCATGATCGGAAAGTTTCTGCGCCCAGTCGCGGCAATCCTCGCCCAGCGGCACTTCCTCGGGCAGCCAGTGGACCTGCTGCTGCCGCTTCCAGAAGTCGTAGGCCCACGGGTATTCGAAGGGCTTGTAGGTCTTGCGGGCTTCGAGCAACGACATGTTGTGTCTCCGTGGAATTCTGGCCGACCACCAATATAGGCATGTTTGGCCGCAAATGTGAATCGGCAAAGCGGGACAAGTGCGGGAAAAGTTGCTCTGGATAAGCGCCGTTTGGCCACTTGCCCGCAGGCTTCGCCCGATTCGTCGCGGCATCCGGGAACCTTCCGCCTGCCCGCGCCTTGATGGGGTGAGCGAGGCAGCGCGGCGTGTCCCCCCTCCCCCGCCTGTCTCGCCAACAGTTTGCAAGGGCCGGCCCTCGGCCCGGGAGCAATCGAATGGGCGGATGGAAAATGCATCTTCAGCAGCAGCAGGCGGGCATCCAGCTTCGCAAGCTGGTGTCCGATGCCGATCCCGCGCCCGACTGGGGCGCGCCCGACGGCACGGGCGGTCCGCATATGGATGAAGGCGAGGGCGCGCGCGGCGAACGCGCAGCCCCCGGCCAGCTGGGCAAGCAGCGCGGTCAGGCGCGGTAAGCCGGCGAGACAGGAACAGTCTCCCTCTCCGAAAGGGAGACGGACGAAGACCGCGGCCCCCGGTAAATGGGAGTGGGGCGGTGCTCTTCGCCCTTACGGAGGCAGGCGAGCGCGAGACGCTCCAACCTTTCAGCCTCCACGCGACCGGCGCACAGCCTCGCGGTGAAGCGTCCGCCCCGCCCCCCGGGACGGACGCTTTTCACATTTCTGCAACGAGCATTTGCGACGAACCGAGGAACGGCAGGGTTTGGTATCCGTTGCAATCAAGCCCTCACCCTGACATGGAGCTATCCGATTCCCGGCATTTGCGCATCAGCGCGGTCGAACGAGGGCGTAAGTCCGCCCGGCGCCTTGACGCGTTAGAAACAGCGGGCCCGCCGCCCTTCCGGCGGGTACGTGGCCCCGGCTCGTCCCAAGCGAGTCGGGGTTTCGACCATCCGGGCCGCTGTCAGTTTTCCGGCACCAGCGCCACGATCCTGAGCGGACCGCCGCTGCCGCCGCCGATCTTGGCGGGCAGGGCGATGACGCGCGCGCCGGTGGGCGGGAGCTCGCCGAGGTTGGCGACATTCTCGAAGCCGGGAATGTTCCGGTCCAGCAATATGCGGTGGGCGATGAAATCCTGCGACTGTCCATAGTCGAGGCTCGCCGTGTCGAGGCCGACCGCGGCGATCTCCCGCTCTTCCGTCAGGAACCGCGCCAGCGCTTCCGAGATGCCCGGGAAACGGAGCGCGGCCACGCCCGGCTCGCCGCGCAGCGCGGTGCCGAGATAGGCGGTGGCATCGGGCCAGTAACGGTCGTAGCCCGTGCGGAACAGCACGATCGCACCCTGCGGGAGCTCGCCATGCTCCTCCTCCCACAGCAGCAAATCCTCGACCGTCATCCGGTAGTCGCGGTCCGCCAGCGCCTTTTCGCTGACATCGATCACCGCCGCCGGGCCAATCAGCCGTTCGAGCGGGATCTGGTCGGCCGTCTGCCGCCCTTCCGCAAAATGGATCGGCGCATCGAGATGCGTGCCGCCATGTTCGGAGAGATGGATGTTGTAGGAACTGTAGAACCAGCCCCCTGCCGTGTGGCCGTGCATCACCTCTTCGTGGCGATAGGGCGCAGCTGTCGGCCAGAACACGGATTCCGGTCCGAGTGTATGGGTTAAGTCGACCCAGCGACCCGCGAAGGGGTCCTTTTCGGACTGGATCGAACAGGCCGCCAGAAGCGGCGAAACGCAGGCGGCCAAGGCGACGAAACGTGTGAAACCCATGCGGCTCCTCCCCTATTGCTGTCGCGCCCGCCTAGCACAATCGCGGGCCTAGCGGGGCTTTTCCGGTTGCGGCCCGCCTCGCAGCCGTGCAGTGCCCGGCCTCATGAAGAGCGAGCGTTTGGCGGCATATCTTGCGCGGATCGGGCTTTCCGCTCCGCCTCCCGCCACGCCGGAGGGGCTGGCGCAGCTGCAGCAGGCGCACCGCCAGGCGATCACCTTCGAGAATCTCGACATCATGCTTGGCCGCGGCGTCGCTATCGGCAGCGATGCGGTGTTCGGCAAGCTCGTGACGCGCCGGCGCGGCGGCTATTGTTTCGAGCAGAACCGGCTGTTTGCCGACATGCTGGCGGAGCTCGGCCTGCCCTCCCGGCCGCTGCTCGCGCGGGTGCTGCTCGGCCCCGCGGCCGGCGAAGTCCCGCCGCGCACGCACACGCTGCTGATGCTGGAAATCGGCGGGGAGCGCTGGATTGCCGATGCCGGTTTCGGCGGGTCCTATGTCCCGCCCCTGCGCCTCGCGGATGGCAGCGAGGCCGAGACCGGAGACGGGGCGCGGCACCGTTTGCGGCCGATCGGCGCGGCCGGAACGGTGCCGGGCGAATGGCTGCTCGAACGGGCAGGTCAGCATGCGGCCACCGACGGCCGGGCGGCGACTCACGGGGAATGGCAGGCGCAATATGCGTTCAACCTGACCCCGGCCGAGCAAAGCGACCTCGAGCAGGCCAATCACTGGAC
>CAYRCH010000146.1:0-2620 GCA_964422665.1 uncultured Sphingomonadaceae bacterium | reverse complement strand
CCCGTCGCCGCCGTTGCCACGATGGTCAGTGCGAGCAGGACTTGCGGAACCCAGAGAGGCATTGCGGGATACTCCTTTGCATTGCATCGGCGTCACCCTTCCCTTCCGGTGAATTCAAACGGACAGGCCCGGCACTAAGTTCCGCGCGGCCTGCTTCGCTACTGACAGCTCAGGCACTCCTCGTAATCGGTCTGCTCGCCGCCGGCGCTGAGTTCGAACTTCGCCGCATCGGGCGTGTTGTCGGCTTCCACTCCGCCGGCGAAGCCCGCGCGCTGCACGCTCTTCGACCGCAGGTAATAGAGCGACTTGATGCCCTTCTCCCATGCCTGGAAGTGCAGCATCGCCAGGTCCCATTTGTCGACATCCGCCGGGATGAACAGGTTGAGGCTCTGCGCCTGGTCGATGAAGGGCGCCCGGTCGGCCGCGAATTCGAGCAACCAGCGCTGGTCGATCTCGAAGCTGGTCTTGAACACCGCCTTTTCTTCCGGCGTCAGGAAATCGAGATGCTGGACCGAACCGCCCTTTTCGAGGATCGAATTCCACACATTGGTCGAGTTCTTGCTCTTCGTGTCGAGCAGCTTTTCCAGATACGGGTTCTTGACGATGAAGCTGCCCGACAGCGTCTTGTGCGTGTAGATATTGGCCGGGATCGGCTCGATGCAGGCCGAGGTACCGCCGCAGATAATGGAGATCGAGGCAGTCGGCGCGATCGCCATCTTGCAGGAAAAGCGCTCCATCGCGCCCATTTCCTCGGCATCGGGGCAGGGCCCGCGTTCCTTGGCCAGCATCATCGAGGCCTCGTTGGCCTTGGCGTTGATGTGCTTGAACATCTTGAGGTTCCATGCCTTGGCCATGGCGGTTTCCATGCCGATGTTCTTCAGCTGCAGGAAAGAATGGAAACCCATCACGCCCAGGCCGACGCTGCGTTCGCGGCTGGCGGAATATTTGGCGCGGGCCATCTCGTCCGGCGCGCGGTCGATGTAATCCTGCAGGACGTTGTCGAGGAAGCGCATCACATCCTCGATGAACTGCTTGTCCTGGTTCCATTCGTCCCACGTCTCGAGGTTCAGCGAGGAAAGACAGCATACCGCCGTGCGGTCATTGCCGAGATGGTCAATGCCGGTCGGCAGGGTAATCTCGCTGCACAGGTTCGAGGTCGAGACCTTGAGGCCCAGCTCGCGGTGATGCTTGGGCATCATCCGGTTCACTGTGTCGGAGAAGACGATATAGGGCTCGCCCGTGGCGAGGCGGGTTTCGACCAGCTTCTGGAACAGGGAGCGTGCATCGACGGTGGCGCGAACCGAACCATCCTTGGGCGACAGGAGGTTCCATTCGGACCCTGCGCGCACGGCTTCCATGAACGCATCGGAGACGAGTACGCCGTGATGCAGGTTCAGCGCCTTGCGATTGAAGTCGCCCGAAGGTTTGCGGATCTCGAGGAACTCCTCGATCTCCGGATGCGAGATGTCGAGGTAGCAGGCAGCCGAGCCGCGCCGCAGCGAACCCTGGCTGATCGCCAGCGTCAAACTGTCCATCACCCGCACGAAGGGGATGATGCCGCTGGTCTTGCCATTGAGGCCGACGGGCTCGCCGATCCCGCGCACATTGCCCCAATAGGTGCCGATCCCGCCGCCGCGGCTGGCGAGCCAGACATTCTCGTTCCAGGTCCCGACAATGCCTTCGAGGCTGTCGCTGACCGAGTTGAGATAGCAGCTGATCGGGAGGCCGCGATTGGTGCCGCCATTCGAGAGCACAGGGGTCGCGGGCATGAACCACAGTTTGGAGATATAGTCGTAGAGCCGCTGCGCATGCTCTTCGTCGTCGGCATAGCAATCGGCCACGCGCGCGAAGAGATCCTGGTAGTTTTCGCCCGGCAGGAGATAGCGGTCGGTCAGTGTTTCCTTGCCGAATTCGGTCAGCAGCGCGTCGCGGCTGTCATCCTGTTCGATCGTAAAGCGGCGCGGATTGACGGTCTTGGAATCGGCCGGCGCGCTGGCCGCGGCCTTCACCGCCCCGGCCATGGCATCCGCCGCAGCCTGCGCCACCAGCGCGTCGCTGCCCTTGTCTGCCTTGTCCATGCTCACCGCCTGACTGTCCTTGCCCTTCTTCGCAGCTGATTCCACCGCACCGTTTTCGAGTTCTTCGAGACCCATTGCCGTTCCGTCCGCACTGCGAAATTCCATATCGTCCCGAGCCCCTTTTCGTCCCTGCCCATGAAACCCGGGCACTGCCCGATGTTCCGCAATTGTTCGAATCGGGCAGGCGATCCACTTCCTACCCTTTCGTCGGGCACGAAAGGGAAAAACTTATCCCCTTTCTGCCCACAGCTGCCGCGCCTTCGGTGCCTGCAAGAGCGCGATTCCGGGCCCCCGCGGCTCGGCGCGGTCATGCCCTCGAATCTAGGTCTTGTGGGTCACTCCAGCAAGTCAGCCACAACTGATAGTGCTGTAGCCGGGAATCGGGCGCAAGAGGGTAAATCCCGGATTAACAGCCGGCGGGCGGCTTTTGCACCGGTGTATTAGCCCCGCCATACGCCGCGACGCGTGGACCAAGCTGGGCTTGCGAGCGGTGCAAGAGTCAAAATGAATCCGTGAAAAAATTTTTCCGGTGAAACCAGTTT
>CAYRCH010000145.1:0-5397 GCA_964422665.1 uncultured Sphingomonadaceae bacterium | reverse complement strand
CGCGTTCGATCGACTCGAACAGGGCCTTGAAGTTCCCCTCGCCGAAGCCTTCGTCTTTCTTGCGCTGGATGAATTCGAAGAACACCGGGCCGATCCGGGGCTGCGCGAATATCTGCAGCAGCAGCCTGGGATCGCCATCCTCCGTCGAACCATCCAGCAATATGCCGCGCTTCTTCAGCTCCTCCACCGGCTCCCCGTGCCCCGGAAGCCGCTCGTCCAGCATTTCGTAATAGGTTTCGGGAGGAGGCGTCATGAAAGGCACGCCCAGCTTCTCGAGCTTGTCCCAGCTCGCCAGCAAATCGTCGCTGATCAGCGCGATATGCTGGATCCCCTCGCCATTATATTCGCGCAGATATTCCTCGATCTGTCCGCCGCCGCCCGGGCCTTCCTCGTTGAGAGGGATGCGGATCTTGCCGTCGGGAGCGGTCATCGCGCGGCTGGTAAGGCCGGTATATTCGCCCTTGATGTCGAAATAGCGGATCTCGCGGAAATTGAAGATGCGCTCGTAGAATTCGGCCCAGTGAGCCATGCGGCCCGAATAGACATTGTGAGTGAGGTGGTCGATCGCCTTGAAGCCCGCGCCTTCGGGAAACTCGCCGTCCTGCCCCACATATTCGAAGTCGATATCGTAGATCGAGATCGCTTGCGGATGCTCCGGGGTGGCGTAGCGGTCGACGAGGTAGATCGGCGCGCCGCCTATGCCGCGGATCGCGGGCAGGCGCAGTTCCATCATCCCGGTATTGGCTTCGAAGGGTTCGGCGCCGCGGGCCAGGACTTCCTCATAGGCCTTCGCGGCGTCCCTGACCCGGAAAGCCATTCCGCAGGCCGACGGGCCATGCTCGCGCGCGAAATGCTCCGCCTGGCTGTGCGGTTCGTAATTGGTAATGAGGTTGATCCCGCCCTGGCGCCACAGCTCCACATCCTTGCGGCGATGGCGGGCGATGCGGGTGAAGCCCATGCTTTCGAAGACGGGCTCCAGCAGGCCCTTGGCAGGCGCCGTGAACTCGACGAATTCGAAGCCGTCGAGGCCGACCGGGTTTTCGAACAGATCGGGCATAGGTGGAGGTCTTTCGCTTCCAGTCGCGGCTTGCGGGGCCGCGCGCAGAGTTCCATTGGGTCGGAGAGCAGGATAGACCGGGGGCAATATGGTTTCAAGTGAAACGACTCTGGAGAGGCGCGCGCAATGACGGACGAATTGGTGCTCCACGGATACTGGCGCTCGGGCACTTCCTACCGCACGCGGATCGCGCTCAACATCAAGGGCGTGGATTACCGCCAGCAGGGGGTGGACCTGCGCGCGGGCGGCCAGCGCGGGAAGACTTTCCGAACGCTCAATCCGCAGCAGCTCGTGCCGGCGCTGGAAACAAGCGGGGCGGTGCTGACGCAGTCCTCCGCCATCATCGAATGGCTGGAGGAGGCCCATCCGCAGCCGCCGCTGCTGCCGCGGGCGCCGCAAGACCGCGCGATCGTGCGGGCGATGGCGATGGCGGTCGCCTGCGAGATCCACCCGCTCCACAATCTGCGCGTGCTGAACCGCCTGCGCGGGCAGTTCGGGGCCGATAGCGACGGCGTGAATGCGTGGATCGCGCACTGGATCCGCGAGGGTTTTTCGGCACTCGAGGAAATGATCGCTCGCCATGGCGGGCGCTTTGCATTCGGGGATTCACTGACCATGGCCGATTGCCACCTCGTGCCGCAGATCTACTCGGCGGAACGCTTCGGTGTCGATATTTCGGAGTTCCCCCGGCTGGTCGCGGCCGGAGCCAATGCGGCGGCCGAACCGCCGGTGGCCGCAGCCCATCCGGACAAGCAGCCCGATGCCGACCCGGATTGAGAATGGGCGGCGCTTCCCTGCCGTGGCGATGCGCGCCATAGTGCCGGCATGACTCTCGACTACGAGGCCTACGAGGCCCTCTTCAATACCGGCGACGACGAGGCGCTCGTCGAACGCTTCTTCGCCGAGGATTGCGTGATGGCGAGCTCCAATGGCGAGCGGCGCGGCAAGGGCGAACTGCTTGCTTTCCTCAAGGCGGCGCATGACGGCGTGCGCGAAGTCATGCGGCCGCAACATGTGCTGAGCGATGATGGTTTTCTGTTCGCCGAAGTCGACATGGATTTCCATGCCAGCAAGGTCCGCGACGATTTCATATTCGGCGCGGTGCGGCCGGGGGACCTGATCACGGTCAAGTTCTTCGTCACATATGCGCTCGACGATGAGGGGAAGATCAGACTCCTCAAGAGCATGACCTGGCCGCCCGGGCGCGGGGTCAGCCAGTTGCCGCGGCTGGGGGCGCATCCCAGCCAGATTGCTGCCTATCATGCCTATGCAGCGGCCTTTTCGGCCGCGGAATTCGACCGTTTCCCGCAGTTTTATACCGATGATGTGGTGCTTCACCTGACGAGCTCGGCAGGCGATGTGGTCGGAAAGCAGGGGATCGTCGATTTCTATCGCCCGATGTTCGAATCCGTGCGCGAGACCGTGATCGTGGAGCATTTCGACGCCAGCGACGAGCGAATCGCGGTCGATGCGATCAGCCGCTTCACTGCGGTCCGCGATGCCCCGGATTTCGTCGTCGGGCCATTGCGGCAGGGCGAGTGGGTCGAAGTGCCGGTACGCGTGGTCTATTCGCTACGCGGCGGGCTGATCTGCGACATCCATGTCAGCCGTAATGGTGAGCCGCGGCGCAGTGCCTGAAGGCGCTTGCCAAATTTCCGGCCGCGGAGCATGGGCGCGCCCGTGAGCCGTCTCGGATCGATCTTTGCACTGCTGGCGCTTGCGGCGGCCCTGCTGACCCCGCCGGGCTTCATGCCCGCGCAGGCCGAGGACGGGTCGATCGCCATCCACATCTGTTCGGAGCTCGATGGGGGGCAGGAGCGGGTGATGCGGATCGATCCGCGCACCGGCGATCTGGTCCTGGATGCTGTCGGGGAGGATCAATCGGGCGAAGACAAGCGCTGCGACTTCGCCGGTGCCGGCGCGGCCGACATTCCTTCGCTTCCCGTCTTGAGCGAGAGCGCAGCGCCCTTCACCGATTTCGAGCCGGCGGCGATGGACGCGCTGGCGCAGCTTTCCTCGACCGGCCTGCCGCCCTCGACGGGACCGCCTTCCGCCTGACCGGGAGCCGCGCCCTCGCGGGCGCATGACGTTTTTCCAGTTAGGACAATTATGATGAATATCCGCATTCCGGGCAGCGCGCTGGCGCTGCTCGTTCCCCTCGCCGCGCAGCCCGCGCTGGCCCAGGACGAAACCGAAACCACGAACGAAATCACCGTCGAAAGCCCGCTGATGCACCCCTCGGCCGGGCTGATGAACGACCACATGCATGAAGGCGGCGAAGCCATGATCGGTGTTCGCTTCGAGCGGCACCGCTACAGCGGCGCCAATCGCAGCGGCACCGACGAGCTGAGCGACGCCGAAGTGCTCGCGGCCGGATACACGGTGCGCGCGCTCAGCATGGAAATGGACATGCTGATGCTCGACCTGATGTATGCGCCGACCGACAACATCACCCTGATGGTGATGCCGCATTACATGTGGCACCGGATGGAGATGGTCGGCATCGACCCGATGTCCGGCATGCCCGGCATGGGCGACATGCCCGGCATGGGCGGCGGTCATGCCGGCCATTCGCTGGGTTTCGGCGAGGTCCATGCGCATGGGGCCGAAGGTTTCGGCGACACGCTGATCTCCGCTTCCTATCGCCTCGCGCGCAATCCCGGCTTCAACGCTCACGCGACGCTGGGCATCTGGGTGCCGACCGGCGCGGTCGATCTCAAGAACGATGACGGCACTTTCGTGCACTACGGCATGCAGCCGGGCAGCGGCACCTGGGACATCGAGCCTTCGCTCACGCTGGGCGGCCGTTTCGGCGGCGGCGCCAGCGCGGCCGGTTGGGGCGCGCAGGCGAGCTATCGCTGGCGGACTTCGGATGCCAACGATTCGGGTTTCGCCTTCGGCGACAAGGCCCGCGTTACCGGCTGGCTCAGCTATCTCTTCACCGGCAATCTCGGCGCTGTCGCCCGGCTGGAATATGAGAATGAGGGGGCGATCGAAGGCCACTATAACGGGCCGCACAAGCACTCCTCGCCGCCCGATATCCAGGCCAATTACGGCGGCGAGACCGTGTCGGCGGCGTTGGGCTTCAACTGGCTGCTTCCGCTCGGCGGCCGGGCACCGCAATTGTCGGCGGAGCTCGGGATACCTATCTACCAGGATGTGAACGGGATCCAGTTGCCGCGCGACTGGCGTTTGTCATTGGGCGTCAGCCAGACATTCTGATCCCCGATCCTTCATGGCGGCTCCCGGCCCCCCTCAATCGGGAGCCGCCACCCTTTCGCGCAGCGGGCTCATTATCTTGCCATTCACCTGCGTGCACCTACATTGGCAGGACAACGCACAGGAACCCGCAATGAACGACGATCGCGAGCCGGAAAATACGCCGAATCCCTGGCTGAAGAGCCTGATGGTGTGGGGCGGGATATTCCTTGCCCTGCTGGTCGTCGTCTCGATGTTCGGCGGCAGCGCTACCGCGCCCGCGACGCAGATCAAATATTCCGATTTCCGCGAAAAGGTGATCGAAGGCTCGGTGAGCGAAGTGCAGATCGCGCCCGACCGGATCACTGGCACGCTCAAGAATGACGAGGCTTTCTCCACCGTGCCGGTTGGGGGCGATACCAGCCTGACCGCGCTGCTGGAGGAAAACGATGTCCGTTTCTCGGGCGTCGAGGCCGAGCAGCCGAATGTGCTGCTCTACATCCTGATCCAGTCGCTGCCCTTCCTGCTGATCCTCGGCGTCGCGTTCTTCGCGCTGCGCCAGGTGCAGAAAGGCGGCGGCGCCGGCGGCGCGATGGGCTTCGGCAAGTCCAAGGCCAAGCTGCTGACCGAGAAGCAGGGAAGGGTGACGTTCGACGATGTCGCCGGCATCGACGAGGCGCGCGAGGAACTGCAGGAAATCGTCGAATTCCTGCGCGATCCGCAGCGTTTCTCCAAGCTCGGCGGGCAGATTCCCAAGGGCGCGCTGCTGGTCGGCTCGCCCGGCACCGGCAAGACGCTGCTCGCCCGCGCGATCGCGGGTGAGGCGGGCGTGCCCTTCTTCACCATTTCCGGCTCCGACTTCGTCGAGATGTTCGTCGGCGTCGGCGCCAGCCGTGTGCGCGACATGTTCGAGCAGGCGAAGAAGAACGCCCCGTGCATCGTCTTCATCGACGAAATCGACGCCGTCGGCCGCCACCGTGGCCACGGCCTCGGCAACTCGAACGATGAGCGCGAGCAGACCTTGAACCAGCTCCTCGTGGAGATGGACGGCTTCGAGGCCAACGAGGGCATCATCATCATCGCCGCGACCAACCGTCCGGACGTGCTGGACCCGGCGCTGCTGCGCCCGGGCCGCTTCGACC
>CAYRCH010000144.1:0-5423 GCA_964422665.1 uncultured Sphingomonadaceae bacterium | reverse complement strand
TCCGTGCCGTATGAAAAATCGAGGAGGACAGAGCAGGGGCCGAAATCGGGCAGCGAATCCGGATCGAGATCGTCGATCGAGGGAAAGTTGCGATCCTGGATCAGGCTTGCCCAGTGATTATAGGCGCGCACCTGCATCCGGCGCTCATCGTCGCCGACGGGGCTGGCCGGGCGATCGAGCCCGAGATCCTCGTCATCCGCGTCAAAGGCCCGGTCGTCAGCCGGATCGGCCCCATCCGCGAATTTTCCCCTCAGCGTATCCATGCCGGAAGTGTTCCCCAATTGGCTATTGGCGGACTTTTCGCGCCGCATGGTAAACATCCCGTTAAATGGCCGCGCGATTTCGCGGAAAAGCCGCTGAATTTCCGAAAAATCCGGCATGATACCGGCTTGCCGTCAATCTGCCGCCCGTTGGCGTCACCGCGTCAGACTGCCGGCGGGATGCCTTCGCCGATCTTTGGCATCGGGGCGAAGGCCCGCAGCACGATCAAAGTCGCAATCAGGAACAGGCCTGACCAGGTCAGGGCGGTCACGAGCCCTGCAACATCGGAAATCACGCCCCATGCGCCTGCGCCCAGCGCCATGCCCCCGAAAATCGTCGCCTGGAAAATCGACAGACAGCGGCCAAGGATCTCGTCCGGCGAACGCAATTGCATGGAGACATTCAGGCTGGTGAGAGTGGCCACATGGCCGCATCCGGCCGCGAAGCAACTGATCATCGCGAGCGGGACATTCGGGGCATAGGCGAGAGTGACGATGGCCATTGCCGAAACGGCCATGGCTGCCGTTACGATTGCCTCCGGCCCGTAGCGCCGGCGCGCACGCGCCACCCATATGGCAATCACCACCGACCCCACACCGAATGCGCCGAACAGCATGCCGAACGTCGTTTCGCTTCCGCGCAGCTGCTCCCTTGCAACCAGCGGCAATAGCGCCTGGAAGCTGATCGATCCGAACCCGAATGCCAGGCTGCGCATCAGCACGCGCCGCAGCGCACTGCTGGCAGCGACATAGGAAACCGCCTTGCCGATGGCCGGAAACAGGCGGTGCTTATCCGGCCGGCCGGTAGGGCGGGCATTCCAGCGTATCAGCACGGCGACCATCACCGCGTAGGACAGGGCATTGACGCCGAAGGCATATTCCGGGCCCCAGGCCGCCAGGATCACGCCGCCGATCGCCGGCCCGAGACTGCGGGCGAGGTTGTAGGCGATCGTATTCAGAGAAATCGCCTGGGGGAGGTCGGGCGGAGGCACCATCAGCCGCACCGAGGCTTGCCAGGCCGGGCCGTTCAGCGCGAAACCGCCGCCGATGATCAGGGTCAGCGCAAGCAGGCTGTAGGGTTGGATTGCGTCAGCCACTGCCAGCGCGGTGAGCATTGCAGCAAAGAGCAGCATCCCGACATTGGCCGTGAGCATCACTTTGCGGCGGTCGTAATTGTCCGCAATGACTCCGGCGAAAATGCCGAAGGTCAGCACGGGAATGGTGACCGACGCCTGCACCATGGCCACCAACAGGTGCGAATCGGTTAGCTCAGTCATCAGCCATGCGGCCGCGATCATCTGGATCATGCTGCCCATGGCCGACGCCAGATTGGCGAACCAGATGTTGCGAAACACCGGCCAGCGGAACGGCGCCAACGCGGAATCGGGGGCAATGCGTGCCGCCGGGCTTCCGAACTCGCTGCTATTCTCGCTCACGCCCGGCGCCTAGGATTCCGTGGGCGCCGCGGCAAGCTTGGTCATATCAAAGCATATAGCGCATGCGGATCGACTGGCTGACGGAGGATGAGCCGATTTCGATGGCCGCTTCCTCGAATTTGGGCGGACCCATGCGAACCTTCGCGTCGCGGGAGAAGCCGTAGCCTTCCTTCGGCATCATGCCGAGCGCCCGGTCGGCCTTGCCGTTGTCGTTCTCGTCATGAAGCAAGGCAATCGCGTAGCGGCCAGGCGTCACGCCCGTGAAGCGAATCGCGCCAGCTTCATCGGCCTTTACCACCGTGCGGTAGGCGGACGGGTCCCCCTGGCAGCGGGGGAATTTCTTGGGATCGGGCGACATGCACGCGCGCACCACGCCCTTGGTATTGCGAAGCTCGGTGACCTGTATGCTCACGGAAACGCCCGCTGCGCCTTGCGGTTGCTGGGCCGGCGCGCCGATCGCCGGCACCGCCATCAGCGCCCCCGCGATCAAGGCCGCGAAAGGCCGCGGTCGGTTCCGCACAGGCGATCCCAAAAGCGGAAATAGAGTCCGTAATTGCATTGATATTGCTCGTGATGCTTCTGGTGGTGGCTCGCCGTTATCAGCCAGCCCCCCAATTTTGAATGAACGAGGCGCCGGGGGAACAGCTCCCATCCCATGTGGTTGGTGACGCCCATGACAGTCATGATCGTCAGCACGGCCAGGAGCATCGCGACGTGGATCGGGATGAGGAATACCAGTGCCGGGATGACCACCGCGCCTGTCAGCGCTTCGACCGGATGGAAGCTCATCGCCGCCCAGGCCGTGGGCGGGCGGCTAGCATGATGCACGGCATGGGCGACGCGAAACCAGCGGGGCCGGTGCAACAGCCGATGGGTCCAATAGAACCAGCTATCGTGGGCAAAGAGGTACAGCAGCAGCGATAGGGGTGCGTACCATAGCGGATAGGCGCTCCAGTCCGTGTAGATCAGCGTCCACCCGTGCTCGGCCCAGCCCCAGGCAACGATACCGGCCGGGATGCCGTAAATCGCGGCCGACGCAAGCGACCAGCCGATCTCCCGGCGGATTTGCGGCCCGAGGCTGCGGTAGAGACCGGGACGCACCCGTGCCGTAGCGATTGCGAAGGCGCCGCTCGATAACAGGTAGCGGGCAGCGACAATCGCGGTCATGGCAAGTGCGGAAAGGGCAATCGCACCGATCATCCGCCCCGCCTAGCAAGGCCGGAGCCGATTTGACAGCGTCGGATCAGGGACAGACGAAGTCGGGGTCGATGAAGCCGAGCTGTCGCCGCAAGGCCGCCCGTGCCAGCCGCTCCACCTCGACCTTCCGGCGGGCGGCGGCAAGCGGATGCGTAGGTGCGGGGCGTACGATTTCCGCATCATAGGCATCTGCCACGATCACGCCGCAGCAGTCGGGCCGGAAATCGGACAGTTCGAGACAGGCGCGATCCAGTTCGGGCGGCAATCCCCAGAAGAAGCGATCGCAGAAATCGAGATAGTCGGGCCATTTCCCGTCGCCCAGCAAGTCGCCGCGCGCAGTCTTGATCTCGACAATGACGATCCGGCCCTTGGCATCGATTCCCATCAAGTCGGCACGGCGCCCGTTGCGCAGGGCCATTTCCTCGATGCACCAGATGTCGTTGCGCGCGAACAGGCGGCAGATTCCGCGTGCGACCTCCCTCGATCGCCGATGGAGCGTTTGCGTCGGAGCGGCAGCAGGCAAGCGGATTTCAGCCATGCCCTCTGCTGGAACAGAACACGAACTTCGTCAAGCTGTAGCTGCCTGCGGGCAGAAGCTACCGATCGCGAGTGTGTTATTCGCCGGCTTCGCGGGCGCGGGCCATTTCATGCATTGGCAGCGTGGCAATGGCATCGACCTGCGGACGCAGCACGTGACCGGTATCGTCCGCCGGCGGGGTCAGCCGCACGTGCACGTAGGGCGTCCATACGTCGCCATATTCGGCCTTCTGGTGCCAGACATCGAGCACGTCGTACGACGCCCACTGCCCGTCCGGCTCAAGCAGGCGAATCCCCTCCCCGATGCGGGGCACGACCACAAATTTCAGCATTTGCTGAGTTTGATGCGTTTCGTTTTGTACTTCGATCTCGATCACTCGAGTTCACCCTGAGTTTACCCTGACCCTTCCTACAGCGACTTTCTTGCCGAAATGCAAACGAAGGAACGACGCCGTTAACCCAATGCCGCCGATTTCAGACCCGTATCATGGCCCCGAAACGACGCCACCGCGCCATTTTCGGCCGTGGCGTCACCGTGGCAGAAGCTGAGCGATTTTTCCAGATGTGTCAGGAGTTTCGGGTGGGGCCGGCATCATTGGTGGCGGAAAGGAGCACGATCACGCCGTCCCGGGCCCGGGAAAATTCCTGCCACAGCGCTTCTGCAGCCGGCCTGGGATCGGCGCCGCGCGCATTAACTGTGAGCAAGGCTGCGAGCCCGGCTTCCATCATCGCAGCAATGTCGGCGATCGCCTTCTCTGCCTGCTCGCGCCGGTCTTCCTCCGCTGCCGCGAGCAATGAGGGCATTCCCCACGCTGGCGCGCCGGGTGTCGCCAATGGCCGGCCGGCGATGGCGCATACGGCTTCGGCGGCGTCATGGATCGCAGCCCAGCGCGTTGCGGATGCGTCTGCGGCGCTGCGGCGCGGCTCGGCTATCCGCTGCTGAGCTGCGAGCGAGGCGTGCGGGGCGAAGGGTGCATTCATGACCCGCGAATACTAGCGGGTCACGGCTTGCAAATTGGTTAGCGCCTCCATCGGCGCACTCCTGCTCGCTATTCACCTCCCGACGGGGGCGGTCCGAACGGATCGTCCTCATCGTCGAGACCCAGATCGACATTGGCCCCGCCTTCATCGGCCGTCAGGCGATTGTTCTCCTCGCAGACATATTCGCGAATCTGCCAGTCGCGGTGCCGGATATAGGCCTGGCGCGTGACATGCGGTTCGATGAAGCTTGCCGGATCGGCGATCGTGGTCTCAATCATCATCCGCTCGGGGCTCTCGAGCCAGATCCGCTCGGTCACGGTCGACGTTTCGGTGTGGGGCAGGCCGGGCAACATGTTGGTCAGCGGGTGAAGCCCGTTGGTCCGGACCACCAGCGTATCTCCTTCCCAGTGTCCCACGGAATTGCCGTTGAACAGCGGATCGGGATCGTCGGGAAGCGCTCTCCCATCCGTATAGATGCGCCGTGCCTGGCTGTATGTTTCGGCAAAAATGGTCACGCGGCCCGGCGAATAGATGAATTCCACCGGATAGGGCTGGCGCATGATGTTGGGCACGCCGGGTGGCAGGCAGCTGATCTGTGCGCTCTGGTCCACCCCTTCTTCCTGCTGGCGCCGGTTGAAGGCATCGACCTTGGCCTGCGCCTCAGGGGTCAGCTTTGGGGGGGCCGGCGGCAGACGCCCATTGCCGCCAAACAGGCTCGACCAGTCCGGCTGCCAGACGCCGCTCCAGTCCGGGAGCGCGACCAGCTTGGCATAGCCGGCAGCTCGTGCGGTCGGTGCCGGCGAATCCTGCGCCGCCGCCGGCGCTCCCGCCATGAGCGCCGCCACGGCTGCGGCGAACAGAATCTGGTCGAAGGCTCTCATATGTCTCTCCGGGCAATATTTTCTGCCGTGCTTGGTGCTGCGAACGCTCCCGGCAAGTCAAGTGCGGGTTGATTCTGTCCATGTTTGAGTGCCAGAACAGGCAGTCGAAGCATCAGCCGTCATTCATTTAT
>CAYRCH010000143.1:1277-5450 GCA_964422665.1 uncultured Sphingomonadaceae bacterium | reverse complement strand
GGGAAGCAGGGGAGGGAATTCCCGCATGGCCCACGTCTTCGTGAACCTGTCGCCCGACGACAAGCCGATCTTCCTTTATACGCACTCTGGCACGAAGGTGCGGCAGGTGCTGTGGGGCGATTATCTCACGCTCGATCCGTCGAAACCGGCCACAAGCGAGTGGACCTATGTGCTGTGGGGCGCATCGGGAAGCGATCCGCAAAGGCTGAAGATCGGTACCGGGTTGACGACCGACACGCGGCCGCTCGAAATCATCTTTGTCGATGTCGGACAAGGCGACGGATGCGTGCTGATCACGCCCGAACGCGACGGGTCCGAACGGATCATGGTGATCGACGCCGGCAAGAAGCATCACATGGCCGAGTTCCTCAACGACCGGTTCAAGATCCTGGAGAACAAGGCGGAGCTCAAATTCCACGCCGCAATCGTGACTCATCCGGACGAGGATCATTATGGCGGCTTCACCCAGGTCTTCCGCGACACCAAGGCGAAGTTCCGCCACCTCTACCATTCCGGCCTGGTAGAGCGCGCCGTCAGCGGTTCGTTCGAAAAGGTCGGTGGCAAGACCCGAAAACCAGCCGAGAAGCGCTCCTACCTGCGCGAACTGGTGGTGGATGACGCTGCCATGCGAGCCGCATTTGCCAAGCCGCCGGGCAATTATTCCTTCCCGCAGATGATCGGCCATGCGCTCGCGCGCGGCGCGGTGGACGACTACGCCATGGTTTCGACAAGCCATGGCCAGCAGGAGGCGGGGAAGATCTGGCTGCCGGGCTTCGCGCCGTCCGACAATCGCGGCTACACGTTCGAAGTGCTCGGCCCGTGGGTCGAGAATGATGGAGACGGGGACAAGCTTCGCGTCTTCTCCGGCGGCTATGGCAAGACCAAGAACGGGCATTCGGTGATCCTGCGGCTCGCTTTCGGAGACTTCTCCGTCCTGCTGGGCGGCGATCTGAACGCGCCGGCCGAGCAGTTCCTGCTGATGCAGCATACCGGCATCCACAAATGGCCCACCACGATCATAGAACGCGACATCTTCGTGGCCGAGGCACGCAAGACTTTCCGCTGCGATGTAATGAAGGTCTGCCATCACGGCGCGGCGGATGTGACCGACGAATTCCTGTCAGCAGTTCATCCAGCGGCCTTCGTGATCTCGTCGGGCGACCAGGAAGGTCATGTGCATCCGCGCCCGGACCTGCTGGGCAGGCTGGGCCGGCAGGGGCGGGGTTTCTCCCCCGTGCTGCTTTCGACCGAGCTCCAGCGTTCCACCCGTGAACGCGAGGACGAGGAACTGGCCATCAGGCTCAAGGATCTGATAGCCAAGCAGATAGAGGCCCAGACCGAGCAGCGCACGCTCGACATCGCGAACCTGATCCGCGACCTCGCCCGTACCAATGTCGAAGTGGACGGCGCGATCTACCTCAAGACCGACGGCAAGAGGCTGATCACCGCATTCCGCAACGAGGTGAACTCGGAAAAGGAAAAGTGGTTCTATTTCCGGTACCAGCTGGAAAACGGGATGCTGGTGCCGATGTCGGTCGGCGGATAGGGCGATGGCCTAGTCCAGCGGCAGGCGAAACGCGGCTTCAAGCCCTTCGATTGCGCCGTCCGGATCGCGCCGGTTGGTCAGCACCAGCCTGCCGCCATGCTGGACAGCGATGGCGCGCGCCAGGGTCAGGCCGAGGCCGGCCCCCCCCGTCTCGCGGCTGCGCGACGCTTCGCCGCGGGTGAAGGGCTGGAACATGTCTTCCAGTTCATCGTCGGGGATCCCCGGTCCGCTGTCGACGATGCGCACCACCGCTTCGCCGTTCTCCCGCACGAGCGACACCTGGGCGCCGTGGCCGTACCGCACGGCATTTTCGATCAGGTTGCGAATGCCGCGCCTGAGCCATGTGGCGCGCAGCGGCATGGCAACCTTTTCGCTCCTACCGAGCTCGACCGGCTGACCCATATCCTCAAACTCCTCGACCACCGAAGCGACCAGCTCGCCAAGGTCGGTCTTTTCCAGCGGATCGGAGGGGCGGCCGACCCGCGCCAGCGAAAGGATGTCATCCAGCGAGCGGGTGGTGTCTTCGATCGTGGCCGCCATCTTTGCCCGTTCGGCATCGTCCTCCACGCTCTCGATCCGCACCCGCAATGCGGCAAGCGGGGTCTTGAGATCGTGGCCTATGGCACCGAGCATGACGTCCTTCTCGTCGAGCAAAGCCGCGATCCTCGCCTCCATCGCGTTATGCGCTTCGATCAGCCTGCGCGTATCTTCGGGCCCGGAGGGTTCGAGCGGCGGCTCTTCTGGCATTCCGGCGCCGAAGCGCTCGACGCGCCGCGTCAGGACCGCAAGCGGTCGGGTAATCCGCCGCAGAAGGAAGGCTAGTCCGCCGACCAGGAAGATATAGAGAATCAGGGTTTGGCTGATGAGCGACCGCAATGTGCGGGGTTCGCGCCCCGGCACGGGAATCCGCGCGACATGCCAGTTTTCCTCGCCCTCGCGCTTAAGCGAAGCGACGAGCAGTTGCCGTTCGAGCAGGTCTTCGCGATTGGCAAGGCGCGGGGACGCCTGCATCAGTGCCACCACGAATGGATCTTCCGACACCGCGCGTTCCACAACCGTGAGCTGGTTCACCAGCACGCCCTGGTCGGCCAGCACTTCGGCCAGAAACTTCTCCCGCTCCGGCTGCCGTTCCTCGCCGGGCAAGATATTCGGCTTGTCGGCCTCGCGCTGCAGTTCCAGCCACCGCCAGCGGCGGGGATTGGGCCGGTCGCGTTCATAGCGCGGGTTGAATTCGGAAAACTTTTGTCGCGGTTCTGCGGCCAGCCGGTATGCGGCCGAATTGATCATGCCTATCTCGCGCCACTGTTCCTGTGCGCGATAGGCAAGCACGCCGGAAATGGTCTGGCCCACCAGCAGGGCGATGGCCACCGCCATGAGCATCTGGCCGAGCAGGCTTTTCGGCCACAGGGTGAACTTGCCGATCATCGCGGGATCACTCGGCGCACGTCGCAGGCCAGCCGGTAACCGGCGCCCCACACGGTCTGGATCAGCTTCGATTCGCGATCATTGTCGCCGATCTTGCGGCGCAGGCGGCTGATCTGGTTGTCGACCGCGCGGTCGAACAGATGCGCTTCGCGGCCCTGGACCATGTCGAGCAGCTTGTCCCGGTCCAGCAATTGCCGCGGATGCTCGAGAAACGCCTTGAGCAGCCGGAATTCCAGCGAAGAAATCGGCACCAGCGTGCCATCGGGATCGATCAACCGGTGCTTGACCGGATCGAGCGTCCAGCTTTCGAACTCGAACAGCGCGTCTTCCTCGGGGGCGGGCGGCGGCTTGGCCGCGCGCCGCAGCACCGAGCGGATGCGTGCAACCAGTTCACGCGGCTCGAACGGCTTCACCACATAATCGTCGGCGCCGATCTCCAGCCCTACGATCCGATCGGTGGCCTCGCCGCGCGCGGTCAGAAGGATCACCGGCAGGTTCTTGGCGTCATTCAGGTGGCGGCACAGCGACAACCCGTCCTCACCCGGCATCATGATGTCGAGCAGGACGATATCGGGTGCTTTTTCAACGAGAACGCTGCGTGCCATTGCGGCATTTTCCGCCTGGATCACGGAGAACCCCTGGCCGGACAAATAGTCCGCCAGGGGCTCCCGAAGGCTGGCCTCGTCATCGACCAACAGGACGCAGGGGGGCGCCGTTTCACTCATCTGCAAAATGCCGCCCCCGCGTACTGGTTCAGGAATTGCCGGACTGGCGCTGGGCGCGCATCCGCTCGCGCATGGACTTGCGGGCTTCGCTGCGCTCGGCGCGGGTTACGGTGCCGTCATTGTCGGCATCCGCGGCGTCGAAGCGGGCCAGCATGGCGGCAGTGAATTCGGCCTCGGTGATGGCACCGTCGCCGTCCGCGTCGGCATTGCGGGCCATGCCCATGCCATGGCCCATTCCGCGCATCCCGCGGCGGCCCATGCGTTCGCCGCGCTTGCCGGAGCGCATGCCCTCGGCCCGCTCGCCACCGCGCTGGTGCTGAGTGAAGAATTCTTCCTTGCTCAGCGTGCCGTCGCTGTTGGTGTCGAGCCGGGCGAAGCGGGCATCGCGCCGCGCTTCGCGGTCGGCCGCGTCGATCTTGCCATCGCCATTGGCGTCGGCGCGTTCGAACGCCTTGGTCGCCATGGTTTCGGCCTGGG
>CAYRCH010000143.1:0-1177 GCA_964422665.1 uncultured Sphingomonadaceae bacterium | reverse complement strand
CGGGCGCCGCGTTCGGGCGCCTGGGCATAGGCGACTGCGCCGGCCCCGAGGACCAGCGCCGCCGCCGAAAGAGAGAGAGTAAGTTTGCGCATCGTATTTGCTCCAGATGGATATCATAGAACTGCGGGGCGCCGGGTAGAAGGGGGGAGGGCACCAACGGCACCGCCGCAGTTCATGAGTTGAGCAATAAACCCTTGCTGTCGCGGGTTTATGCCGGATCCGATCTAAAGTGTCACAAATTGTCGCAGCCGGAACGATGCGTTAATCGGCCCGCAAGTCGGGCTGTTTCGCTGCCGCCTTGCTTTATCGCGGCCTGTATTGCAGGTCAGCGCGGCCGGTGTTCGGTCCCGATACCGGCCGTAATGAACAGGCCGGTCGCCTCACCCTCGATATTGGCCGTATGCCATGTGCCAGGAGGATTGACGGCATACTCGCCAGGCGAAAGCCGCGTCGCCGTATGGCTGCCATCCGCCTGCTCCTGCACCAGCTCCATTTCGCCCGAAATGCACAGCACCACTTCGGCGCCGTTGGGATGCATTTCCCACATTCCCCAGTCTTCGGTGAAAGTGAACATGGAGACGAGGCGGCCTTCGGTTCCGTCCGCCGCGTGGCGCACGCCATAATCGCCGTACCATTGCATCGCCCGCTCATCGCGCGGGAATTCCGGCTGCGGCACGGCCGTCGCGCCAAGCCCGAGATGAATCGGGAAATCGGCAAGGTTGCGTGCGGTCATGTCTCAGTCCTCCTTCCACTCGTAGACGACCAGCTTGTTGCCGTCCGGGTCGCGGAAATAGGCGCCGTAGAACTGTTCGGTCCGCGGCCCGGGCGCGCCTTCGTCGCTGCCGCCATTGGCCAGGGCATGATCGTAAACCTGGTGCACCTGTTCGCGGTTCTGTGCGACGAGGCCAACCATCGTGCCGTTGCCGGCGGTGGCAGCCTGCTTGTCGAAAGGCTTGGTTGCAGCCAGCATCGCGCCCTGCCCCGGCACGCCCCACATGATCATGCTGTCGCTTGTCGCGATCCGGCCAATTCCGAGGATATCGGCGATCGGATCGTAGAATGCCCCGGCGCGCTCCACATCGTTGGTGCCCAGCGTAACGTAACCGATCATGTTCGTTCTCCCTCGCGACTCGCGAGGTCAGAACATTAAGAGAACATAGGTTAGTTCACAAGGGCG
>CAYRCH010000142.1:0-5509 GCA_964422665.1 uncultured Sphingomonadaceae bacterium | reverse complement strand
GCGATGCGAAGCTGCGCGTCCCGCCGCGTTTCACCGAAGGGGGCTGGCTGCTGGTACTGGTGCCGGAGCCGGAACGGGGTGACAGTGAGCGGCTATTGGCCGGCGAACAGGGCGAACTGCTCGAACGTTTCCTGGACAGGGCCGGAGAAGATGCGGGGCAAGTCCAGATCGCCTCAGCCCTGCCCCGGCACATGGGCGCCCTCGCGGACTGGGCTACGCTGAAACGCGAAGGTTTGGGAAGGCTGCTGGCCCACCAGGTGACACTGGCCGCGCCGGAACGCATCCTGGCACTGGGCCGTCCGGTCGTCGAATTGCTGGGCGAGACGATCGGGGCGGACAGCATGCTGGAAGTTGGCGAACGCCGGATCCCGCTGCTTCCGGGCCGCTCGCTGGATGTGCTGGTTGCGCGGCCGCAGCAGCGAAAGGGGCTTTGGGAAAACTGGCACAAATGGATGGGAAAAGAGATTCCATGAGATCGCACCTGCTCTTTGCCGCCACGCTCGGCGCTGCGGCGCTGATCGCCTCACCGGCCAGCGCGCAGCAGGCCTCGAGCCGCGAATATTTCGTCGCCCATACGCAAGGGCTAGGGGCGCCGTCCCAGTTGAGCCGCGGCGATGCGGAATATTATCGCGACGTGTTCGACGCGATCGATCGCGAGCAATGGGGCCGCGCCCAGCAGCTTCTGGACCAGCGACGGGACGGTTTGCTCCACACTGTCGCCCTCGCCCAGCTCTATCTGGCCGCACGCTCGCCCCGGGTCGAACTCCACCAGATCCAGGCGTGGCTGGAGCGCGGGCGAAACCTGCCGATGGCGGCGCAGCTCGGCCGGCTCGGTGTCACCCGCGGGGCGGCAGCCCTGCCCGACCTCCCGGCGGAGCGGCGCTTCCGCGCACTGGCTTCGATCCCCAAGCGCGTTCGCCCTGCCGCCACCCGCGACGGGACGATGCCGGAATCGGTCAGCTCCGAGATCCTCAGCCGGATAAGCAATGACGATCCGCTCGGCGCCCACCAGCTCCTCTACTCCGCCGATAACCAGCTGAGCCCGGCTGCGAGGGCCGAATGGCGCCAGCGGGTGGCGTGGAGCTACTATATCGAGAACCAGGACCGGGCCGCGCTCGACCTCGCGCGATCGGTGGCCGAAGGCGAAGGACCGTGGGTGGCCGAGGGCGAATGGGTCGCCGGTCTTGCTGCCTGGCGCCTCTCCGATTGCCGCGGCGCATGGGAAGCCTTCGACCGCGCCGGGCGCGCGGCCTACAATGTCGAACTGAGGGCCGCCGCATTCTACTGGGCGAGCCGCGCCGCCATCCGTTGCCGCAATCCCGAGCGCGCCGCCGACTTGCTGCGCTTCGCCGCGCAGAACGACGAGACCTTGTACGGAATGCTGGCCGCCGAACAGCTCGGCATGGCACTACCGGCCAACCATTCCAGCGCCGATTTTTCTTCGGCCGACTGGCGCGAGCTGGGCGGGATCGAGAATGTCCGCATCGCCATTGCCCTCGCCCAGATCGGGCGCGACGAGCTCTCCAGCCAGGTGCTGCTGCACCAGGCGCGGATCGGCGACCCTGCGCATTACGCTGCGCTTTCGCGCCTCGCCCGGGGACTCGGCCTGCCGGCGACGCAGATGTACATGGCGCACAATGCGCCGCCCGGTGGTGAGCCGGATCCCGCGACCCGCTATCCCTCGCCCAAATGGATTCCGGTTGCCGGCTGGCGTGTCGATCCCGCGCTCGCCTATGCGCATGCGCTGCAGGAATCGAATTTCCGTGCCAGCGCGGTCAGCCCTGCCGATGCCCGCGGGCTGATGCAGATCCGTCCGATCGCAGCGCGCGAATATGGCCCGGCAATCCATCTTTCGGCCAATTCCGACCTGATGAACCCTTCGGTCAACATCGCCTTCGGCCAGCAGGCGCTGCTCAGCCTGGCCACTTCACCGGCGACGCAGGGCGCGCTGCCGAAGGTGATGGCGGCGTATAATGCCGGGCTCACCCCGGTCACCCGCTGGAATTACGAGGTCCGCGATTTCGGCGACCCGCTGCTGTGGATGGAATCGATCCCCTATTGGGAAACGCGCGGTTATGTCGCCATCGTGATGCGCAATTACTGGATGTATGAGCGCCAGGCGAACAGCGCCTCGCCCAGCCGGATTTCGCTGAGCCAGAACAAATGGCCCAGCTTTCCCGGATCGAGTGACGGGCGCGTCTATCTAAGCGCAGAACGGAGCGACTGATGGCCATCGACGAGACACGGACCTTCAGGCCGATCAATATCGCGCTGCTGACCATTTCCGACACGCGCGGCCCGGAGGAAGACACTTCGGGCGATATACTGGCGGAGCGGATCACATCTGCCGGCCACAATCTCGCCGCGCGAGCGATCGAGCGCGACGAGGCGGACAGGCTTGTGGCGCGACTGCACAGCTGGATCGACGATCCTGAAATCGACGCGATCGTGACCACCGGCGGCACCGGCCTCACCGGCCGCGACGTGACGCCCGAGGCGCTCGACCGGGTCAAGGACAAGGATATTCCCGGCTTCGGGGAAATATTCCGCCTGGTCAGTTTCGAGACCATCGGCACTTCGACCGTGCAGAGCCGCGCCTGCGCCGTGCTGGCACGCGGGACCTATATCTTCGCCCTCCCCGGTTCGAACGGCGCGGTGAAGGATGGGTGGGACCGGATCCTCGCCGAACAGCTCGACAGCCGCAACCGCCCCTGCAATTTCGTGGAACTGATGCCGCGCCTCAGGGAGAAATAGGGCGCGCCTCTACGCCGCGACCGCATTTCTTGCCGAACGGAGGGGCGGACCGAAGCCCGCCCCGCGCACTCGATCAAATACCGTCGAGGCCCTTGCTGACCAGCACGTTCACCGCAACGCGGCGGTTCTGCGCCTTGCCGAACGGCGTTTCATTGTCCGCCAGCGGGTCGGCTTCGGCCATCCCCGTCGGCGTAAGCATCCGATAGGGCTTCCAGCCGCAAGCCTGCTGCAGGTGGTTGACCACGCGGCCGGCGCGCTTCTCGCTCAACTGCTGGTTGAACTCCTGGCTGCCGGTGGAATCGGTGTACCCGACCACCAGCAAAAGGGCGTTGTCCATCTGCTCCGCCTGCGCGGCAGTGGCGCACAGTTCCTGCCGCGCTTCCGGCGACAGTGCCGCCTTGCCGACATCGAAATTCACGTTGGTGGTATATTTGACATTATACTGGTCGATATCGCCCACCCGGCCGCGCAGCGCCTCGGTCGCCGCGGTCTGTTCGGCAAAGCCCTGCGCGGTGCCGTTGTGGATCATCGAAGCCAGTTTGAAATCCTTGTCCTTGAGATCGATCCGGCTGGCGGCAAGCCGCGTGCCCCACTGCACGGTATCGACCGACACCGGCAGGCCGTTGAGCAGGTGATCCTGCGTCAGCGTGGTGCGGCTGAGGCCGAGGAAGCCGCCGCTGCTTTTGATCTCCGTCGCCTGGCCGACGGCGATCTCAGTGGTGGTTCCATCCTCGCCCGTAATCTGTAGCAGGTCGCCATGACGCGCGGAGATGAAGCCCTTGATCTCCGGCCCTTCGGGCATGCCGGAGAGATCGGCAGGAAGCGAACCATAGACATTGACGTCCTCGCCTTCGACGGTGGTCGCGACGGCCGGCTGCAGCTCCGGCTGCGCGGACAGGCCGGTTGCCGGAACGGCCAGCATTGCCAGCAGGATCGGAACGCTCGGCTTTCTGGAAATGACAATCACTACTCTACTCCTTCAATTGAGCCCGTTGGCCCTGCCAATTGCCGGTCTTCGGGCTCCTCCCTCGCGTCGTGTGGCAGACACGGCGCACCAGCATGCCGCTGCCTCGGGCGAACGACATGTGGCCGCGCGTCGAACGTGCTCTCGGATGGCGAGTTCCCTCCGCCCGCGGCGAGGAGCGGCTAAAATGGTTAACACGGGAGCAATTCGCGACGAGTCGATGCTCAAACTGTCGCCGTCCCTCGCGCATGGAAAATCCGACACGCCGGAAACGTGCAAATGCTGGCCCGCCGGAATGGCGGACCAGCACTTGCCTCAGCCAGTCGGATCTAGGCGAGAACGCCGCGCATCTCGATGGCATTCGCCATGTTGAAGAAGTTCGGAGATGTCGCCTGCGCGGCGGCATGGATCTCCTCGAACTGATCCCGGCCGGCGTCGCCATCGATATCGACGACATAATCGATCACGCCATATCCTGGGGGGACAGCAGCATCGATGCCGAGGAAGCCGCGCAGGTCGAGCTCCCCCTTCATGGTGATCTGGCACTTGGTCAGCGTGATCCCGCGCACCGCCGCCTGGGCGACATAGCCCACTGTCATGCAGGCATTGACAGCGCTCATCAGCAGCTCCTGCGGGTTGGGTGCGCTGTTCGTGCCCAGCAATTCAAACGGCTCGTCCGCCACCATCTTGAACTGGCGATCGATCCGCTCGCCGCCGAGCGTGAAATATTCGACGCTGGTTTCCGAGCGGGTCTGTCCGGTCCATTCGGTGGCGACCCTGAATTCGACCATACCCCTGGCATGATCCGCGGAAATGGCGGCAACGGTTTCTTCAAGCGCCGTGACGTCGATGCCATTGACGCGGTTGGCTGTAACAGTGTCCAACATAGTCTTTTCCTTTCAGTTTTCAGGTATTTGGGTGGGGAGATGCTCAGCAGAATGCCGGGGCGACTTCGGCGATGCGCGCGGCTGCTGTGGGCGACAGGCTTTCGAGCGTGGCGACGAATTGCGGGTGGGTCATGCCGGAGCCGAGATAGGTCCAGCGCAGCGCCTGGTGTTGCTGCGCCTGCAGCTCCTCGCGCTCGCTGTCGGTCAGCGTGCGGCCCGTGGCCTTCTCGAACGCGTCGAGATTGAAGCCCGCCTGGGCTTTCAGGCCGTTATCGAGGAACATTCCAATCTCGAGGTAACCGTCGATTGCCGACTGAACGCCGGCCTCGTCGCGGGCTTCGGCCAGCGCTTCCACCATCAGCTGGTCCAGGCGGGCATGGCTCGCCTCTTCCATCCAGTGATGTTTCAGCAGGCTCTTGAACAGCGGGTCGAGGCCCGTGTCGTCGCGCACGCTGTCGAGATAGTGGCGCTGCGTCATCCACTCGATCTGGAGGATCGCCAGAGCGACGCTGAGCGGATCGTGCCTGAGCACTTCGGCGGCGACCGCTTCGGGCGGGCCGACGACGGCACATTCCGTACCGAAGCTGTCGGTAAAACGCTTGTGGAACCACTTGAACAGCTCGATATGCTTGGCTTCTTCGCCAGCGAAATTGAGCAATGCCCGAACCCTCGCGTCATCCCCGCTCAGTTGCGGGCGGGCATGATCGAGCACGAACGGCAGGATGAACTCTTCCACCAGGCCGAAGATGGCCAGGTATTCGTGCCCGCGGATCTGGTTGAGGACGCGCCTTTCACGCCCGTTGAGCGCTTTGGCCGCGGCTGTGCGGGCGAGGCTTTCAGGCATGAAGTAACAGGCAAAATCGAGCGCGGCACCTTCCGGCAGCACGTCTTCGACCTGCCAGGC
>CAYRCH010000141.1:4003-5520 GCA_964422665.1 uncultured Sphingomonadaceae bacterium | reverse complement strand
TTCATCTGCGAACCGCTGTTGGGCTGCACATTGGCGAAGTTGCAGCCGAACAGCTTCTTGGCCCGCTCGATGGCGAGGTTCTCGACCACGTCGGCATATTCGCAGCCGCCATAGTAGCGGCGGCCCGGATAGCCCTCGGCATATTTGTTGGTGAAGACGCTGCCGGTCGCCTCCAGTACCGCGGGGGAGGCGATGTTCTCGCTCGCGATCAGCTCGATCCGATCGCGCTGGCGCCCGAGCTCGTTGCGGATCGCGGCGAAGACTTCGGGATCGGCATCCTCCAGACTGTCATGCCAGAAGCGGTGGAGGTGCTCGCTTTGTGCCGAGGCGGATGGGGCGGTGCTCATGCGGTTTCTTCACTGATACGGGGGTTGGAAAGCTTCTCGACGCGGCCGCTGTGGCGGCCGCCGGCAAACCCGGTGTCGAGGAAGGCGTCGAGACAGGCCTTGGCCATGTCGGGGCCGATCAGCCGGGCGCCCATCGCGATGCAATTGGCATCATTGTGCTCGCGGGCGAGGGCGGCGGAGAGCGGATCGGACACGCGCGCGCAGCGCACGGCAGGATTGCGGTTGGCGGCAATCGAAATGCCGATCCCGCTGCCGCACAGAGCTACGCCGAACTCCGCCGTTCCATCGGCGATGACGCTGGCGAGGCGATATCCGAAATCGGGATAATCGACCCGGTCCGTCGTCGCGGGGCCGAGATCGGCGACCTCGTGGCCCTGTTCGATCAGATATTCACGCAGTTCGGCCTTGAGGTCGACGGCTGCATGATCGGAGGCGATGGCGATGCGCATTGTCCTGCTCGCAATATTGGGGACTCAGGATGGCGTCCCAATAGGAGCAGATGATGGCCTAGGCCACCGCAAAAGCCCTTTGTTCCCCAGCAGGGGATCTTTTGCCGCTGCGAGCCGGGCGGATCCCGGGGCTCAGCCGATCGCGATCTTCTTCTTCCCGTCGGGCGAAGCCTTGGGCAAGGTCAGCGTCAGGATGCCGTCGGCATAGCTGGCCGAAGCCTTGTCGGGCGCGACCTCTGCCGGGAGCGTGAAGCTGCGCTGCACGGCGCCATAATAGCGCTCCGAATGGAGAACCCGGTCGTTCTCTTCGTCGGCATCGTATTGCGAGACCTCGGCGCTGATGCTGAGAATATTCCGGTCGATCGAGACGTCGATATCCTCCTTCTTCATGCCGGGGATTTCGGCCTGGACGACGATGTTGTCGCCGTTTTCCTTCACGTCGACCTTGATCTGCCCGGGGCGGGGCAGGGGGTCGCCATGGAGCGGCGCGATCGAATAGCCGAGCGGAAAGTCGCTGAAGAATTCATCGAACAGGCTGCGGCGTCGGGGGGTAAGCTTGGCCATGACCTCTCTCCTTTTCTTGGTCGCTGGAGAAACCACCATCGAATAGGTCCGGTTCCGCTGCCCGTCATTGCGCTGGAGCAAAATCCGAAGGCCACGCAGGTGTGGACACGAAAGCGGGTTTTACGCAGTGCGGTTTTCTCCTTAACCCGATGAAATA
>CAYRCH010000141.1:0-3903 GCA_964422665.1 uncultured Sphingomonadaceae bacterium | reverse complement strand
GCGCTCCTCCCGCTTCTCAAATCGACTTTCGGCTTCGACGCGTTTCGCGGGCGGCAGGCGGATGTCGTCTCGCGGGTCATGGCGGGCGCGCATACGCTGGCGGTGATGCCGACCGGGGCGGGGAAGTCGCTGACCTACCAGCTGCCGGCGGTCGCGCTGGATGGCTGCGTGGTGGTGGTCTCGCCGCTGATCGCGCTGATGCACGACCAGCTTCGCGGCGCACGGGCTGCGGGGATCCGCGCGGCTTCGCTGACCAGCGTCGATGCCGACCAGGCCGATACGCGGCAGGCCTATCGCGATGGCGCGCTGGACCTGCTTTACGTCGCGCCCGAGCGGGCCACGGGCGAGGGTTTCCGGGCCTTGCTGGAGGCGCGCGCGCCGGCACTGTTCGCGATCGACGAGGCGCATTGCGTTTCCGAATGGGGGCACGATTTCCGGCCCGATTACCGCCTGCTCCGGCCGCTGCTGGACGCCTTTCCCGGCGTGCCGCGGCTTGCGCTGACCGCGACGGCGGACCGGCACACGCGCGAGGATATACTCGTGCAGTTGGGGATTCCGGCCGACGGGCTGATCCTCGCGGGCTTCGACCGGCCCAACATCCGCTACCGCGTGCAGCCGCGCGCGGGCGCCGCGAAGCAGCTTGCCGAATTCATTGCCGCCAATCCTGGGCCGGGGATCGTCTATTGCCCGACGCGCGACGGGACCGAGCGGATGGCGGAGAAGCTCGCGGCGGCGACCGGGCGGCCCACCGCGGCCTATCATGCCGGGCTCGATGCGGAGCGGCGGGCGCGTGTGCAGGCGGAGTTCGTCGCCTCCGAAGACGGGATCGTCACCGCAACCGTGGCTTTCGGCATGGGGATCGACAAGCCCGATGTGCGTTTTGTCGCCCATGCCGGCCTGCCGAAATCGATCGAAAGCTATTACCAGGAAACCGGCCGCGCGGGCCGCGACGGCGACCCGGCCGAGGCGCTGATGCTGTGGGGAGCGGAGGATTTTGCCCGGGCCCGGACGCGCTTGTCGGAGCTCCCCCAAGCGCGCATCCCCGGCGAGCGAGCACGGCTCAATGCGCTCGCGGCGCTGGTCGAGACGGCGGAATGCCGCCGTGCGCTGCTGCTCCGGCATTTCGGCGAGGATCCGCCCGAACGCTGCGGCAATTGCGACAATTGCCTTGATCCGCCGAAGCAGGTCGATGCGACGGTGTTGGCGCAAAAGCTGCTGAGCGCAGTCTATCGCACCGGGCAGAGCTTCGGCGCGGGACATGTCGAGGCGGTGCTGACGGGCAGGAGCGATGAGCGCGTCGTGAGCCGCGGGCACGACCTCCTCTCCGTCTTCGGGATCGTTGAGGGCGAAGAGGCGCGGCTGATCAAGCCGCTGGTGCGGACGCTGATGGCGCGCGAGGCGCTGGAGACGACCGCGCATGGCGGGCTGATGTTCGGCCCCGCGGCGCGCGCGGTGATGAAAGGGGAGGCGCCGGTGCTGATGGCCGAGCCGCCGGCCCGGCGCTCCAAGCGCGGCAGCCGGGGTGGCGGGGCGGCGGCGAACCCGGTGGGCAATCCGCTGTTCGAGGCGCTGCGCGGCGTGCGGCGCGAGCTGGCGGAACAGGCGGGTGTGCCGCCCTATGTGGTATTCCACGACGCAGTGCTGCGCGCGATGGCTGCCGACCGCCCGGCAAGCCGCGCCGAGCTGGCGACGATTCCGGGGGTCGGCGCGAAGAAGCTCGAAGCCTGGGGCGATGCATTCCTGGACGTTATCCGGCGATTCTAGCTTCGCGGCACCTTGCCAAGAGACGCCGCTTCGCGCAGTCGGCGTTAGCGCTAACGCCGGTTGGAGGGGCTGCTTGCCGGAATTGCTGAAAGACAGGGCCAGCGTGTGGTTCTTCGCCATCGGCGTGGTGGCGGTCACCGTCGGCGTGCTGCTGCACCTGCCGATGTTCTGGATGGGCCGTCACATGGGCTTCCGCATGGTCGGCATGCCGATGGACCCGGGCATGATTGCCGGCATGTACATGATCCTCGCGGGGGTCGCGCTTGCCGCCTGGGGATTGCTGCCCAAACGCGTGGCCCAGCAGGTCGCTGCTTCGCGCCATATCAGCGTCGCCGCGCCGGAGGATGCTCCGCTTTCCGCCGCGCACTGGAAGCTGATGACCGTGCTGGTCATCGCGCTGATCATCGACGTGATGAAACCCGCCTCGCTCGGCTTCATCATGCCGGGAATGACGGCGGAATATGGGGTGCCCCGCGAAGTCGCCGCGCTGGTACCCTTCGCGGCGCTGGCGGGCACAGTCACCGGCTCGATCTTCTGGGGGATCATGGCCGATATTTACGGGCGCAAGGCGACGATCATGCTTTCCGCGGTGATGTTCGTCGGCACATCGATCTGCGGAGCGATGCCGACGCTCGAATGGAACGTCATCATGTGCTTCCTGATGGGCATGGCGGCCGGCGGGATGCTGCCGGTCACCTACGCGCTGCTGGCCGAAGTCATGCCGAGCAAGCACCGGGGCTGGGCTCTGGTGCTGGTCGGCGGACTGGGTTCGGCCGGCGGCTACCTGGCGGCGAGCTTCTTTTCCGCGACACTCGAGCCGATCCTGAGCTGGCGGATCCTGTGGCTGATCAATCTGCCCACTGGGTTGATCCTCCTGATGCTCGGGCGGATGATCCCCGAATCCGCCAAGTTCCTTCTCGCCCGCGGCCGCAGGGCCGAAGCGCAGGCCGCGATGGCGCGGTTCGGAACGCGGAGCCATACGCACGGCGCCGAGGAAGAGGATGTCGATTTTGCGCCGCTGCATCTCGACGACGAAAAGCACAAGGGCGGCATGTGGATGCGAGGCTTCCGGGGCAAGTCCGCCGCGCTCACGACGCTCGCGCTGGGCTGGGGCCTGGTCAATTTCGGGCTGCTGCTATGGCTGCCCGCGGCGCTGGTGGAGCGCGGACTGCCGATGAAAGCGGCATCCACTCTCATTGCGCAGTCGGCCCTGCTCGCCTTCCCGACAGTGGGCGTGGTGGCCTTCTTCTACAGCCGATGGAGCACCAAGGGCTCGCTGCTTGCGGCGACGGCGATTACCGGCATCGGCCTGGCCGGGGTGCTGGCGATGGACATGACGGGGCCGGTGCTGTCGCCCGTGGCGATCCTGGCCTTCCTCATCATTGGCAGCAACGCGATGCTGGCTATCCTGCTGCCTTATACGGCGGAGAGCTATCCGCTGCACATCAGGGGCCGGGCGACGGGCTGGATCGCTGCCTGCACCAAGGGTGGCGGGCTCGCCGCGCAGGGTCTGAGCATAGCGGCTTTGACGCCGCCGCTTGGCCTCGCAGCAGCAATAATTGCCGGGCCGGTCGTGCTGGGCCTTGGGCTGGCTGCGCTCTATTGCCGGGAAACCAGAGGCATAGACCTCAGGACGGTAGACCGCTTCTAGTTCTGCGACGGCGTGAACAGCATCTTCACATGCGAGCGCAGCAGCAGCACCTGCTGCGCGGTGATGGCGGGCTGTGCCAGCGCGCGGCTCGTGACCAGGCTGCCTTCGATCACCACGCTGACGAAATCGGCCAATTGGTCGAGATCGGTGTCTTCGCGCATCGGATAGCGCTCCGCGATCCGTTCGAACATTTCGCGGAAGCGCGCCCGCCAGCCCAGCACCGCGCGGCGATTGGCCTCTTGCACTTTGCGGTCGAACAGCCGGTCCTGGTAAACCGCGGTGGCGATGATGCAGCCCGGATGGCCCCCGGGCATGTCGTCCAGCAGTTCCGCCAGCAGCTTGAGCCCGATAAGCATCGCCTGCAGCGGATCGTCCGCCAGTTCCGCCGCCCGGTCGAAAATCTCGTCGAAGATCCCGTCCTCGGTTGCGATATGCCGCTCTATCAGGGCGTGGGCGAGGGCGTTCTTGTCGGGGAAATGGTAGAAGAA
>CAYRCH010000140.1:1981-5584 GCA_964422665.1 uncultured Sphingomonadaceae bacterium | reverse complement strand
AACCGATATAGGTGCGGCGGTGGCCGCGAATCTCGGCCTCGTCGCGCACGCCGCCGAGTGACTGGCGCACGAATTTGCGCCCGGTCGCGCGGGCGATCGATTTGCCGAGACTGGTCTTGCCGACGCCCGGAGGGCCGACGAGGCACAGGATCGGCCCCTTCAGCTTGTTGGTCCGCGCCTGGACGGCGAGATATTCGACGATCCGTTCCTTGACCTTGTCGAGGCCGTAGTGATCCTCATCGAGGATCGCCTGGGCCTTGGCGATGTCCTTCTTCAGCCGGCTCTTGGCGCCCCAGGGGAGCCCGAGCAGCACGTCGAGATAGTTGCGGATCACCGTCGCTTCGGCGCTCATGGGCTGCATCGTCTTGAGCTTCTTCAGCTCCGACTGCGCCTTGGCTTTCGCCTCCGTGGAGAGCTTGAGCGTCTCGATCTTTTCCTGGAGCTCGGCGATTTCATCCACTTCGCCCTCGTCCCCGCCGCCCAGCTCCGACTGGATCGCCTTGAGCTGCTCGTTGAGGTAATATTCGCGCTGGGTCTTCTCCATCTGCCGCTTCACGCGGCCCCGGATCTTGCGCTCCACCTGCAATACGGAAAGCTCGCCTTCCATGAAGGCGACGACCATTTCCATCCGGGTGACCGGATTGGCTTCAGCAAGGAGACCCTGCTTGTCGGACACGCGGGCATTGAGATTGGCCGCGATCGCATCGGCGAGCGTACCGAGATCATCGACCTTGGCCAGTTCCTGCTCAACGTCTTCGGGGAGCTTCTTGTCCAGCTTGGCATATTCGCTGAACTGATCGAGCGCGCTGCGCATCATCGCGCTCGCTTCAGGCCCGGTGGCGGTTTCGGGCTCGATCGCCTCGACTTCCGCGACCACATAATCGCCTTCTTCGCGCATCGCGGAGAGCGAGGCACGCTCGGTGCCCTCGACCAGGACTCTGACCGTATTGTCGGGCAGTTTGAGCAATTGCAGCACCTGCGCCACGACGCCGATCTCGTAGAGATCCTCGCGCTCGGGATCGTCGCAGGCATGATCGATCTGGGAGAGAAGGAAAATATCCTTCCCTGCACCCATCGCGGCTTCGAGCGCCGCGACCGATTTCGGGCGGCCCACGAAGAGCGGCACGACCTGGCCGGGAAAGACCACAATGTCGCGCAGGGGAAGAAGCGGGTATGCGTTCATCAAATCGGTATCCATTGGTCCGGCGCATCAGCGCCCTGTTACGGGCAAAGCCCTTGCTTGCCCGCTATATGGTGCCGCCCTCCCCGCACCGCAATGACCGGGACGGCTCCGATTGTGGACGGGACGCGGAACAGGGTGTTGACACGTGCGACACGGTCCAAGCGCGTCGGGATGCTCACCCCATTCCGGGCAGGTTGAATCCGGGCGGCAGGCCCATGCCCTGCTGGATCCGGGCCATTTCCTCGCCGGCGGCCTGGTCGGCCTTGTGCCTTGCATCGTTGAAGGCGGCGGTGACGAGGTCTTCGAGGACCTGCTTGTCTTCGGGCACGATCAGGCTGTCGTCGATCGACACGCCGAGCACGCGGCCCTTGGCGGAGCAGCGGATCTTCACCAGCCCGCCGCCCGACACGCCCTCGACCTCGATTGCGTCGAGCTTCACCTGCGCATCGTTCATCTGCTGCTGGATCGTTTCGGCGGCCTTCTGCGCGGCCTGCATCATTTCTTCCATCGATTTCATTGCGTAATCCTCAAGCTCGCATGCTCCAGTTCCTGTCGCCCTCGCCGCCTTCGACCAGTTCGGCGCCGGGGAAAGCGGCCAGCGTCGCCTTTACCAGCGGGGCTTCGCGAATTTCGGCCTCCTCGGCGGCCTTTTGCTCTTCCTCGCGCTCGCGCAGCGAGGGTGCGCCTTCCAGCGGCACCCGGTCGACCTGCCAGCGCTCTCCCGTGACCTTGCCGAGCGCATCGCGCAGCTCGGCCGCGGGATCGTCCGCCAGGCCTTCCGCAAGGCTGTAACTCAGCTTCCCCGGCTTGAGCGAGACCACCCGCACCCAATCGTGCATCAGTTGGGCAACCCGCAGTTGCCCCGAATTTTCGACCTGCCGGACCAGATCGGCCCAGTCGAGACTGGCGGCGGGCCCGTCCGCCGGAGGAGGCGGTACGGACGACGTTCCGCCGCCCTTCTCCGCCAGTTCTTCCAGCTTCTTCGCCAGCGCGCCCGGATCGGGCATGTCGGCCGCATGCATGATCCGCAGCAGCGCCATCTGCGCCGATACCAGCGGATCCGGGGCAATGCGCACTTCCTCGTGCCCCTTGAGCAGCAGCTGCCACAGGCGGTGCAGCTGCGCCGCGGACAGCCGGGCCGACCATTGCTCGATCGTTTCGCGCTCTTCCTGTGTGGGAGCATCGGCGCCGCTGCCGCCGATCTGGGCGACCGTCGCGCGGTGCACCAGCTCCATCAGTGAGCGCAGCAGCGCGAGCGGCTCCACCCCCAGCGCATATTGCCGGTCCACCTCGTCCAGCAGCGCTGCGCTCTCGCCATCGAGTAGCGCTGCGAAAAGCCGCCTTTGCGCTCCGCGATCGGCAAGACCCAGCATGTCGCGCACCCGCTCGGCAGAAATCTTGCCGCCTTCGTCGAGGTCGGCATGGGCGATCGCCTGGTCGAGGATCGAGAGTCCGTCGCGCACCGAGCCTTCCGCGGCCGAAGCGATCAGCGCCAGCGCCTCCGGCTCGGCCTCCACGCCTTCCTTCGCGCAGATGGAGGCGAAATGATCGCGCAGCATCTCCACCGGGATGCGCCGAAAATCGAAACGCTGGCAGCGGCTGAGCACCGTGACGGGGAGCTTCTCCACCTCGGTGGTGGCGAACAGGAACTTCACATGCGCCGGCGGTTCTTCCAGCGTCTTGAGCAGCGCGTTGAACGCGTTGCGGCTGAGCATGTGCACTTCGTCGATGATGTAGATCTTGTAGCGCGCGCTGACCGCGGCGTAGCGCACCGCCTCGATGATCTCGCGGACATCGTCCACGCCCGTATGGCTGGCGGCATCCATTTCGATCACATCGATATGGCGCCCCTCGGCAATGGCCCGGCACGGCTCGCACTGACCGCAGGGGTCGATCGTCGGTCCGCCCTGCCCGTCCGGCCCGATGCAGTTGAGCGACTTGGCGATAAGCCGCGCGGTCGACGTCTTGCCGACCCCGCGCACACCGGTCATCAGGAAGGCATGGGCCAGCCGGTCGCGCTTGATCGCATTGGCCAAAGTCCTGACCATCGCATCCTGCCCGAGCAGCTCGGAGAAGGTCTGCGGCCGGTACTTGCGGGCCAGCACGCGGTAGGGCTGCGCATCGGATGCGGGAGCGGGAACCGCAGCTGGCGGAGCCGGTTCTGCCGGCGCGCCGAACATCGCCGATTGGCCCGCAGCCTCTAGCTCGGCCGCGCTCGGCTTCGGCTCATCGGCCTCCGCCGGAGGCCCGCCATTGCCGAAAATATCCTCGGAATCACCCATCTGCCCAGACTAGGTCAGCCGCGACGGAAAGTCAGGTTGTAATATGGAAAAGGAGCCGAGCGACCCGCCGCAATCCACCTGGGCTGCTTCCTTCCGGACCTGACCCGGTGAGCGAACGCAAACGTCCACCCGACTCCC
>CAYRCH010000140.1:0-1881 GCA_964422665.1 uncultured Sphingomonadaceae bacterium | reverse complement strand
GGGGGTGGGCATCGGCCTAGCGAAAATTGTCGGCGTAGGCCTGGATCTTGAGGCCCCGGGGCGGCGGCATGTGAACCTTCGCCGCAATGCCGTATTTGTCAGCGTAGGCCTGCGCCGCCTCCAGACTGGCGAAAGTCAGCAGCACCTGGCTCTGCGTGTCGCCACTGCCGGCCCAGCCCATCAGGGGATCGGGCTTCTTGGCCTCGCTCTGCTCGAATTCGAGGACCCATTCCTGGGTTCGTGCCCTGCCGGACTGCATGGCGTTTTTCGGACGCTGGTAGATACGTGCGCTCATGCCGTCCCCCTAATTCAGGATTGTTCGCGTGAAAAGGCGTTCTTCGTCTTGAGGCTCGGCTTTTCCGCCCATGGTTCGTCGGGCCAGCGATGCTTGGGATAGCGGCCCTTCATATCCTTCTTCACGTCCTGCCAGCTGCCGCGCCAGAAGCCGGGCAAGTCGCGGGTGGACTGGATCGGGCGCCCCGCCGGGCTGGTGAGCTTGAGCAGCAGCGGCGTGTCGCCGACCATTGGGTGCCGGTCGAGCCCGAACAGCGCCTGCACCCGCACTTCGACGCTGGGCGCATCGTCGCCGGCATAGTCGATCCGGTGGGTCGTTCCGGCCGGCGAGGTGAATTCGCGCGGGGCGATGCGATCGAGGCGCTGGCGCGCATCCCAGTCGACCAGGTTCAGCAGCGCATCGATGAGCGCGCCTTTCGGAACATCGAGATCGCGCCTGCCGTGGAGCAGCGGCAGCAGCCAGTCCCGCGCCGTGGCGGCGAGGCTTTCGGACGTGAGTTCGGCGATCCCGGCATAGCGGGCGCGCGCGACAAGCTCGGCCGGCAGCAGGCGCGGCAGGTCCTCGCGGGCCTTTTCGAGCAGGAGCTCTGCAACCGCATCGGGATCCGGCGACGGATCGGGCCCGGTCGCGAGCGTGATCGCGCCCAGTTTCCGCTCCAGCCGCGCCTCGACCCGGCGCCCGGCGGCATTCCAGTTCAGCACCGAGCGGCGCTCGATCCGGTGGGCGAGCGCATCCTCGACCTCCTCGGGCGTGAGCGCGGCCGCCGAGGTGATCCGGGCGCCTTTCGCCTGCCCCTGCGCATCGCCGATCGCCAGCCATTCGGCGCGCGCCAGCGGCGAAGCCGGATCGAGCATGAACCCCCTGCCCCCGGCCGCAATCCAGTTCTCCCCGCTCGCATCGCGCCTTCTCGCCACAAAGTCCGGCCGTGCCCTGGCGAGAAATTGCGCAGCCCCGTTTTCCGCTCGTGCTGAGCCTGTCGAAGCATCGCTCTTCTTTTTGGGCGCAGGGCCGGAAGAAAAAGACGGCCCTTCGACAGGCTCAGGGCGAACGGATATTTGCCGCTCCGCCAGTGACGCCCATCCTTCCGCCAGCTTGCGCGAGGCCTTTGCCCGGGGAGAACTGTCCCCGTCCCACCGGGAGAGGCGCTGCAGCAGGTCCTCGCTGCGCCCGCCAAGCCCGCGCTCCTGCAGCAGCAGCGCCAGCCGGGCGGCGGCCTCGGCCTGTCCGGCCTCTGCTCCCGCGAGCACCATCGCCGCCTGCACCGGGTGCATCGGCAGGCTGGCCACCTGCTCCCCGCGCGGAGTGATCCGGCCTTCCGCGTCGAGCGCGCTCAAAGCCTGCAACGCACCGCGCGCGGCCTGCACCGATGCGGCGGGCGGCGGATCGAGCCAGCGCATATCCGCCGGGTCCGCGACGCCCCATTTGGCCAGCGCCAGCACCAGCGGTGCGAGGTCGGCAATCTCGATCTCGGGCGCATCGAACGCCGGGCGGCCGGCATGCGCGGCCTCCTCCCACAGGCGATAGGCCGCGCCCGGGCCCTGCCGCGCAGCGCGGCCGGCGCGCTGGGCCGCGGCGGCCTGGCTGGC
>CAYRCH010000139.1:0-5584 GCA_964422665.1 uncultured Sphingomonadaceae bacterium | reverse complement strand
GGGCAGGAGCCGAACGTCTCGAACAGCCAGCGCTCGCGCGGGCCGGTGCTGATATAGATCCGGTCGCCCCGCTCCCCGTCGGGCGCGTCGCTGTAACCGTTGATCTCGCGGGTGAAGAAACATTGCCGCTCGGTGGAGAGACCCGCGATGGGCTCCGGATCGTATTCCACCGGGGCGCAGGCGGCGCAGGCGGAGATGGCAATGGCGGCGATGGAAATTGCGGAACGATTCATGGGAATCTCCCTGGCTTCTTTGCTGGCAATGAGCGCGGCGCGCGCCCGTTCCCGGAATTGCACATTGCGAATTGGACGCTAGGCTGCCCCGTTCCGATGAGGAGATGCGCAAATGGCGGATGACGCAAGCAGCATCGAAGGCCACTGCCTGTGCGGCGCGGTGACAGTTCGCGCGGCGCCGGTGCGGCGCCATGTGGAGGCCTGCCACTGCAAAATGTGCCGCGCGTGGAGCGGGATCGCCTTCCTCGGCATCCAGTGCGGAAGCGATGTGGAGATCGGCGGCGAGGAGCATGTGGTGCGCTACCGCTCCTCCGAATGGGCGGAGCGCGGCTTCTGCGGCGCCTGCGGCAGCAGCCTGTTCTACCATTACATTCCGCTCGGCACTTACAGCTTCACCGCCGGGCTGTTCCCCGACGACGCGCTGCTGCCGCTCTCCGAAGAGATCTTCATCGACGAGAAGCCGGCCTATTATGCGTTCGATGCCGAGAGCGAGAAGCTCACCGGTCCGGAAGTGATGGCGAAATACGGAGTAGGGCAGCAGGATTAACGCCGGAAGCCCTGTCGCAGCCGAGGGTGACACAGGCGACACGCCGTCACCTCGACCCTTTTCGCCCAACTCCTTGTACCATCGCCATTAATTCTTCGTCCGAGAAACCGGACGGACAGGTATTGCGCAGGCTTTCCAGTTCGGAAGGGTCGTCGACGCCGGGCGCACCGGTCGCCACCTCCTCGCCATTTTCGATGCTGGCGAGCAGCGAGTCGAAGTCGCGCGCATGGCGCTCCGCCGCCGGGCCGAATCGTCCCGTCACAGGCACGCCTCCGTCGCTCGACCAGCGCATCAGCGCCAGGGTCAGCCGCTCGTCGAAGCGGCGGTAGGATCCCACCTGCTCGCCCTGGAAGAATATCGGCACTTCGACGCCGTTCAGCGCGCGGTCGAGCGCCGCATGGGCGAGGACATTGTAGCTATGATGGAAGGCGACTTCCCAGGCGAGGTCGAACGCCTTGCCCGCCAGCCGCGAGCGCAGGCGATAGGCCGACTGCCGGCTCATCCCGACATTGCGCGCGGCCGTGGCGACCGAATGGGTGGCGGACAAATGGCGGAGGAATTCCGCCTGCCGGGCGAGAGTCCATTCATTGTGCCGGGCGGCACGTTTCGGACTGTCCGCGGGCGAGGGAGGGGTGGCGGCACTGCCGGGCGTGGCGGCCGGGGCGGAGCGATCTGCGGGGCGATCGGTGGAGTCGTGCTGTCTCATCCGGCAGGATAGGCCACAAAAGCCGGTGTGTAGGAAAGCGTTTTTTTGCGGGGCCCCTCTCAGCGCTCGGGATCGAGCCCCGCGGCTTCCTCCACCACCTTGGCAATGGCGGTGAAATCGGCATCCGGCCCCTCGCGCTCCAGCGTGCGAGCGAGATAGTCCTCGACGATCCGGCCCAGTGGCAGCGGCACGCCGGCGGCCTCGGCCTCGTCCATCAGCAGCCTGGTGTCTTTCAGGCTGAGCGCGGCGGCAAAGCCGAAATCGAATGTGCGTGGCAGCACCGATTTCGGCCATTTGTCGCGCGTCGCCGAATTGATCCCGGTGGACTGGTTCAGGACCTCGATCATCCGCGCCGGGTCGAGCCCGGCCTTGATGCCGAAGGCCATGCCTTCCGCGGTCACGCCGATGGCGACTGCGCCGAGGAGGTTGTTGACCAGCTTCATGGTCTGCCCGGCGCCCGGCGTCTCGCCCATGAAGATCGGCGTGCCGAAGCGCGAGAGCAGCGGTTCGATTTCGGGATAGAGCGCCTCCGGCCCGCCGACCATCAGCGACAGCGTGCCCTCCACCGCCTTGGCGATCCCGCCCGAAACCGGCGCGTCGAAGCTGGCAGTGCCGCTGGCCGCGAACATTTCCGCCAGCTCCTTCGCCAGCTGCGGGCCGGAGGTCGAAAGATCGCAGAAAATGCGCGGGGCCCCGTCCGCGACGATCTGCGCCGCCATCTCGCGCACGATTGGCGGGGTCGGCAGGCTGGTGAAGACGATCTCGCACCCGGCGCCGATTTCCGCGGCGGAACCTGCCGCCTCGGCTCCCTCGGCCACCAGTGCCGAGACCGCCTCGGGCGAAATGTCATATACCAGCAGGCGGCCGCCATTTTTGGCCACATGCCCCAGAAGCTGCGTGGCCATCGGCGCGCCCATCCGCCCCAGTCCGATGAATCCGACGGCACTCATCTGGCCCTCTCCCTTTCGGACAGGGCAAGCGAATATGGAACGGCATTGCGTTCGCTCCCGGTCCCACTCCCGCTTGCGGGAGGGGTCAGGGGTGGGCACGCGGCCCGCGAGGGACGCGCCTGCGCCATTCCCGTGGTAGGCCCACCCCCAACCCCTCCCGCAAGCGGGAGGGGAGAACACCTCAGCCCATTCACACGCGATTGCCCCGCCGCTTGTGGGGACAGGGCAATGGGGCGCAGTGGTTCGTCAGAGCGGCTCATAGCAGTTCCGCGATAGGCCGATGCGGCGGCAAATCCACCCGGGCGATGTCGTTTTCAGACGGGAAGGCGGCCAGCACCAGCGGGTCGTGACCGGGAATGAGGAAATCGAGCGAACCGCCCGCCAGCTCCATCACCCGCGCCTGGGCCGAACGGTAATCCGCCTCGTCGATGAAGATCGGGAAGGGGATCGCGCGGGTGACATTGGCATAGAGATGCGCCGCGTCGCTGGCGAGGATGATGGTGCCGCGCGCGCACTCGCAGGCGACCACCATCAGGCCCGCCGTATGGCCCGGCGCCAGGTGCAGCGAAATGCCCGGCGCGAAGGTGCCGTCGCCGTCATGGAACACCACCCGGTCGTGATAGATCTTGCGCACCAGCTGCGCGACCGGCTCCCCGTCGAACGGCGCGCGGATGTCGTGGTCGCACATGGCGGGCCCGGTCGCCGCGGCCAGCTCCGCGTCCTGCACATGGAATCGCGCATTGGGGAACAGGTTGAGCGACCCGGCATGGTCGTAATGGAGGTGGGTGAGGATCACGTCCTCGATATCGAGATGGTCGATCCCGGCATCGCGCAGGCCTTCGAGCAGCGGGCGGGTGATGATGCGCCCGCGCGCCGCGGCGGCGGCCTCCCCGAACCCCGTATCGACGATGACCGGGGAATGCCCCTCCCGGTGGATCGCCCAGACGAAATAGTCGAGCGGCATGGGCAAATCGTGATCGTCCACCGGGCGGGCGAAATTCGCCTCCGCCTTGCGCTCATGCCGGGCATAGCGGATCGCGTCGATACGGGTGACGGGGGCCACTACTCCCCCTTCATCGGGCAAAACTCAGCCGCACCGGCTGCTTCATCGGCCCGTGGCCGACCGTGGTCATCCACGGCTCGTATTCGCCGGCGATCTCGAAGCCTTCCACTTCGCGCACGATCGTGCCGAGCAGCGCCTGCGCCTCGGTCTGCGCCAGCATTCGCCCGACGCAGCCATGGACGCCGTAGCCCCAGCCGAGCGAGTGTTTCGTGTCGCGCTCGATCCGGTATTCATCCGGAGCGTCCCAGAAGCGCGGGTCGCGATTGGCGGCGGCGAACATCAGCCCGCAGCGCGAGCCCGCGGGGATGACATAATCCTCCACTTCGACCTCGCGGGTAGTGATGCGCCCCGCCATGCGGCTGGGCGAATCCCAGCGCAGCGATTCGTCGAACGCGTTCCTCAGCAGCTTCGGATTGGCGCGCAGCTTCGCGTACTCGCCGGGGAACAAAGCCCAGGCGCGGATCGCATTGGCCATGGTCAGGTACGTCGTGTCGGCTCCGGCGCTGAGCACGGTCTGCAGCAGCAGCTTGGCCTCGTCCATCGTCACCTGCCCGCGATCCGCGGCGCGGAAGATCTCCGCCCCGATGCCGTCGGGGTCGATCGCCTCGCGGTCGCAGGCGGTGCCGAGCCATTCGATCACCGCCGAATAATCGTGGCTCATCGCCTCGTCGAACAATTCGCCGGGCGGACCCATCGTCGCCCAGACCATCTGCGAAAATCCATGCATGTGGTGGCGCCCTTCCTGCGGCAGGCCGAGCACGTCGGGCAGCACGCGGAAGATATAGGCCTGGGTGATCTCGCCCACCGCGTCGACCGCTTCGCCTTCCCGCGCGCGGAGCTCGTCGACGAATTCCTGCGCCGCAGCCTCGAACACCGGCCTGGTCTTTTCGAGCGCGCGCGGACTGAGCGCATCCTGGATCACCTTGCGAACCTGCGTGTGGCGCGGCGGATCGTCGGTGAGGAGGATTTCGGGCCGGGGCGAATTGGGATCGTGCCACGGGCGGCTGGTGGAGGAGAAGGCCTGCCAGTCGAGCAGGCCCTTGCTGACATGCTCGTGCCGCCCGAGCATGTGCGTGCCGTCGGCCAGCCGCACCACGGGGGCGAATTCGCGCAGCGCATCGTCCACCTCGCGGGCATTGCGCACCGCATCGGGGGTGAAGATGTCGATCGGGTAGTCGGGGATCGGCCGGCTCATAGCCCCAGCCCCCGGAACCATCGCGCGCCGTCGGCGCCCGTCTCGATATGTCCGGCAGTCGGCTCGAAGAAATGCGCCCCGATCACCATCACCCCGCTATCGGTATATTTGTCGACGAAGCCCATGCGGGTCTGCCGCCCGCTTTCCTTGTCCATGTCGAAGGTCGCATCGCGGTGCGGCATGGCGCATTGCATCGGGTGGTGCATCAGGTCGCCGGTGATCACCGCCCGCTCGCCATTGCTCTCGATGCAGACATGGACATGACCCGGCGTGTGGCCATGACTCGGCTCGCAGGAAATGCCGGGGGCGATCTCATGATCGGCCTCGATGAAGTCGGCCATCCCGGCGGCGACGATCGGATCGACGCATTCGACCAGATGCGTGTCGCTGTGGTGCCCGTCATGGCGGATATGGTTCTGCCACGCCTCGTATTCCTTGCGCCCGAACAAATAGCGGGCATTGGGGAAAGTCGGCCGGTATTCGCCGCTTTCGGGATCCCTGTAGGTGTTCCAGCCGACATGGTCGAAATGGAGGTGGGTGCACATCACGGTGTCGACATCCTCGCGCGTGATGCCGAGGCTTTCCAGATCCTCGAGGAAGCCTTCGGGGAGGCCGCAGAAGACATCGAAATCGCGCTCGCGCCCGGCGCCGATGCAGCTATCGACCACGATCGTCCGACCCGGTGCCTGCACCACGAAACCCTGGAAATTCATCCGCTGCCGCCCGTCGGGCGTGGCGTAATGCGGATGCAGCCATTCGAGCGCGATCACCTCTTCGGCGGTCGCGTCCTGCATGGTCATGTTGATATTGTCCTGGAAGTCCCAGATCTCGACGATCCGGCTGACGGTAACATCGCCGATCTTCCAGCTCTTCACGTGTTCGCGGGCCAT
>CAYRCH010000138.1:0-5683 GCA_964422665.1 uncultured Sphingomonadaceae bacterium | reverse complement strand
CCGGGGCATTGGCCAGCACCTTGTCGCGCACGCCGCCGCCGGTCAGCGGATCGGCGTCGACCACATCGTCGCGAAGTCGCAGCTTGTTGGGGATCACGGCGGTCATCGGCTCGACGCCCGACGTATCGACTTCGCCGAGCTGTTCGACCCACGTAAGGATCGAATTGAACTCGGGCACCATGTGGTCGAGCGCCTCGTCATCCATGCGGATGCGGGCGAGGCCGGCGATCTTCGCCACTGTTTCTCGGGTTACGGACATGTGCGCGCGTTAGCGGGGCGGCCCGCGCGCTTCAAGCTAATCGAGCGGCTGGGGGAGCGGCTTTCCATCGATGAAAATATACCGCCGCGTTTCCTCGCGGATCTCCACTGTCGAATCCGGACGCAAAGGCCCCGCCGTCTCCAACGGCTCGATCGGAGGTTCCGTCGCGCGGCCCGCAACATCCGGCGGCGGCAGGGTGAGTCTCGTATAGCCGTAGTTCTGGACCAGTGCGATTTCCCGTTGCCCCTCTGGCCCAGTGCCCAATTCGATCGCCACGCAATGCGCGGCGCAAAGTTCGGGACGGGTTTGCAGATATTCGAGCACTTGCGCCCGCAACTGCGGGTTCTCCGGTTCGATCCTCAGATCGAAGTCCGCAGCCAGCCGCGTAGCCTGTTCCGGCCACCAGCGGCGCTCCTCCTGATCGAGCGCGAGCTGTGCCCGCTTGCCGATGTCGTCATCGCGCCGCGCCATGTTTTTCAGCGCATCCCGTCCCGCCTCGCCGAAATCCCAGCGCAGCGCCGTGTAGTCGAACTTCTCAGGACTGACCTTGCCGGCTTCCAGCCGGGCTAGCTGGTTGCGCGCCGATATGGCGCCGAAATCGAAAATCGGGAGAGCGAGGACGATCGCCACCGCTGCTATGGTGACGGCCAGATGCACATTCGCCTGGCGTACATATACCGGCCAGCCTCTCTTGCGCCCGCGAAACGCGCCGACCCAGTAGGCGAGGCCATAGGCGCAAGCCACTGCCACGGCCACCAGTCCCCACAGGCGTTCGGGGGTGAGGCCGTGCTGGGCCACGCGCGCACCCATCGAAATTGCGGCGAATATCACAAGCGCCAGGATCGAAAGCGCCAGCACCAGGGCCGTGATTCGCAATACCGGCGATTTGCGCATCGTGTCTTCGCCGTCGCGCAGGATCGTATTTGCGAGCACGACGGCGCCTGCCGCGCAGGACAGCAGCAGCGGCGTCGGGCTGTCGGTTGCGTTCCACAGCATGTCGAGGCCGGAGACGAGCAGGGCCGCGAGGAAGATCACCAGCGCGGCGGCAAGCGGCACGGCCAGCAGCGACAGCACCAGCATCACCACGTTCTGCATCGTGCCGAGGATCTTGAGTTCGTTGCGCAGCGTACCCAGCGCCGCGCCGAAAGCCGCGCCCGAAAAAGTCCATCCGAACCAGGGTTCGTCGATAGCGTCCATCAACAGGTCAATGCCGACCAGTTCGAAGAGATTTGCCAGCAGCAGTAGCAGCGCCCAGGCAAGACCGGTAAAGGCGAGCGCCCCTGCGCCGCTGATCGCGTCGGTCCAGAGATGGAAATGGATTTCGCGGTACGAGGTCCGGAAGCGCGTCAGGTGGAAACCGGCCTGGAACAGGGGCAGCGCCAATGTGACGGCGATTGTTCCCGCGCCGATCCAGAAATGCTCGTCCGAATAGCGATCGCCCGCGCTGGTCGCGCGCCAGGCGATCCCGGCCATGACCAGTCCCGCCAACGTCGCGAAGATCGCGGGCGCGCGCCATTTGCCCGGCTCGAAAGTAAATGCGAGGGCAATGCCGCAGAAGAAGACAAAAGCCGTCGCGGCCATGCGCGCCGGGTCATTCTCGGCATTGTTACTGAAAAGATGGACCAGCAATCCTGCCAGCCCAAGGCCAGCAGCAAGGACCCATGGCCGCATCGGCCAGTCATGAATGGCGGAATCGGCGGATGGAGCGGCCTCTTGCGTTTCAGCCATCGAACCCCTCCCTCCGGCCTGGCATTACCTATTGCTGCGGCGGCGCAGCGCCCTGCTCTCCGCCTTCGGCGCCCTCACCCTGCATCTGCATCATCTGCTGCAGCATCTGGAAACGCCGTTCCGCATCCTCGCGGGTCATGAAATCGACCAGCTCGACTTCGAATGTCAGGTCGGCATTGGCCGGAATCGGCGATCCGGGAGGCGGCGAGGCGCCATAGGCCTTGTCCGAAGGAATCTCGAGCCGGTACTTGCCGCCCTTCTTCATCTTGAGCAGCCCGTCGCGGAAGCCGGGAATCATCTGGTCGAGCGCCATCGGCGTGCCTTCGGGCAGGAAGCCTTCCAGCGGCATGGGCATGTCCTGCGACTGGTCGAATACGGTGCCGTCCGGCAGCATGCCCTTGTATTTCACGAACACCACATCGGTCTCCGTCGGGCTGGGGCCGGACCCTTCCTCGATCGCGCTGACCTCGACACCCTTGGGCGACGCCACCCAGGCCAGGGCGCCTGCCGCCATCAGGGCCAGGATAACCCCGATCCACAGTTTCCAAAGGGAGCCTTTGGCGATAGGCTGCAGGGGTACGCGAGTAACTTCTGCCATGGCTGGTTCCTGAAACGAAAAAGGCGCGGGACTGGCCCCGCGCCTCTTTGAACTGTCAGATCGCTGCGTTCAAGCTTACTTGACGCCGTCGCGTTCCATCCGCTTGCGCTCCAGCTTGCGGGCGCGGCGAACGGCAGCGGCCTTTTCACGGGCGCGCTTCTCGCTCGGCTTCTCATAATGGCGGCGCAGTTTCATCTCGCGATAGACGCCTTCGCGCTGCAGCTTCTTCTTGAGCGCGCGCAGGGCCTGGTCGACATTGTTATCGCGAACGATGATCTGCATAAATTCCTGTACCTCGAAACATCTCAGAGCATTCCCGCCATGCGGGCCAACCCGTTAAACTTCAACGAAAATGGGGCCGAATCCGTTCCGGATCGGCTCGAACGGACCCGCGCCTAGGCGAAAAGCGGCGAAAAGGCAAGCGTTCCCGGCGGCTTGCGATTCGCTTCACCCGTTCGCTCCGGGGCGCTGCCGAAAAGGGATGAGGGCTTCCGCGACTGCCTCCGCATCGCTAAGGCGCGCTTCATGCCCATGCCTTCTCCCATTATCGCATCCTCGCTGGTCGCCATCGGCGGCGGCGCAGGAGCGCTGGCCCGCTACCAGGCAGGGCGATGGATGACGCATTGGCTGGGGCCGAGCACCGTTTCCTCCTTTCCCTGGGCGACGCTGACCGTCAACGTGGTGGGCAGCCTCGCAATGGGGCTGCTGGCCGGATGGCTGGCCCGCCACGGGGGCGAGAGTGCGGAAAATTACCGTCTTTTGATCGGCGTGGGTCTTTTGGGCGGGTTCACCACCTTCAGCGCGTTTTCGCTCGAACTCATGCTCCTCATCGAACGCGGCCAGCCCGCCACCGCCTTCGCCTATGGCGCGATTTCCGTGCTGGCCGGTCTCAGCGCGCTCTATGTCGGGCTGATCATCATGCGGCTCGCTGCATGACCGCCCGGACCAAGCGTCCCACGAAATCGCCGGAGGGCGAGGTGCGCCAGTTCACAGTCGCGCCCGACGATGACGGAATACGCCTCGATCGATGGTTCAAGCGGCACCTCCCGCAGGTCGGTTTCGGCACGGTATCGCGCTGGGCCCGGACGGGACAGGTGCGGGTCGATGGCAAGCGGGCGAAGCCCGACGACCGGCTTCAGGCCGGGCAGCAATTGCGGGTACCGCCCGGCGGGAACGAGGCTGCGCGGAAGCCGCGCGCCCGCGCCGAGCTGACGGCGGAGGAAATCGCCAGCGCCGAGGCGATGCTCCTCCATCGCGACAACGCCGCGCTGGTGCTCAACAAGTCGCCGGGCCTTGCGACCCAGGGCGGGACCGGCACGAAAAACCATGTCGACCGCCTGCTCGACGCCTATGCCAGCGAGGACGAGCCTCGCCCCCGGCTGGTCCACCGGCTAGACAAGGATACGAGCGGGATATTGCTCGTCGCCCGCACTCCGGGAAGCGCCGCGTTCTTCTCGAAGCGATTTTCCGGGCGCAGCGCCAAGAAAGTCTATTGGGCATTGGTGGTGGGCGTGCCCGACCGGCAAGAGGGCGTGATCGAAGCGCCGCTGGCCAAGCAGCCCGGCAGCGGCGGCGAGAAGATGCATGTCGACATGGAAGCGGGCCAGCCGGCGCGCACCCTGTTCCGCGTGATCGACCGGGCCGGCAACCGCGCGGCCTGGGTGGAACTCGAGCCGCTGACAGGGCGAACCCACCAGCTCCGCGTCCATCTTGCCGCCATCGGCCATCCGATCGTAGGCGACGGCAAATATGGCGGGCAGGATGCCTTCCTGACCGGTTCGATCAGCCGCAAGATGCATCTCCATGCCCGGCGGCTCGTTATCGACCATCCCAGCGGCAACAAGCTGGATGTCAGCGCCGAGCTGCCCGAACATTTCGCGGCCAGCATGGCCCAGCTTGGCTTTGACGAGGCCGCCAGCGACGCAGCGCCCTCAGAGGGGCCGCCAGCCCCTGGCCGCGCCGCCAAGAAGCAGGCGGCCAAGGCCCATGCCAAGCAGTATCGCAAGGCCCGGCGCGGGGAACGTCGCTCGCGCAGCAATTCTCCCGCGCCGAAGAAGGGACGGCGCTGATGCATCCCAATGCCGCGTTCCGGCTCGATGATCGCAATCTTCACGAGATGCTGGTCGAACAGATCGGCTTCGGGATGGTCTTCGCCGAAACGCCGGACGGCCCGCGTGTGGCCCATACGCCGATCCATTCGACCGGCGACGGGGCGATGCAGTTCCACCTCGCCAATGGGAACGCACTGACGCGGCACCTGCCGGGTGCGACGGCCCTGATCGTAGTCAACGGTCCCGATGCCTATGTCAGCCCTCGCTGGTACGAGGAGGAGGGACAGGTGCCGACCTGGAATTATGTCGCGCTCGAGATGGAAGGCCGCGTTCGCAAGATGGAGGCGGAAGGCCTGGCCGATCTGCTGGGTGCTATCGGCGCGCGCAATGAAGGGCGGCTGGCGGGCAGCAATCCCTGGCGGCCGGAGCAGGTGCCGCCGGATCGTTGGCAGAAGCTGTTCCGCGGAATCACCGGCTTCGAAATGGAAGTGAAGGCCTGGCGCCCGACCTTCAAGCTTTCCCAGAACAAGAGCGACGAGGACCGCGAGCGCGTCGCCGATGCGCTGGAAAACGAAGGCTCACCTGGGATCGCGCAACTCATGCGCAATCTCTCCAAATGACGGTTCGGCTGGCCGTATTCGATTGCGATGGGACGCTGGTCGATGGCCAGGCCGCGATCTGCAGTGCAATGGAACTGGCGTTCGCCCAGGCAAGATTGGCGCCGCCACCCAGGCATGACGTGCGGCGGATCGTCGGGCTGAGCCTGCCCATGGCCATGCGGCGCCTGGTGCCGGACTGCAGCGAAGAGGAACTGGGCCTGCTTGTCGACAGCTACAAGGCGGCCTTTTTTGCCACGCGCACTTCGGGGCAGCTGGCGGAGCCGCTGTACGACGGCATCGCGCCGCTGCTCGATGGCCTGCGCGGTGCGGGCTGGCAACTTGCGGTCGCCACTGGCAAATCCGATCGCGGCCTCCGGGGCTGCCTGACCAGTCACGGGCTGCTCGATCACTTCTCCAGCCTCCAGACGGCGGACCGGCACCCGTCCAA
>CAYRCH010000137.1:0-5818 GCA_964422665.1 uncultured Sphingomonadaceae bacterium | reverse complement strand
CGCATGCAGAATGCGTGCGATGCCGGCGCGCTGGCCGCGCGCAAGCAGATGGAAAGCGACGCATGGACAACCGAAGACGAGGAAATCGGCCTGCGGTTCTTCGATCAAAACTATCCTGACGGCACATTCGGGCTCGAAAATCTCGATCGGACTTACACTGCCGACGCAGAAGGCACCGTGACCGGCACTGCCACAGGCGAAATGCCCACCACCATCATGCAGATTTTCGGCAAGGAAGGTATGGACATCGCCGTCTCCTGCTCGGCGGAAATCAACATCTCCAACACGGATATCATGTTCGTGCTCGACGTGACGGGTTCGATGGGCTGGCGCCCCAATGGCAGCAGCACGTGCAGCACCTGTTCGGATTCCCGTATCGCTGGCCTGCGCACCGCGGTGGTCAATTTCTATGACGCGGTGGAAGACGCGACCTCGGATGCCGCGCAAATCCGCTATGGCGTTGTGCCCTATGCAAGCAATGTGAATGTGGGCGGGCTGCTGCCCGCTCAATACATTGCGAGTGAGGCAGAATACCAGTCACGCCGGCCGGTCTGGCGCACCGACACATGGTGGGACCTGGTCAGCACACAATTAATTGAATACAGCAATCCGGGCCCGGAAACCAATTCCGGCCGGACCGTCCTCGGTACGAGCGAAAGGAAGACCGAGACCTGGTGCAATAACAAGCTACCGCCCCCCCAATACGACGCCAGCTATGTCGGTCCGCTGTCGGACGCCGAAATCGTCGACGAAAGAGTAAACGGAACGGTCCGTATTCGCGAAATCGACGGGCGCGGGGGGATGCAACGAGCCACGCCCTATACGGATTGGGACGCTTCCTACACCTACAACACCGGTTGGCCTTGGTATAGCAATGTCACCGTTCCTTCCCAGTGCGAGTGGGGTTACCAGGTCAAGCGTTTCGACGCCGATGTAAGCCTTACTACCCTTGAAGAATGGCGCGAAAACGACGTGTTCGAACAATGGTCTTTCGAACAGCGCACATTCGATGTCACGCCGCTGAAGACAGGCGGCGTAGGAAGCAGCGTCAGTTTGGATACTGGCTGGAGCAAACCCAATGGCATTGCGAAAGCGAACACGTTCGAGAACCACAGATGGAACGGCTGCATCGAGGAGGCAGATACTGTCGCCACGGGAACCTGGGATCCGCTTCCGAACGATGCCTATGACCTGAACATCAATCTGGTGCCAAGCAATGATGCCGAAGCATGGAAGCCATGGCTGCCGTCAGCCGTTTTCAGGCGCTATACCGGGAGCAGCACCAAAACCACATCGATTGTCACCTCCTCCAATGCACGTGACAATTGGAAAATGACAAACGGCGCCATGTATTCGGCGGAATGTCCCAGGACGGCGATGGCGCTCAACCCGGAGCTCACCCGGGCCCAACTCGTGACCTATCTTTCCGCTGCGCAGGGCTTCCAGCCGAACGGTTATACCTATCACGATATTGGGATGATCTGGGGCGCGCGTCTCATTAGCCCGCGCGGCATTTTTCAGGCGGCAAATGAATCCGCGCCCAATGGCGACACCATCGCCCGGCACATCGTTTTCATGACTGACGGTGAACTCGATACGGAGCCGGAGGACATATACAATGCCTATGGCATCGAATGGTGGGATCGCAGAGTTACCAGCAATGGAACGGAATCTCAGGCGGATGCGCGCCACGCAGCTCGCTTCCAAGCCGCATGCCGCCAGGCGCGGGAGGAAAACATCTCGGTATGGGTCGTCGCCTTTGGCACCGCGCTCACGCAGAACCTGGTCAATTGCGCTACGCCGGGGCGCGCGTATCACGCCGCCAGTTCGGAGCAGTTGAACTCGGCCTTCCAGGAAATCGCCCAGAAAATCGCTGCACTGCGGCTCACGAGCTGAGGAGGGGGAACGGGAATGCGCATCCTCAAATCCAAGCTCGCCCGCGACAACGAAGGCATGGCCATCGTTGAATTCGCGGTGGTCGCCCCGGTGTTCCTGATCATGCTGATGGGCGTGTTCGACGTGGGGCACACGCTCTACACCAGCTCGATCGTGCAGGGCACGATGCAAAAGGCCGGGCGCGATTTCACGCTGGAGAATGCCGGAAGCCGGACGGATGAGATTGATGCCTTTGTGCGTGCCCGGGTCGAGCAGATTGCGCCGACGGCCGAGGTGACCTTCGAGCGCAAATCTTATCTCGACTTTGGCGATGTCGGTCGGCCCGAGCACTGGGACGACATCAACGATGACGGCGAATGCAACAACAACGAGCCGTTCGATGACGCCAATGGCAACGGCCAGTGGGACACTGATCGGGGGGCTGACGGCAATGGGGGCGCGCGCGACGCGGTGCTGTACACTACCAGCGTCACCTATCCTCGCTTCTTCCCGATGGCAGGCCTGATCGGGATCGACGAGAATGTCCGGCTCGAAGCGTCGACCGTACTGCGCAACCAGCCTTACGACCAGCAGGATCGCAGCGTCGAGATGGGGAATTGCCCATGAGCCTGAGCCGTTTCAAATCCGCCCTTTCGCGCGGCGTAATGCGCGCGCTGATCGACGACACCAGCGGCGTCGCGCTGACCGAATTTGCCTTCGCAGCGCCGATCTTCCTCACGCTCGGCCTGGTGGGATCAGACGCGGTCAATTACGTCATCGTGCACATGCGTATCAGCCAGGTGGCGCTGCATGTGGCGGACAATGCATCGCGCGTCGGGGAGCAGGACGTGCTCACCGCGCGGCGCATTTTCGAGAGCGACATCAACGATCTTCTGCTCGGTGCAGAGCGATATGCCGGTGGCCTCGATCTTCGGGAAAACGGGCGGATCATCCTGTCCAGCCTTGAGGTCAATACCGATGGCGGCCAGTGGATACACTGGCAGCGCTGCTCCGGCGAGAAGGTGCACGAATCGCAGTACGGTTTCGAAAGGGACGGAGAAACCGGCACCGATCTGGCGGGGATGGGCCGACCTGGAGCGGAGATCTTCGCGACCTCGGGCAACGCGGTGATGTTCGTCGAGGTGGCCTACGACTACCAGCCGATCGTCCCGCTCTCCATGCTCGAGGACCAGGAAATCGTCTATACCGCCTCGTTCAATGTGCGCGACAATCGGGATCTCCAAGGCGGGGTGCATCCAGGCGGCATGCCTGTTGCCCTCCGCTCTCTCTGTGATTGACAGGCGCTCATTGAGGCGAAACGTTCACATCCCTATCTGACACGTAAAGCGGTTTTACGCAGCGCGGAATCTTGCTTTGTCCACTGTAATAAAACGATAATTCCGCGTGCTCGTGTGGATTTCGCAAAGAGCGAAAGCCACAGGCCAGTGTGGCGTTGCCGACCCCGCAAAAGTTGACGAAACACAGCCGTAAGATGCTGCCGAAGGCGCCGGCCCGGACTCGGCGTACAGGGTTTTACGAAATGAAAGAGCCGCGCTGATTCTAGCAGCGTGGGGGCGTGTAGGACAGAGGGTCCAGTGCACATCCATCCAATCAATATTGCAATCGATTGCATCATCGCTTAGGCTTGCCTCAAGCGGCCATTAAACAAGGCCGAAAGGGAGGCGCCATCATGAAAATCCAGGCAAGCAATCTTGTATCTGCAATCGGTCTCGCCGCGGGCATGCTTTATGCCGCGCCGGCCGCGGCGCAGGTCTCGGAAGAAGGGGCGAGCCAGTCCGGTACGCCGCAGGAAATCATCGTCACCGCGCAGCGGCGCGAGGAAAATTTGCAGAACGTATCGATCGCCGCGACCGCGCTCAGCGGGGACCAGCTGCAGGGCAAGGCGGTGGACTCGCTTGAGGATCTCGAATTCGCCGCGCCTTCGCTGTCGATCACCGACCAGGGGCTGACCCAGTCGGTGAATATTCGCGGCATCGGCATCGCCAGCGGTTCGCCGGCGGTGGCCAATGGCGTCGCGACCTATATCGACGGCGTATTCCAGCCGCCGATCCTGACGGCTTCGAGTTTCTACGATATCGCCTCGATCGAAGTTCTGCGCGGACCGCAGGGCACGCTGGTGGGCTCGAACTCCACCGGCGGCGCGGTGTTCATCAACACCCAGAGCCCGACGCTCGACCGGGTGAAGGGCTATGCGCAGCTGGGTTATGGCAGCTTCAACGCCGTTGAGGCGCAGGCCGCAGTCAACCTCCCGATCAGTGACGACCTGGCGGTGCGCATGGCCGGCACGGGCCGCTGGCGCGACAGCTATTATACCGACATCGGGCCATTCGCGAACGATCCGGACAGCCTCGACGAACAGGCGGGGCGGCTGGGGATCATGTGGAACCCGGGCGCGTTCCGGGCGACGGCCAAGGTGGAGTGGGTCGATCGCAACACCGGCGGATATGCCTATCGTCCGATCGCTGGCACCGATTTCGACGACAACCTGCAGCCTGATATCCGCACGCTGACCTACAACACGCCCACCGAAAATTACGAGCGCGCCTTTCTCGCCAGCCTCGAGCTTCGCTACGAGCTGGATGGCGGCGTGACGCTCCGTTCCGTGAGTGGTTACAGCAACAAGCGGATCGACAATCTCTACGATTCCGACGGTGCCATCGTCCCGCCCGACGAGAACAACGACAATATTCCCGATGCCAGCGCCACGCAGGTGCTCGACCAGTTCGTGCGCGAGCGCCAGTGGAGCCAGGAATTCAACATCATCTCGCCCACGGACGGGGCGTTCAACTGGATCGTCGGCGGCTATTACCAGCGCAACAAGATCGACGTCGATATCGCCATCACCACCGGCGACATCGCCGACCCGACCGATATCATCAACCTGCAGGACAAGACGACCTGGGGCGTGTTCGCGCAGACCGGCTACCGCTTCTCGGAACAGTTCGAATTGCAGCTCGGCGCGCGCTATTCGCACTTCAAGGCCGATGGTGGCGGCAGCGTCACGATCGGCGCGGGATCGCCGATCTTCGGCCCGGACGGGCTGGTAGTGGCGGACCTAGCCGGATCACATGAAGATGGCCGGATGACCGGCAAGATCGCGCTCAACTGGACGCCCGATGACGACAATCTGGTCTATGTCTTCGCCGCGCGGGGATACAAGCCGGGCGGGTCCAATTCCGCGGTTTCCGAATTCGGGCCCGAGACGGTGTGGGACTACGAGGCCGGCTGGAAATCGACCCTGTTCGATGGCCAAGTGAATACCCAGCTCGGCGTGTTCTACATGGATTACAAGAATTTCCAGTTCGATGCGCGTGACCCGTCGACGGGCCAGGCGGGCGTGTTCAACATCTCCGATGCCACGATCAAGGGCGCCGAACTCCAGCTGCAGGGCAGCTTCGGAAGCCTCCGGCTGGACGGAGGTATCGCCTATGTCGATTCCAACCTCGACGAGGTCGTGATCGTGAACCAGCGCACCCTGCCGCCGCTGCAGGCCTATGGCCCGCAATGCGCGCCGGGCGTGCCTTCCAATCCGCCGGTATGTTTCGACTTCGGCCCGTTCCTGGTGACGGCCGGAGGCGGACCGAACCTGTTCTCGCCCGAATGGTCGTATAATTTCGGCGCCGAATACAGCATCGATGTGGGCGGCGATGCGGTGCTGATCCCGCGGGTCAATTATGCCTATGTCGGCCCGCGCTGGACCAATTTGCTCTACGATCCGGCGACGGACCGGCTGGAAGGGCGCGGGCTGCTCTCCGCCATGCTGACCCTCGACCTGCCCGACTGGCAGCTGCAGGCCTGGGCCACCAACCTGCTGGATAAGGAATATATCAGCGGGCAGTCCGGCAATAACGAGTTCTACGGCGCTCCGCGGGAGGTGGGCATCCGCGCCACGATGCGCTTCTGATGGCCGGCCGTGGGTGGA
>CAYRCH010000136.1:0-5845 GCA_964422665.1 uncultured Sphingomonadaceae bacterium | reverse complement strand
CGTGGCCGAATGGCCGCTACCGGCCGGTCTCAAGCTGATGCTGGTCGTCGCCGCCGGCGTGGCGATCATGCTCTCCACCTATCGATGGTTCGTGCGATCGACATGGATCGGCGCCCTGCTCAATGGCAAGCGCCATCCGCGGGCGGCGCGGAACACCGCGGCGCTGGCCGAGGGCTGAAAATCTGAAGAACTCCCAAGTGGCGCGAGTGACGGGACTCGAACCCGCGACCTCCGGCGTGACAGGCCGGCGCTCTAACCAACTGAGCTACACCCGCATGAGTGGGCGCGCGCCCGCTTGGGAGCCGCGCCACTAGGCCAGCCCTTTCCCCCTGTCAACTGCGCTTCGCCGGGCAGTTCATGCGGCCTCATATTGCATCGATGTTAACCATATTTTCGCGCTTGTGTGCGAGGCCTCCGCCGATGGTTCCAAGGGGGTAAAGAACGATGAGAACGCCGCTCATGCTCGCCGTATTGTTCTTAGCGGTGCCGGTAATGGCCAGCGAATCCGTGTCGGTTCGCAGCGCCGTTTTCATCGAGACGGCCGACAGTGCTTCTCAGGGCAAGAGTCGCTCGATCACGCCGGCAAGCTCTTTGCAACGCGGTGACAAGATTGTGCTGCTGGTCGATTGGCGTGCTGGCCGCAGCAGCGCTTTCACCATCACCAGCGAAGTGCCCCGGCATCTCTTGTTCCGCGAATCTGCACGGCCGACGCAGGAAGTCTCGGTGGATGGAGGCAAGAGCTGGGGCCAGCTTGGCGAAATCACGCTTCGCGACCGCTTCGGTCGCCGCGCGGCCCGCCCGGCCGATGTCACCCATCTTCGCTGGCGAATCCACGCAAGCGAGGCTGCGCTGGGCCGCGGCAATATTGCCTACTCGGCCACGGTCCGCTGACCAGGTTCAGACCAGCAGCAAGGCTGGCGTTTCGAGAAGCTTCTTCACAGCCTGCACGAAAGACGCAGCGTCGTAGCCGTCGACCACGCGGTGATCGCAGCTGATCGAAAGATTCATGAGCTTGCGCTTCGCGACGCGCTCCCCGCCCATTCCGTCCGATACGAACATCGGTCGCTCGACGATCCGGTTGGGTCCGATGATCGCCACTTCAGGACGGTTGATCACCGGCGTGGTCGCGACACCGCCCAGCGGTCCGAGGGAGGTGATCGTGAGCGTTGAGCCGGAAAGCTCGTCGGGCTTCGCCTTGCCATCGCGCGCCGCTTCGGCGAGGCGAACGATCTCTCGTGCCAGTTGCCACAAATTCATTGCCTGGGCATTGCGGATCACAGGCACCATCAGACCCGTGGCGGTCTGGGTCGCCATGCCAAGATGGACTGCGCCGTGACGTGTGACGATCCCCGCCTCATCGTCGTATCGGGCATTGACCATCGGGAAATCCGACACAGCCTTGCAGACAGCGGTGATGATGAGCGGCAGCATCGTGAGCTTGGGCTTGCCGCCCCGGTTGGCATTTAGGTCGGCCCGCAGCTTCTCGAGTTCCGTCACGTCGCATTCCTCGACATAGGAGAAGTGCGGAATGAGGCGTTTCGAGGCCGCCATGTTCTCGGCAATCCGGCGGCGCAGTCCGACGACCTTGATTGTCTCATCTGGCCGTGCCGTGCCTGCCGGTGCAAATCCGCCACTGGAATTGTAGGACAGGAATGCGTCGAGATCCGCGTGCCGGATGCGGCTATCTTCGGCAGGCTTTATCTCCTCGAGTTCGATACCCAAATCCCGCGCCCGCTTACGGACCGCGGGGCTCGCCAAGACCTTTTCATGTTTGGCCCTGTCGGGCACGGTAGCCAGAGCCGGTAATGATTCCGGTTGAGGATCGGCGGCAAGCGAATCATCCGCATCACCGGCGTCGGAGGTTTCCACCTCGATCCGCTCCTCCACCTCGGCCGATTTCGGCGCAGGGGCTGGTTCAGGCTCGTCGTCTCTCACCTCGCCATCGGTTTCGATCACCACAAGCGGCGAACCGATAGCGACCACATCGCCTACCTCGCCCGCGACTTCGACGACCTTGCCGGCAACCGGGCTTTCCATCTCGACTGTGGCCTTGTCCGTCATCATGTCGGCCAGTTGCGCGTCTTCCTCGACCCGATCGCCGACCTTCACATGCCAAGCGACAATCTCGGCCTCGGCGATGCCTTCGCCGATATCGGGCAGGTTGAAGGTGAAACGTCCCATCCGATCAGTCCTTCAATATCTTGTCGATGGCTTCTCCGATCCGGATCGGTCCCGGGAAGTAGGCCCATTCGAGGCTGTGCGGATAAGGCGTGTCGAAACCGGTTACCCGCTCGATAGGCGCCTCCAGGTGGTAGAAGCAGCGTTCCTGGACAAGCGCTGACAGCTCGGCCCCAAAACCGGAAGTGCGCGTTGCCTCATGTATCACCAGGCAACGCCCAGTCTTTTCCACAGACTTTTCTATAGCCTCGATGTCGAGCGGAACGAGCGTCCGCAAATCCAAGATTTCGGCGGCGACGCCCTTCTCGCGGCATACTGCCTCGGCCACATGCACCATCGTCCCATATGCGAGCACTGTCAGCGCATCGCCTTCGGTCGCGATACGCGCCTGGCCGAGCGGGATCGAGTAATAGCCGTCCGGCACTTCGCTGTCCCGATGGGTTTTCCAGGGCTTCGCCGGCTTGTCGTAATAGCCGTCGAAAGGTCCATTATAGATCCGCTTCGGTTCGAAGAAGATGACCGGATCATTGTCTTCGATCGCGCTGATCAGCAGGCCCTTTGCATCATAGGGGGTTGAAGGGATGACGGTCTTGAGACCCGACACATGGGTAAAAAGTGCCTCCGGGCTCTGACTGTGTGTCTGCCCGCCGAAGATGCCTCCGCCGAACGGGCTGCGCACGGTCATAGGCGCGGTAAATTCGGCGGCCGAGCGATAGCGCAGCCGCGCTGCCTCGCTGATCAGCTGATCAAGTCCCGGATAGATGTAATCCGCAAATTGGATCTCGGGCACCGGCCGAAGACCGTAAGCTCCCATCCCGACAGCAACGCCAATGATGCCGCATTCGGATATCGGCGTGTCGAACACTCGTGTCTTGCCGTGTTTCTCCTGCAGGCCGGCAGTGCAGCGGAACACACCCCCGAAATAGCCAACATCCTCGCCCATGACGATCACGTCGGGATCGCGCTCCAGCATGACGTCGAGCGCATCGTTGATCGCCTCGATCATGTTGAGACGGCGGATGCCGCTTTCGGGGTCCGCCTTTCTGACCTTTTCCGGAGCGTTCACGGCCGCTTGCCCTCCGGCCATTTGATCTCTCGCTCGCGGATTGCCTGCGCGCTCTGTTCCTTCAGATGCCAGGGCAGCTCTTCGAAGACGTCCTCGAACATGGTTCGAAACGGATGATGGAGACCGTGGCCGAGAATGCCGTTTTTCTCCGCTTCCTTGGTCGCTTCCTTCACCTGGCTGGCAAGTTCCTCGTCCATTGCCGCATGACGGTCGCGGTCCCATTCACCGATCTTTATGAGATGACGCTTGAGCCTCGTGATCGGATCGCCCAGCGGCCATTCTTCCCGCTCCTGCGCAGAGCGATATTGCGAGGGATCGTCCGAAGTGGAGTGCCCTTCCGCGCGATAGGTGAAGTACTCGATCAGTGTTGGGCCCTTGTTTGCCCGAGCCCGATCCGCCGCCCAGCGCTCGGCGGCATAGACGGCCAGCGCATCGTTGCCGTCCACGCGCAGCCCGGCGATTCCATAACCGACAGCCCGGGCCGCGAAGGTCGTGCGCTCGGCTCCGGCAAATCCCGAAAAGCTCGATATCGCCCATTGGTTGTTGATCACATTGAACACGACGGGCGCATTGTAGACCGCCGCGAATGTCAGCGCGGAATGGAAGTCGCCTTCCGCCGTCGAGCCCTCCCCTACCCAGGTGGCAGCAATTCGGCTGTCGCCCTTGATCGCGCTCGCCATCGCAAAACCCGTCGCCTGCGGAAGCTGGGTGGCGAGATTACCGCTGATGGTGAAGAAATTCAGGCGCTTCGAACAATACATGATCGGAAGCTGGCGGCCCTTCAGCTTGTCTCCCTTGTTCGAGTAAATCTGGTTGATCATTTCGACCAGCGAATAGCCGCGCGCGATCAGGCATCCCTGCTGGCGGTAGGACGGGAAGATCATGTCGTCGCTTGCCAGGGCATGCGTCGCGGCTACGCTCGTCGCCTCCTCGCCGGTGCACTTCATGTAGAAACTGGTCTTACCCTGCCGCTGGCCGCGATACATCCGTTCGTCGAACGCGCGGACCAGCGCCATGTGGCGCAATATCTGCCGCAAAGTGTCCGGCGAAAGCCGCGGATCCCATGGTCCGTGAGCGCGATTGTCGTCCCCCAGAACACGGACGAGATCGTGGCACAGCGGATAGGTTTCCGAGGCCTCACCAGCTTCGTCGGGGCGAGGTTGGGCTCCCGCTTCCGGGATATGGAGATGAGAATAGTCGACCTTATCGCCCGGCCGGAACCGCGGTTCCGGCACATGCAGCTCAAGACGAGGCCTGTTAGACCTCTCCTTTTCGGCTTTCTCTGCCAATGCGCGCTCTCCCGGCTCGCCAGGGGACATGAGCCAATGGATTGATAATTTTATACGCGTGATATTTTATTTCAGAACGTCGCTGGGGTCAATCGTTGCACGGGAAACCAGATTCACACGGCAACGTCGGCCCTTATCGCTCCCTGCGGCTCGTAGCCGGTCACCGCGAAATCCTCGAACTGGTAGTCGAAGATCGAATCGGGCGTCCTTACGATTTCAAGCCGCGGATCGCCCGACGGTTCCCGAGAGAGTTGCTCTTCCACCAATTCGGCATGGTTGAGATAAAGATGCGTATCTCCGCCCATCCAAACCAGCTCGCCCGTTTCATAACCCGCCTGGGCCGCCAGCATGCGAGTCAGCACCGTTGCTCCGACAAGGTTGAAAGGTAGTCCCAACGCCACATCACAGCTGCGCTGATAGAGGACGCAGGAAACCCGATCCCCGCTCACATGGAACTGATAGGTCTTGTGGCAGGGGGGCAGCGCCATCTTGTCGAGATCTGCGACATTCCAGCCCTCGATGATATGGCGGCGGCTCCCAGGATTGTTGCGGAGACTTTCAACCACCTGAGCCACCTGGTTGATGCCCCGCCCCTTCCGGTACAGGCCTCCCTTGACGGGATCGAACACGGGCCAGTCCACCCATTGCTTGCCATAGACCGGACCGAGATCGCCCCATTGTGCAGCGAATTCCTCGTCCGCAACGATTCGCGCTTCGAATTCCCCTTGCGCGATTTCCTCGCCCGATTCCTCGCGGTATCTGGCAAGCGGCCAGTCGCTCCAGATCGTCACGCCTCGCTGAAGCAGCGGGCGGATATTGGTGTCTCCGGTCAGGAACCAGAGCATTTCGCGCAAGGCCGCCTTCCAGAACACCCGCTTCGTGGTCAGCAGGGGGATGCGACCTTTGGAGATGTCGAATCGCAGCTGCGTGCCAAACAGCGACCGCGTGCCCACACCCGTACGATCCACCCGCTCATCGCCTTCGGACCAGATCCGGCGCATCAGTTCGAGATACTGGTGCTCGTAATGGCCCGCCACCGAGTCAAAAGGAAACGCGGAATTCATGGACATCATCTAGCCCGCCCAGATGTTAGGGCCAACGCAGCAATACAATGCGCAGTGGGAAGCCTGTCGAAAAGACCGGAAGGCAGGGTCAAATGTCCGCTTGCCACTGCGCCACCCCAACCCTATAGGGCCGCCTCTGCCTCGCCCCGCCAATAGGCGGTCGGCGCCGGTCGGGGAGTAGCTCAGCCTGGTAGAGCACTGTCTTCGGGAGGCAGGGGCCGGAGGTTCGAATCCTCTCTCCCCGACCA
>CAYRCH010000135.1:0-5850 GCA_964422665.1 uncultured Sphingomonadaceae bacterium | reverse complement strand
CCCCGCAAGGAACAGGACCGATGCCCCGCCAGGACCCAGTCGAGCGCTTTCCCGTCCCGGCGGGCGCACCGCATGACACATCCGCGCGCCTGCCTGACGCTTTCGTCCGCAAATTGACGCTTTCGCCCCGCAGATTGACACTTCTGCCCGGAGCGCTTGACGCTTTTCCGCCCTGCTTGACGGTTTCTCCTCAACCGCTTGACGCTTTTGCCCGGCGCATGACGCTTTCGCTTCGCAAGTTGACGGATTCGCGCCGCAACCTGACGCCTTTGACCCGCAAATTGACGCTTTTCGGCCGGGACCGTGTCAGGCGTGTCAACACCCCCTGCCCCGCATCGCCCTGCCCCACGGGGTCAGGCCCCCTGCTTCCAGCCCACGCCCCACTCCATCCAGCCCGCCCAGCGCGGCATCTTGGGCTGGTAGTGCTGTCCGATCGGCTCCATCTGGAAGCCGGCCTGCTTCACCGCTCCGCCGATCTCGCGGGTCAGGTGGCAATTGCCCATCACCCGCTTCCACACCGGCTCGATCCGCCGCTGCCATTTCTGCGGGCCCGAGTCTGGCGCCCTTCCGTGCTCGAGATAGATGATCTTCCCGCCCGGCTTCAGAATTCGGCGCAGCTCGCGCAGCACCTTGGCCTGGTCGTCCACCGAGCACAGCGTGTAGGTAGAGACCACCGTGTCGAAGCTCTCATCCTCGAAGGGAATGGCCTCGCCCCGCCCTGCCCTGATATCCGCCTGCCAGCCCTTCTTCGCCGCTTCCTCGCGCGCGAAATCGAGCAGCTTGGCCCCGGGATCGATCCCCGCGAACCCGGTCACCCGGGCCGAATCGTAGAATTGCTGGTTGAGCCCGCCGCCCACGCCAAGTTCGAACACCCGGCCCTGTGCCAGCGGGATCACCACCTCGCGCAGCTCCATGATCTTGGGGTCGCCGCACGCCACACGGATGCAGCGCGACAATATCTTGTCTTCGTACCAGTTGCCGAAACCCATCGCTTCCTCCCCCTGAAAGCTCCAGCAGGGATAATAGATCGAACCAGTCCGAATTTCGACGGAAAAGCGATTGCTGCAAGGCACGGCTTGCCCCCTTGGCCGCAATCGCTAGATAGGCCCGGCAAGCGAGGATTATCGATGGCAACCTTCACTCTCCCGAAGAACAGCAAGATCACCGGCAAGGGCAAGACCCACAAGGCGCAGGGCGCCGGCCGGGTGAAGACCTTCCGGATATATCGCTGGGATCCGGAATCGGGGGAGAACCCCCGCTACGACACGTTCGAGATCGATCTCGACGCCTGCGGTCCGATGGTCCTCGACGCGATCATCAAGATCAAGAACGAGATCGACCCGACGCTGACTTTCCGCCGTTCCTGCCGGGAGGGGATCTGCGGTTCCTGCTCGATGAACATGAACGGCAAGAACGGTCTCGCCTGCACCACCGCGATCGAAGATTTGAGCGGCGAGATCCGCATCACCCCCCTGCCCCACATGGAAGTGGTGAAGGACCTGGTGCCCGATTTCACCCATTTCTACGCCCAGTACGCATCGATCCGCCCCTGGCTCCAGACGGTTTCGCCCACCCCTTCGGGCAAGGAACGGCTGCAGTCGCCGGAACAGCGCGAGAAGCTGGACGGGCTCTACGAATGCATCCTGTGCGCCTGCTGCTCGACCGCCTGCCCCAGCTACTGGTGGAACTCGGACAAGTTCCTCGGCCCGGCGATCCTGCTGCAGGCCTATCGCTGGCTGGCCGACAGCCGCGACGAAATGACCGGGGAACGGCTCGACCAGCTCGAAGACCCGTTCCGGCTCTATCGCTGCCACACGATCATGAACTGCGCCAATGTCTGCCCCAAGGGGCTAAACCCCGCCAAGGCGATCGCCGAGACCAAAAAGATGCTGGTGGAGCGGCAGGTCTGAACATGATCGGCGAGGGAGATGCCGTTTCTGGCGGGTGCCTGTGCGGGGCGATCCGATACCGGCTCACCGGACCGGCGCTGTTCGTCTCGCAGTGCTGCTGCAAGGACTGCCAGAAGGCGACCGGCACCGGGCACACCACCATTGTCGGCATCCACCGCAGCCAGCTTTCCATCGAAGGCGAACCCGCGACCTACACCAATGTCGGTGAAACCGGCGGCAAGGTAACGCGGCATTTCTGCGGAACCTGCGGCGGCAGGCTCTACACTTCGGGAGACCTCCCCGGCGAATTCATCATGGTCCAGGCCGGCTCGCTCGACGATCCTAACGCGATCGCGCCGGAAAGCGTGATCTATATGAAGGACGCGGCCGCGTGGGACTTCTTCGATCCTGCCCTGCCCAAGTTCGAAGCCATGCAGCCCCGCGACAACCACGCATCCTGAGGGTCGGGTAAGCTGGCGGGAATTGAGGAACGATACGCTGCGCTGGTCGAGGCTTCGGAACTGCAGCCGGACCCGCAGCAAGCAGGAGCGGTGGAAGAGCTGGCGCGGCTCCAGCACGAACTGGAGCATCCCCCGGCGCCCGGCCTTGTCGGCCGCCTGCTGGGAGCCAGGCCCTCGCGACCCCGGGGGATCTACCTCTGGGGCGGCGTCGGACGCGGCAAGTCGATGCTGATGGACCTGTTCCATCACACACTGGAGATTCCCGAGAAACGAAGGGTGCACTTTCATGAATTCATGAGCGAAGTGCACCGCCGGATCCGCGAGACTCGCAGCAGCGAACCCGGCGATCCGATCCCGAAGGTGGCCCGCAGCCTTGCCCGGGACATCCACTGCCTCGCCTTCGACGAGATGGTGGTGAACAACTCGGCGGACGCGATGATCATGGGCCGCCTGTTCACGGCGCTGATCCGCGACGAAGGGGTGAGCGTGGTCACGACTTCCAACCGGGCACCGCGGGATCTCTACAAGGACGGGCTCAACCGCGAGCACTTCCTGCCCTTCATCGCGCTGGTCGAACAGCAGATGGAGGTCGTCGAGCTCAACGGTCCGGTGGATTACCGGCTCGACCGGATCGCCGGCATGGCCAACTGGCACGTACCGAACGGCCCCGAAGCAACGGCGGCGCTGCGCGAACTCTTTTTTCGCCTCACCGACTATCCGCCGGAGGACGCAGCCCATGTGCCAAGTGCAAACCTCGATCTGGGTGGCAGTCGGCAACTGCATGTTCCCAAGAGCCTGAAGGGCGTCGCGGTCGCCAGCTTCAAGCGGCTGTGCGGAGAGCCGCGCGGCGCCGCGGACTATCTCGCCCTCGCCCGCCAGTACCATACGCTGATCATGGTCGGCATCCCCGTGATGGGGCCGGAAATGCGCAACGAGGCGGCCCGCTTCGTGACGCTCGTCGATGCGCTCTACGAACAGCGCGTGAAGCTCTTCGCCAGCGCCGATGCCGAGCCGGATGCGCTCTATCCCGCCGGCGACGGCAGCTTCGAATTCGCGCGAACCGCCAGCCGGTTAAACGAAATGCGCAGCGCGGCCTATATGGCCGAAGGGCATGGCGAGCGCGGGTAGACCCCTTGCCGGGGTAGCGCGTTACTGGCCGCGCTCGGTCACACGTCCCTGTGCCGCGACCAGCCTTCTCATCACTCGCAAGTCCTGTTCGCGAAGCTGCAAAGCGGTATCGGCCCATAATTCGGTGATCCGCTTGAGTTCCTCGATGCTGACTCCGCAGGCCATTTTCATCGCCTTGCTCGCATTGACCATGCCAGTATGCCTACGCCGTGAGCGGGCAATGAAGTTCTTGCACGCTTCCAGCCCTTCGCCCGGTTCGGCGAGTTCGTGGACCAGACCCAGCTCGAACATCTCCTGGGCCGTATAAGTCTTGCTGGAAACGATCAGCCGGTCCGCCATCGCCGTCCCGATCTTGCGGGACAGCAGCGAATGCGCGCCCATCCCGGGAAAGAGACCGAACATGATCTCCGGTAATCCGAACGTCGCGTCGCGCTCGGCAATCACATAATCAAAGCTCAGCAGGCATTCGAACCCGCCACCCAGTGCGGCGCCCTGAACCAGCCCGATCGTAAGGATCGGCAGGTCCAGCGAGTAGAAATTGCGATGAAGGATTTCGCAGCATCGATGGCCATATGCGACCAGGCCGTCGCGGTCCTGCTCGAGGATCAGGCGCTGAAACAGCTCAAGGTCACCGCCATAACAGAAAACGCCCGGCGCGCTGCTGCCCAGTACAAGGTACCGCAGCGGCACCTTTCCAGCGCCGAAATTCGTGGCGATCAATTCCTGCCAGCGAACGAAGTCGCGCAGCATAGCCCTGTTGAATGCGGGGCGGCCGCGCGGACGCATAATAGTCCAAAGGACTTCGGCCTCCCGGTTATACTCGACCGAGAGCTGCTCCAACTGGGTCAACTGAACTGGGACTTCCGCAGTGCGGGTTATCAGGCCCGATTCGTCATCGCCGGCGCTCAGCAGGAAGGGTTCATCCGATCCCGAGGAATCCGAAGTTTCCTGCGCCATTGCCTGCGAAACGCGATCCATAAAAAGCCCTCTTGTCGCTACGGAAAGATGGAAGAAGCAGCGCCCTTCATCATCCCAGCTGCAATCAAGCTAGGCAAAAGCCCCTAGATTTGGCAATGAATTATTTACCACGGCCTGTCTCAAAACCGTGCAAAACCAGATAAATAGTCATCATTCCGTAACGGAAATTGTTAACTATGAAATGTAAGGATATTTTACAAGGCGGCTAGTCACACACCCAATTGCGCGAGTGACTTTTCCAGCATCAGAAGTTGCCAAAGCTGGCGGGAATGGTCCGAAATTCCGGAAATATGCTCCTTGGCGAGAATTCGGATTTGGCCCCTCTCGAACCAGCCCGTCCGGCCGAGCGCCGAAGCGCTGCCGATGGTCATGGCATTGTCGGCAAGCGGACCACGCAGCCAATCCGCAATCGGAGTAACGAAACCCTGCTTCGGCCGGAAAAGGATATGGTCTGGCAGGTATCGCTTCATCGTCTGCTTCATCAGCCATTTTCCCTGCCCACCGCGGATACGAAGGGAATCGGGCAAGCTTGCCGCGAATTCGATCAACCGATGATCGAGCAAGGGCTCTCGCGCTTCCAGGCTAACCGCCATGCTCGTTCGGTCCACTTTGGTCAGGATGTCTCCCGGGAGCCAGAACTTCAAATCAGCATATTGGGCCCGGTCGAGGCCCGATCGGCCTGGGGCATTTTCCATCAGGTCGACAAGCGTTCGCTCCGCGCGATAGTCACCGAGCAGGCGGGTGAAATCGGCGCTGTAGAGCGACGCGCGCTGCCCCGGGCCGGTGACTGACAGCGCTCGTGCGTAAGCATCCTCGCCACTTTCCGACAGCGCCAGCAGCGTCGTCTTGGCGCGCAAAGGACGCGGAGCCCAATCCGCTTTCGGATATGCTGCTCCCAGCGTGCCGAAGAGCGCGCGACGGACGCCTGACGGCAACGCTTTGCGCAACCGGTCCTCGTTGCGATGAAAGACTTGGCGCCGATATCCGGCGAATGCTTCATCCGCTCCATCGCCAGAAAGTGCGACGGTGACCGACTCGCGCGCGAGTTGGCATACCCGCCAAGTCGGCAGGGCCGATGCATCGGCGAACGGTTCATCGAACATCGCCGCCAGACTATCGATCGCGCCAAAGTCTCCAGATTCCACGCGGCGTTGCCGATGCTCGGTCGCGAAAAGCCGGGCGATCTCGTCCGCATGACTGCTCTCGTCAAACGCCTCCACGTCGAAACCGATCGAACATGTCCGCACCGGATCGGCGCTCGCTTCGCTCATCAGCGCCACGACCGACGAAGAGTCCACGCCGCCCGAGAGAAATGCGCCGAGGGGCACATCGGCGATCATCCGGCTGGTGACAGCCTGCCGCATGAGATGCAGCAACTCAGCTTCGAGATCTTC
>CAYRCH010000134.1:0-5934 GCA_964422665.1 uncultured Sphingomonadaceae bacterium | reverse complement strand
TCGCCCCAGTCGATAAGCGTGCCCCCGAGGCCCGATCCGGCGATGGCCCCTACGCGCGCGACGAAGATCCCGAAGCCGATGCCTGCCGAGCGGCAGGCCGAGGGGAAGGCGTAAGTCATTACGGCATACATGCTGGCGATCGACGCGCTGAACAGCGCCGCCGCGAGGCCGTAGAGGGCAATGACCAGTAGGCGCTCGTTGGCACCCGGCGCATCGGACATCGTCTCCATCATCGCGGTCATCACGATGAGCGTCAGCACGAGGCCGGTGGCAATCGTGAGGAAGACCACCCGCGAACCGAAACGGTGGACCAGCAGGCCGGAAAGGATCGCCGCCGCCATCGAGGTGATCCCGCCGATCGAAACCGCGTAACTTGCTTCCTCGAAAGGAAAGCCCTTCGCAGTTAGAAAGGTCGTGCCCCAGTTGAGCATCGCGTAGGCCACCATCGCCGAGGCAGCAAAGGAGATGCCGATTCCGAGGTTGAGCCTGAAATTGCTCGGATGGAAGACCCCGATCGTCCCACCGCCGCCGTCGGTCGCGTGATGCTCCTGCGCCAGTTCGAAATCGCCGTCGAGCACCTTGGATGCTACGGCACGCGCCGCCTCCGGCTTACCCTTGGCGAGCAGGTAGGACGGGCTCTCGCGCAGGATCAGGACAATGAGGAGCACCAGCAGCATCGTGCCCGCCCCGACGACGAGGAACGTACCGCGCCAGCCGAACTCTTCGATCATGGTCGGTGCCAGGGCTCCCACCACTGTGCCCCCGGCAGGCGTCCCCACCGATATGGTCGTCACACCGACCGAGCGCCAGCGTTCGGGCAGCCAGTCGCCGGTGAGCGTGATTGCAGTGGCGTAGGCTCCCCCGAAGCCGAGGCCGCTGACCAGCCGCCATGCCGACATCTGCCAGACGTCGTCCGCCAGGCTGGCACCCATCGTGGCAGCGGAGAAGATCACCGTTCCGATCGCCAGCGACCACCGCCGGCCGATCCTGTCCCCCAGCCAGCCTCCGCCCCACGACCCAAGTCCGAAGCCTACCAGGGTCGTCATGAAGGCGATGCCGAACGTGCCCCGGTCAACCCCGTATTCCTCGATCACGATCGGCGCGACGATCCCAAGCAGCTGCGCGTCCATCCCGTCCGCGATCAGCACCAGCATACAGACCAGGAAGGTGACTATGGAGAACGTGCGGAGCGGCTGGCGCGAAATGGCCTCGCTGAAACTCGTCGCCGTGGTGCTCGCCATTACTGATCCCCCGTTTGCCGCTGCGATCCGAATGTCAGCGCAGCCTCGTCATCCCGAATTCCAGCCACCGGGCGGTTCCCGGTCGCCATAAGGTTCCGCGCCAGTTCGGCGCGCATCGTCTCGAAGCGCACGCGGCCCGGCGGCGGATCCTGCTCGGGAAAGGCCGCCTCCATCTCGCGGTTGCGCTGCTTCACCTCGTCAAGGAACTCGCGATTGGTGAAGATGTAGAACCGGTTCGCCCGGATCGCCTCCACGACCGCGCGACCGGTGTCGAGCGGATCGATCGCCGCGCGCGCGGCATCCCACAGCGCCTGCTGGAACTCGCTGGCCTGATCTTCATGGAAATCGGTTTCGGGTGCATCCTCGGGCGGATGCAGCATGCCGGTGCGGGTCGCTCCGGGGCACAGGCAGGAGACGCCGATGCCCAGCGGCGCGAGCTGCATCCTGAGGCTCTCGGCAAAGCCGCGCACCGCATATTTCGATGCCGAGTAGGCCGCAAGGCCGGGCAGAGGCACAAGCCCTGCCATTGATGAAGTACATACGACGTGCCCGCCCTCCCCCTGCGCCTTGATGATCGGCACGACAATCTTGATGCTGTTGAGGACACCGCCGAAATTGACGGCCATCACCCGGTCGAATGCCTCGAAATCGGGATCGTCGGCGGTGCCGCCCCCGCTGATTCCGGCATTGCTGCACAGGACGTGGATCTTGCCGAAGACGGAAAGCGCCTCGTCGACCGCGGACTTCAGGTCGGCGCGGTCGGACACATCGGTTCGCACGAAATGGACCGCGTTGCTACCGGCCAGCGTACCGCGCGCCTTCTCGATATGCGCAGTGCTCGCATCAGCAATGACGACTTTCATTCCCTCGGCCAGGAAGGCCCGGGCCATGCCCAGGCCGATACCGTTGGCCCCGCCGGTGATGAACGCGACCCTTCCGGTCAGCTCCTGCATTGTGTCTCCCTCTCCGGGCGCGAGGCTAGCGGCAAGGAACGGGACAGTCGAGCGAAGCCTTTGCCAATGGCGGCAGAAAAGCCTTCCCGCTATTCTTCGCGGAACTGGCCGAAGTCCGGCGCTTCCTCCTTGCGGTCGGGCGTAGCGGCCAGCACCGCTTCGGCCCGCGCGCGCATGCCGTCCTTGTAGAAACCGTGCGTGACGATGTAGGTCTGGTTGGCGAGGATGCCTTCGGCCACCAGACGGCCCGCTTCCTCCGGCTCCATCCAGTTCTCGCCGACGATCCGGCGCGAAAGCTTCTCCTCGCTGGCCTTGTAGCCGCTTCCCTCCAGCAGATGCGCCGGCCGGTTCTGCTGGGTCTCGTGGATGCGGCTCTTGACCGGGCCGGGCAGCAGGATCGAGACGCCTATGCCCTTCTCACCCAGCTCGGCCTTCACGCTCTCGCAATAATGGCAAACCGCCGCCTTGCTCGCGGCGTAGATCGCCATTTGCGAAGGCATCACCACTTCGGCGGCCAGGCTGGCGGTGGAGACGATATGCCCGCCGCGCCCATGCGCGATCATCTGCGGCAGGAACTCGACGAAGCCGTTGATCACCCCGCCCAGATTAACGCCGAAGCCGAAATCGTAATCGGCATAGGTGGCCTCGAGGATCGGCCCTTCCAGCCCGACCCCGGCATTGTTGACGAGGATGTCGATCCCGCCGAACTCCTGGCGCATCCGCTCCGCCGCTTCGCGGTATTTGCCGCGATTGGTCACGTCGAGCTCCAGCGCGCTGACCGCGTTGGACTGCCCGCCACCGGCGAATTCGGCCAGCGCATCCTCGATATGGTCGGGGCGAAGGTCAGCGATGACCACTCTCGATCCGCGCTCCACCAGAACCTTGGCAATGCCGAGGCCGATGCCGCTCGCCCCGCCGGTGACGAATGCGGTTTTTCCCTCGAAACTCTCGATCGGCATGGATACTCCTACTCTGTCGTGGCGTTGAGATCGGCCGCCGCAATGCCCGCTGCGCCGCAGGCCGCATCGTCGGCGCTTTCCGCCCCCGATACGCCCACACCGCCCAGCGGCACTCCGTCCGCGGCGAAGAAGGGCAGCCCGCCTTCCCAGGTCGAGAGACTGGCCGGGCCGCGGCCCCAATTGGCTGTTTCGGACGAGGGGAAGCCGATCGTCGCGGCCGACCGCCCTTTCCACATCGCGAATTCCGCGACCGCCGTTGCGGCGCCGTCCATATGGGCGAAGGCGATCAGCCGGCCGGCCGCGTCATACACCGCCACCGCCACGCTCAGCTCGCGTTCGCCGGCCCACGCAATGCACGCGTCGCGCACGGTGGCCGCAGTGGCATAGTCCAGCATCGGCCGGGCGGTCTGTGCGGCCGCCGGCGCCCCCGCCAACAAGACTGCTGCGGTCAGCGGCCAGGCTGCTCTGATGTTTCTCATTGCGACGATCCTCTTCCCGATCTTGTCTCCAGCCGGTCTGACAGACCCGCACGCGCGCGTCCATGGCCTGCCATGACAATGCCGCGCCGCGCCTCCGCTTCCGTCCTCAGCCTCTCCGCCGGCCGGCCCATTCGGGTCGCCGGTAGCCTATCCGCGAACGCATGAATCGACAGGAAATCGGGCGAGCAACAGGGGCCTTTCTGCCCCAGGTACCAGCCCACCGTACTTTCGTTCTATTCAAACCGACCGTATTCTTTGTCCATGGAGAACGATGACAGGCTCGACAGCTTGACGGAGCGCGAGAAGGTGTGCCTCCGGCACTGGCTGCAGCACAAGTCCGCCAAGGAAATCGCGGTCGATCTCGGCATTTCGCACCACGCGGTCGAGAAGCGGCTCAAGATGGCGCGCTCCAAGCTTGGCGCTACGTCCTCGCTGGAAGCCGCGCGAATGCTCGGCAAGGCAGAAGGGTACGGCCAGACAGTAGCCCAATCGCCGGACCTCGCCCCTCAAGCTCTTCCGATCCAGACGGTGTTCCCCCGACCACTGATTTTGGGAGCAATCGCAATGAGCCTTATCGCAGCAGCATTACTGGCCCTGCTTATGCAGCCCCTGGGCGAGACCTCCAGCGTCGCGCAGCCTGCGCAAGCCACATCGTCCGCCGCAGCGGATGCCGAACGGAAGGCCAGCACCGAGGCGGCCTTGCGAAGCCTTGTCGCCGGGGTGGCCAGCGGCTCGCCTGACTATGACAAGCTCGCTCCGCCATTCGCCGAAATCGTCCGCCGGGACCTGCCCATGACACAACCCATGTTCAGCTCGCTGGGCGAACTGAAGTCGATGACCTTCCTGGAACGCGGAGTGAGGGGCGATGACGTCTACAACCTCGTCTTCGCCAACGGCGAAGTGATAATGTCGGCCGCGCTGGACGCGGACGGCAGGATGTTAGGCGGCCTTCTCCGACCGCTCGACCCCTCTGCATCACCGGCCGCACCCCGCTCAGTGCCGAATGCCGGCACCGAGGCGGCCGTGCGGAGCCTCGTCGCCGGGGTGACCAGCGGCTCGCCTGACTATGACAAGCTCGCTCCGCCATTCGCCGAAATCGTCCGCCGGGACCTGCCCATGACACAGGCCATGTTCCGCGGGATGGGGGAGCTGAAGTCGATGACCTTCATGGAACGCGGACCGAGGGGCGACGACACCTACAATCTGGTATTCGCCAACGGCGAGCTGATCATGTCGGCCGCGCTTGACGCCGAGGGGAAGATGGCGGGCGGCATTATCCGACCGGTCGGCCCGCCTGCGCCCTGACGGCGGGGCCCAGACTGTCTTACCTGCTCCCCACCCAGTCTCCGACATACTGCGTGCAAACAGGAATGGATCCGAGACTGGGTGGATGGCGGACATTTTGTCAGTCTCGACACCTTCAATGGGCGCTCGACGGCCAGCAGCCCAAGGACTGGAAACTCGATGTATCTTCTGAAGCGTATTCTTGAAATCTCTCTTCGTCATAACATCCAGTAGGAGAAAAATCTTCGACGTTGAGTAGCGACGTCGGAATTTTTGGAGCAATAGCAATTAACCTTTTCGAGACTTGCTCAACGTCTTTCCGCATGTCGCGAAGGTATCTGTAATGAACCGGGCCTAGTTGGGATCTGACGAAGCCGAACTGATCTTCCCGCTCTACGATAAGCTCCAGCATGGATTTCGTTGCAGCAGCAAATCTTGGATTGATCCAGTTCTTCTCATCACACCAGAAATAGTCAAACTCAGATAACCAAAATATCGACTTTGCTACTGAAAGATCGCATTCCTTGCGTTCAACCATGAAATATAAAGGAAGAATTTCGTTATCCCAATTGTAATTTTTCAATGCATACAGCCAGAGCTTTTGCTCTTTGCCGGAAAACCACTTACAAAAATTTACGTAGCCGTCCCGATACTCTTCATAGCCTAGCCCGCTCTGAAGCAACTCATCCACCCTGCGCTCAATTACATCGCCAGTCAGCTCTTCAGTCCGAATTTCGACCGCCATCGCCTGCTCCCCATCAAGCTATCGCTGACCAGATACACGGCCGCAGAGAATTTCATCAATACTGAACAAGTGTTGGGAGTGTCCACCTTGGGGTCGTGAGCCGACATTGCTGATGGCGCGCAGCCAATGACTGCAATCCTCTGCCGACATGCGAAAGCAACCTTTCCCCGATCGGCCAACCCCAACCTCACCCCCTTCGCGCAAACCAGATCGTGTGTCGCGGGCCCTTATTGTTCGGCCGGGCGCGGACTTCCAGCACCTCGACCTCCAGCC
>CAYRCH010000133.1:2549-5996 GCA_964422665.1 uncultured Sphingomonadaceae bacterium | reverse complement strand
AGCGCTGGTCTCCTTCGGCACGCGCCATACGATGTCCCGGCAGGATCATCCCACGCGCGGCATCGGCGCGGCCCGCCGCTGGGGCGAGGCGCAATTCCGCGCTGCCAGTGACGCTTGCGGAGGATGCCTCGAAATCGTTCTGCCCGAACGGATGGTCAGCGGGGAGCGCATTCCTGAACCGACCAGGCTGGTGAATGTCGTGGCGATCCAGCGCGGCACGCAGCGCCCGGATCAGGTGGTGATCGTGCAGGGCCATATCGACAGCCGCGTCTCCGACGTGATGGATTTCACCAGCGATGCGCCCGGCGCCAATGACGATGGTTCGGGCACGGCGCTGGTGGTCGAGGCAGCGCGGGTGCTCTCGCAGCGGCAATATCCCGTCACCATCGTCTATGCGCTCCTCTCCGGGGAAGAGCAGGGCCTCTATGGCGGGCAATTGCTGGCCGATTACGCGGCAGAGCAGGGCTGGACCGTCAAGGCGGTGCTCAACAACGACATTGTCGGCGGCTCCTGCGGCTCGGACGGATATTGCGATGCCGAACATGTCCGCGTCTTTTCCGAAGGGCCGCGCGCGGATCTTGGCGACCAGACGCGGGCCGACCAGCGCCGCAATGGCGGGGAGAACGATTCGCCCTCGCGCAATTTGTCGCGCTGGATCGACCGTCTGGCCGAGGCGAACGAGCAGGGGCTGGATGTGAGGCAGATCTGGCGCACCGACCGGATGGGGCGGGGCGGCGACCAGATTCCGTTCCTCGAGAAGGGCTCTCCCGCCATCCGCTTTTCCGTCGCGGTCGAGGATTACGAGCACCAGCACCAGGATTTGCGGGTCGAGGACGGCGTGACCTATGGCGACACGGTGGACGAGATGGACTTCCCTTATCTCGCCAATGTCACACGGCTGAATGTGCGCGCGCTCGATGCACTGGCGCGCGCGCCGATGCCGCCGGCGCCCCGCGCCGAGGCGGCATTGCAGACATTCACCGCCATCGAATGGGAGCCTGTCGAAGGCGCGGCGAAATACCGCCTCTATAATCGCCGCACCGACCAGCCATACTGGCAGCGCCGCAGCATGGTCGAAACCGACGCCACGCGGGTCGAACTCCTGACCATGCGCGGCGACGACTGGCTGTTCGGCGTCAGCTCGGTTTCGGCGGATGGGGTAGAAAGCCCGGTGGCGAGCGCTGTCCCCGGCGGAGCATTCGCGCCGCTTGAGAACAATTAGCGGCGCGCCCATATAGCGCGCACATGCCCCGCAATCCAAAATCGCACGGCCTGCCCAGCAAGGAGCAGGTGCTCGAATTCATCGAGACTTCCGACACGCCCGCGGGCAAGCGGGAGATCGCGCGCGCCTTCGGCCTCAAGGGGCAGGAGAAGATCGCGCTCAAGCGCCTGCTCAAGGACATGGCCGATGAAGGCCTGATCGACGGCAAGAAGAGCGCCTATCACCGCATGGGCGGCGTGCCCAAGGTGACGGTGCTGCGCGTGGTCGAGATCGAGGACGGCGAGCCGCTCGCCATTCCCGACAGCTGGCAGCCCGACGATGCGTCCCCGCCGCCGCGCATTCGCCTGGTCGAGCGCAAGAAAGGCCCGGGCCGGCCCGCGGCGCTGAAGAAGGGCGACCGGGTGCTGGCGCGCACCGAGGAGACCGGCACCGGCTGGATCGCCCATCCGATGAAGAAGCTGCCCGCCGCGCATGAATCGATGCTCGGCGTGGTGGAACTGGATGGCAGCGGGCAGGCCTGGCTCGCGCCCGTCGACAAGAGGGTGCGCAATTCGGCCAAGATCGGCGACCTCGGCAGCGCGGAGGCAGGGCAGATGGTGCTGGCCGAACCGCTGGGCCGCTCGCCGCGCTCGGGCGTGAAAGTCGTCGAGGTGCTGGGCGATCCGCTTGCGCCCAAGGCCTTCAGCCTGATCGCGATCCACAAATACGGCATCCCGCACACCTTCTCCGAAGAGATGCTCGACGAGGCCGAACGCGCCGCAAAACTTCCACTGAGCGAGGAACACCGCGAAGACCTGCGCGCGCTGCCGATCGTCGCCATCGACCCGGCCGACGCCCGCGACCATGACGATGCGATCTGGGCGGAGCCCGACGGGGAGGACGGTTTCCGTGCCGTGGTCGCGATCGCCGATGTCAGCTTCTATGTCCGCCCGGGCGGCAAGATCGACCAGGAGGCGCGCAAGCGCGGCAATTCGGTCTATTTCCCCGACCGCGTGGTGCCGATGCTGCCCGAAGTGCTCAGCGCCGATGCCTGCTCGCTCAAGCAGGGCGAAGACCGCGCGGCGATGGCCTGCCACCTTTCCATCGGCAAGGACGGCGCGCTGAAGGACTGGCGCTTCACCCGCGCGATCGTGCGCATCGCGGAGAACATCGCTTACGAAGACGCACAGGCGCAGATCGATGCCGGCAATGCGCCGGAATTCCTGCAGAACCTCTGGGCCTGCTGGCGCGCGCTCGAAACCTCACGCAACCGCCGCGACCCGCTGGAGCTGGAACTGCCCGAGCGCCGCGTGGTGCTCGACGAGGACGGCAAGATCGCCGAGATCGCGATCCGCGAACGGCTCGATGCCCACCGCGTGGTCGAGGATTTCATGATCGCGGCCAATGTCGCCGCGGCGAAAGCGCTCGAAAGCAAGGCCTCGCCGGTCGTCTACCGCATCCACGAACCGCCAAGCCGCGAGAAGCTGACCGCGCTCAAGGACTATCTCGACACGTTCGGGCAGAAGCTGGCGCTGGGCCAAGTGATCACGCCCGGCCTGTTCAACCGCATGCTGAAGGACATCGGCGACCCGGCAGAAAAGGCGCTGATCATGGAAGCGGTACTCCGCAGCCAGACCCAGGCCTATTACGGACCGCAGAATGCCGGTCATTTCGGCCTGGCGCTGGGCAGCTACGCCCATTTCACCTCGCCGATCCGACGCTATTCCGACCTGCTGGTGCACCGGGCGCTTGTCGATTCTTTCCACCTGGAGCAGCCCCGGCCCAAGGGCGGCCTGCCGCCGGAAAGCGGCTTGTCGGAGCGCGACCGGGCGGACCTCGCCAAGGTCAGCGATGCGATCAGCATGGCCGAACGCCGGGCGATGGAGGCCGAGCGCGAGACGATCGACCGCTATGTCGCCGCGTGGCTGTCCGGCCGGGTGGGCGAAACGTTCCAGACTCGCATCACCGGGGTGCAGAAGTTCGGCTTCTTCGCCACCATCGTCGGCTTCGGGGGAGACGGGCTGGTGCCGATCAGCACGCTGGGGCGCGAATATTTCCGCTATGACGAGGCGGCGCAGGCGCTGATCGGCGAGGATAGCGGCACGCGCTACGCGATGGGCGACATGCTCGAATTGCGGCTGGGCGAAGCGAACCCGCTGACCGGCGCGCTCAAATTCGAGATCCCCGGCGGCGAGGGCGCTGCTGTCGAGCCCCGCGGCGCCAAGCCCCGCGAGCGGGCCGCGCCG
>CAYRCH010000133.1:0-2449 GCA_964422665.1 uncultured Sphingomonadaceae bacterium | reverse complement strand
TCCGAATGCGGGGCCGGGCCGTTGCCGCGGAACGGTAGCTTCCGCAGCTCTTCCTCCAGCTTCGCCAGCTCTTCGTCGCCGCTGGCTTCGATCTGGGCCCGGAGCCTGGCCAGTATATGGCCGCGCCACTGCGCGAAATTGGCGATCCGCGGCGCCAGTCCGTCGGGATGGAGCGCGACGCGCAGCACGTTCACCGGCGGTGCGAGCAGCGCCTGGTCCACGCCTTCCAGCAATACCGGCAGCGCGCCATTGGCAGCAACCAGGTGCCATGTGCGATCCACGGCAATCGCGGGATAGGGCTCATGCGCCGCGAGTATCCGCTCCACGATCTCCTTCGCCTGAGCCAGCCCGGGATCGTCGAGCGGCCGCTCGCGGTGAGCCGGCGCATATCCCGCGGCAAGCCGCAGCGTATTGTGCGCGCGCATCGGCATGGCAAGTTCGCGGGCCAGCCGATCGACAACTCCCGCGCTGGGCGCCGCACGCCCCGTCTCGATGAAGCTCAGATGGCGCGAGGAAATCTCCGCCGAAAGCGCAAGGTCGAGCTGGCTCAGTTTGCGGCGGCCACGCCATTCGCGGAGCAGGTTGCCGAGATCGGATTGGGGCATGACGCATTCCTGGGCCTGGACGGAGAGATTCTCCATTACCTGCGAGGTAATCGACTTGCCTCCGCCGCGCGACGATCATCTGCACGTCCAACCGAAGGAGTGCACGACATGACCAGGCTTACCCTCCCCAAAATCCTTGTCGCCGACGCCCTGAGCTGCGGCGCGATATTCGCCATTGGCGTGTTTGCGACCACGCCTGTCGCCGGCCTGCTCGGCCTGCCGGAGCTGGTGGTCGCCGCCGGCGGATGGATATGCCTTGCCGCGGGGGCGCTTCTCGCGTTCCTGTCGGCCCGCCCGGTCAGGACGCTCCTCGCGCTCGCGATTGTCGGCAACGTCGCCTGGGTACTGGCGAGCGTGGCGGTCTGGATTGCGTGGCTGGAAGCGTTGACCCCGGCCGGTCACGCGTTCCTGCTGGCCCAGGCGGCCGCTGTCGCCATTTTCACCGTGTTGGAAATGCGCGGCCTGCGTGTTGGCAGCAGCGCCCAGGCGGCTGGTGCCTGATCCACTTGCGTTGCCGCATCGCGGACGCTTTCTGAAGGAATACCCGCTACCCCCTCCCTCGTCATCCCCGCGAAAGCGGGGACCCAGTTACCGTTGGATTCGACTGGGTTCCCGCTTTCGCGGGAATGACGAACAGAGGAGATGCATCCGAAATCGAACGGCCGGAGCTTATCCTAGGCGGTTGTGAAACCCGACGGCTCAGGCCAGCCGGTCGAGCGCTTCGTCGTCGAGCCCGCCGGGTACGATATAGACCGGGCAGGGCAACGCCCCGGCATTGGCGGTGAAATGCGTCACTAGCGGCCCGGGGCCGCCTTCCCTGGCCGCGCCGAGCACGAGCGCGGCAATGTCCGGATTTTCGGCCAGATATTCGCGCACCACCTCGTGCCCGTCGCCGCTGCGGACCGAGATCTTCGGCATCTTGCCGCTTTCCGAGAACAGGCTGCCCGCTGCGCTGCTCGCGAGCGCTTCCGCCCGGTCGCGGGCCTCGTCCTGGATCGTAGCCTGGATCGCGCCGAAAGCGTTGAAATCCTGCGGCGGCACCAGTGCCAGGATATGTACCGCGCCCCCCGTCTTGGCCGCGCGGCGCGAGGCAAAACGCAGCGCAGCGCGCGCTTCCTCGGTCTCGTCCATGATCGCCAGGTAGATGCGCATCCACTGTCCCCCTCCGCGAAGACTATCAAAGCAAATCGCGCGCCGCGCAAGAACCTTGCCCCGAAGCGACAAATTGGCCAGAGACTCCCCGCGCTCAACAAGGAAATTCCAAGCAAACCCATGCCCATTGCCATCCAGATGCCCGCGCTCTCGCCGACCATGGAAGAGGGGACTCTCGCCAAATGGCTCGTGAAGGTCGGGGACCAGGTCTCCGCGGGCGACATCATGGCCGAGATCGAAACCGACAAGGCGACGATGGAATTCGAAGCGGTCGACGAAGGGGTGATCGCCCATATCGCGGTTCCCGAGGGGACCGAAGGCGTGGCCGTGGGCACGGTGATCGCGACGCTGGCCGAGGAAGGCGAGGACCTGGACGAAGCGAAGGCAGCAGCTGGCAAGGCAGCGCCGGCGCCGAAGAATGCGGAAGCAGAAGAATCCGCTCGTGCTGAGCCTGTCGAAGCACCGTCCTCTTCTTCTAGCGCCGCACCCGAAGAAAAGAGCGGCCCTTCGACAAGCTCAGGGCGAGCGGAGAAGGATGCTGCACCCAAGTCCTCAGGCGACCGCGTGATCGCCTCCCCACTGGCCAAGCGGATCGCGGCCGACAAGGGTATCGACCTCTCGAGCGTGAAGGGCAGCGGGCCCAAGGGCCGCATCGTCAAGGCCGATGTGGAAGGCGCCCAGCCTTCCGCCGC
>CAYRCH010000132.1:3551-6022 GCA_964422665.1 uncultured Sphingomonadaceae bacterium | reverse complement strand
GTCGAGGTAAAGCCCGGGTCGTATGTGAACATATGCGCCTGGCCGTAAAGCTTGCGGATATCGAACACTTCCGGCCCGACGCTGCCTTCGAGCACCGGGAATTCCCAGCTCTTGTCTCCAACGGTTAGCGTGGCGTTCCTGTCACCCAAGTTCCGTACTCCTCAATTGATATTTGCCTGCTCGCCGCGGGCGGCCTGATCGGCAATCCGCGCCAGGCTTTCCTCCCTTCCCAGGAGGACCAGAACATCGAATATGCCCGGCGAAGTGGTTTGCCCCGTAAGCGCCGCTCTGAGCGGTTGCGCAAGCTTGCCCAGACCCAGCTCCAATTCCTCTGCCTGGGCCTTCAGACTGGCTTCCAGCGCTTCGCTTGTCCAGTCCGTTTCGGCCTCGAGGCGCTCCGCGATCCGCCCCAGCAATGCCCGCGCATCCGAAGTCAGCAGGCCCTGCGCCTTCTCGTCGATATCGAGCGGCCGGGTCTTGAACAGGAAGGCCCCGCCTCTTGCCAGCTCGTCAAGGTCCTGGGCCCGGGTCTTGAGTGCGGGCATCGCCCTGGTCAGCAGCTCCGTATCCGCTCTGTCGCCCATCCGCGGCGCGACCAGCGCGGCGAGCCTCGCATCGTCCGCTGCCCGGATATAGTGCCCGTTCATGTTCAGCAGCTTCTTCATGTCGAAGCGGGACGGGCTCTTCCCGACTCCGTCGAGCGTGAAGGCAGCAATCGCTTCCTCGCGGGTGAACTCTTCCTGGTTGCCGTGGCCCCAGCCAAGCCGGATCAGGTAGTTGAACAGCGCTTCGGGCAGGATGCCGAGTTCGTCGCGATATTCGTTCACTCCCATTGCGCCGTGGCGTTTGGAGAGCTTCGCTCCGTCCTGGCCGTGAATGAGGGGGATATGCGCGTAGACGGGCTCCCGCCATCCTTCCTCGATATCCTGCATCGCGCGGATGATGGGGAGCTGGCGGAAGGCGTTGTTGAGGTGATCGTCGCCGCGAATCACATGCGTGACGCCCATGTCGTTGTCGTCCACCACGACGGCCAGCATGTAGGTGGGCGTGCCATCGGCGCGGAGAAGCACATAGTCGTCGATCTCGGCGTTGCTGACGGTCACGGGGCCCTGGACAGCGTCCTCGATCGTCGTCTCGCCTTCGTCCGGCGTCTTCAGCCGGATCACGAACGGCGCGCCCGGAGGCGCTTCGGATGCATCGCGGTGCCGCCAGCGCCCGTCATAGCGGAGGGGTTCGCGTGCGGCGCGCTGGGCAGCGCGCATTTCTTCCAGCTCTTCCGGAGTGGCGAAGCATTTATAGGCGTGGCCGGCGGCGAGCAGCTTTTCGGCCACTTCGACGTGACGCGAGCCGCGCTCGGACTGGTAGACCGGCGCTTCGTCGTAATCGAGGCCGAGCCAGTCCAGTCCATCCAGAATGGCATCGATCGCTTCGGGGGTGGAGCGCTTGCGGTCGGTATCCTCGATCCGGAGCAGCGCCTTGCCCCCATAATGGCGGGAAAACAGCCAGTTGAACAGCGCTGTGCGGGCGCCGCCAATATGCAGGAAGCCGGTGGGCGAAGGCGCAAAACGAGTGACGATGCCGCCGCCCGATCCTTCCGCCTGTTCAAGCCCGCTTGCCATATCCCGTGCGTTCCTTTCCAATACATCCATGGCGACGCGCGATCCGCCTGGCGTGCCCCTGGGGGAGGGAGCGGCGGATGCTGCGTTGCAGCAGACGCCTTGGCGAAACCGCGTGCGCTTGTCCAGCGTGGCGGATGCGGCCGACGATTTCCTGGCCCGGGCCGGTATGGATCGGGGCCCCTGGATCGCAGTCGCCCTGGCTGCGGGAATCGCGGCGTGGTTCGGCCTTGCGGGGCGCGGAGAGTGGATTGCCGCGATCGCTGGTGGGGGGCTGCTGGCATTGGGCGCACTGGCGCTCTGGCGGGGCGAGGAACGGCGATCGCAGCTTGGGATCGCGGCAGTGGCCTTGGGGCTCGCCTTTGTCGCCGGCACGGCCCTGATATGGGCTCGCTCGGAAGTGGTCGGCGCGCAGCCGATCGCGTATCCCACAAGTGCGGAGATCGAAGGGCGGGTGCTCGAGCGCATCGAGCAGCCGGCCGAAAGCCGCGTGCGGCTTGTGCTGGCGGCACGGTGGTCCGACGAGGACAGCGGCAGCGACCGGGCGGTCAAGTTGCGGATCAACGTCCCGCTGGCACAGGATCGCCCCGGCGCGCGGGAGGGCGCACTGGTGCGCTTGCGGGTCCGGCTCATGCCGCCAGCGCCGCCGATGCTGCCTGGCTCCTACGATTTCGCCCGCGCCGCATGGTTTCAGGGGTTCGCGGCCACGGGCGGGCTGCAGGGGGAATTGCAGGTGCTGGAACCGGCGCCCGGAGGCGGCTGGATCGGCCGGGCCCAGCGCGGCCTGTCGGCGCATGTGAGAGGTGAAATGGAAGGGCAGCCCGGGGCGATCGCGGCGGCCTTCGCCAGCGGCGA
>CAYRCH010000132.1:0-3451 GCA_964422665.1 uncultured Sphingomonadaceae bacterium | reverse complement strand
AGCTGCGCGGGGGCGGTGCTGGTGCTGATCGCACTCGCGATCGGGCGGGAGCCGCTGTCGATGCGGCTGGTGGCGGTGGCGGCGATCTTCGTCCTGCTGCTGTGGCCGGAATCGCTGGTCGGGCCGAGCTTCCAGATGAGCTTCGCCGCGGTGATCGCGATCATTGCCCTGTCCACCAGCGGACCGGTGCGGCGCTTCCTCGCGCCGCGCGAGGAGAGCTTCGCGGCCAAATGGGGACGCCGGATCCTGATGCTGCTGGTGACGGGGATGGTGATCGAGATCGCGCTGATGCCGATCGTGATGTTCCATTTCCACCGCGCGGGGATCTACGGCGCGCTGGCCAATGTCTTCGCGATCCCGCTGGTGACTTTCGTGTCCATGCCGCTGATTGCACTTGCCCTCCTGCTGGACGTTGCGGGGCTGGGCGCGCCTGCCTGGTGGCTGGCGGAAAAATCGCTCGAGCTGCTGCTCGCGATTGCCGATTTCACCGCCGCGCAGCCGGGCGCGGTGAAGCTGACCCCGGCCGTTCCCGGCTCGGCGCTGCTGCTGTTCGTCGGCGGGGCGCTGTGGCTGGCGCTGTGGCAGAGCAGGGCGCGGCTGGCCGGGCTGGTGCCGATGGCGCTGGCCGCGCTGCTGATGGCCCTTGCGCCGCGGCCCGATGTGCTGGTCTCCGGGGATGGCAGGCATGTCGGCATCACCACCGAAGACGGAAGGCTGGTGCTGCTGCGCCCGGGGAGCGAATATGCACGCGAGAACCTGTTCGAACTGGCCGGGCTGGAAGGAGAGCCGGTGCCGCTGGAAAGCTGGTCCGGGGGAAGCTGCAGCCGGGATTTCTGCGTCGCTTCGATCAAGCGCGGCGGGCGGGAGTGGCACCTGCTCATGGCCCGCAGCCGTGAACTCGTGACCGAGCGGGCGCTGGCCGCCGCCTGCGAGCGCGCGGACATTGTTATCGCCGATCGCCGCCTGCCGCGATCCTGCGAGCCGCGCTGGCTCAAGGCCGACCGGCGAATGCTGGAAAGGACCGGCGGGCTTTCGATCCGCCTGGCGCAGGAGGAGGTGACCACGGTGGCCGACAGCCAGGGCGAACATGGCTGGTGGACCGCGCGCCACCCCAACTGACGGACCCCGCGATCATCGCGGGAGCCGGTATCAGTGATAGCGCCGGAGCAGCCCCGCCAGCTTGCCCTGCACCTGCACTTCGTCGGGGCGGTAGACCTGCGGCTCGTGCGTGGAATTGGCCGGATCGAGCCGGATCATCCCGTTCTCGCGGCGGAGATATTTGAGCGTCGCTTCCTCGTTGCGGACCAGCGCCACCACGATTTCGCCGTCGCGGGCAGTATCGGTGCGGCGCACCAGCGCATAATCGCCGTCGAAAATGCCCGCCTCGATCATCGAATCGCCCGATACTTCGAGCGCGTAATGGTCGCCCGCGCCGAGCAGGGCCGCGGGCACGGGAAGCATCTGGTCGCTTTCCAGCGCTTCGATCGGCATGCCGGCGGCGATGCGGCCGTGCAGCGGAATTTCGATGACATCATTGGCCGGGGAAGGCGCGGCGGCCGGCGGAGCCGTCACCCGCGATACCGCATCGTTGGCGCTCTTGCGCGATCCGGCGGTCACATCCTCGGGCTGGCGCAGCACTTCGAGCGCGCGCGCGCGATTGGGCAGCCGGCGCAGGAAGCCGCGCTCCTCAAGGGCGGAAATCAGGCGATGAACCCCCGACTTCGACTTGAGGTCGAGCGCATCCTTCATTTCCTCGAAAGAAGGGGAAATGCCGGTATCTTCCAGCTTGCGCTGGATGAACCGGAGGAGTTCATGTTGCTTGGCAGTCAGCATCGAAATGGCTCCCTGGATGTTCCATATACGGAACGGATGCGGAACAATTAGGCAACCTTGCGCCCCGCGTCAAGCGATTCCGCCATTCTCGAGAAGATAGGCCTCGACCCTGGCACCCGCGGAACGCGCCGGGGCTCCGATCGGATTAACGATCAGGGCGTTCGCCGCCGCGAGGGCGCGGAGGGCGGAGGAATCCTGCTGGGCGAGGGGAGCGACGCTCCCGCCGTCCAGGCGGGCGCGGATGAACTCCACGCGGCTGTCGCCCGCCGGCAGATCTCCGTCCAGCGTGACGGAAAGCGCGCGGGGCAGGGGGGCAGCGCTCCCGCCCAGCGCCCGCAGCAGGGGCAGCAGGAACAGGAACGCGGTGACATAGCTCGACACAGGATTGCCCGGCAGGCCGACGATCACCTGCCGGCCGCGCCTTGCGATGAGCAGCGGCTTGCCCGGCTTCATCGCCACGCGCCAGAAGTCGATCTCGGCGCCCCATGCGGCCAGCGCAGGCTGGAGCAGGTCGTGATCGCCGACCGAGGCGCCGCCGCTGGTCACCAGCACGTCCGCGCCTTCGGCCCGCTCGAGCGCCCGGGCGAAGGCTTCCAGATCGTCCGCCACCGGCCCGAGCCGATCCACTTTCGCAGCAAAGGGGGCGGCCATCGCCGCCAGCATCGCGCCATTGCTGGCCGGGATCTGGTGCGGGGCGCAGTCTGCCGGATCGCTCGCCAGCTCGTCCCCGCTGTCGAGCACGGAGATGGTCGGCCGCCGGTGGACGCTGAGCATGCCATGCCCGCCTGACAGGGCCAGGGCGAGCTGGGCGGCGCCGATCCGCGTGCCCGCCGGCAGCAGCTCGTCGCCCTCGGCGAAGTCGAAGCCGCGCCGGCGGATATGGCGCGGGGTGGGTTCGCCTTCTCCGTTCAGCGAGAGGTCGTCGCCCACGCGCGTCGCATTCTCCTGCAGCAGCACCGCTCCGGCCCCGGCCGGCATCAGCGCGCCGGTGGAAATGCGCACCGCCTGCCCCGCGGCCAGTTCGCCCGCAAAGGGATGCCCGGCCGCGCTTTCGCCGACCACGCGCCATGGGCCGGCGAGGTCGTCGGCGCGCATCGCATAGCCGTCCATCGCCGAAAGGTCGGCGGCGGGCTGGGTGCGGCGGGCGAGTAGCGGGACGGCGAGGTGGCGGCCCATGGCATCGCCTGCCGCGACCTGCTCCGCCGGCAGCGGCGTCACGCCCGCGAGCAGGCGCTGCTGCGCTTCTTCGAGCGTGATCGGGGGAGGAAGGCTCACCGGCGCGGCCTCAGTCCGGGGCGCGCCAGTCGCCCGACTTGCCGCCGGTCTTCTCGATCAGGCGGATCTCCTCGATCACCATGCCCTTCTCGATCGCCTTGGCCATGTCGTAGATCGTCAGAAGCGCGACGGAGACGGCGGTGAGGGCTTCCATCTCGACGCCGGTCCGCCCGGTCAGGCTGGCCTTTGCGGTGACGCGGATCGCGGCGTCCTCGAAGGCGAAATCCACGCTCACCGCGTCGAGCGCGAGCGGGTGGCACAGCGGGATAAGCTCGCCGGTCTTCTTCGCGGCCATGATCCCGGCGATGCGCGCCGCGGCGAGCACGTCGCCCTTGGGGCCGCT
>CAYRCH010000131.1:0-6105 GCA_964422665.1 uncultured Sphingomonadaceae bacterium | reverse complement strand
AGCGTGGTGCCGATGGTGACCAGCGGAACGTCCCGGAACTGCGCGCCAAGTGCGATGGTCGCCACCTGGGTCTTGTCCCCGATTTCGACGATGAAGAAGGCGATCGTCGTCGTCAGGAACGCTCCGAAGCGCGCCGGCTTCTGCTCGCCCTCTTCCAGCTTGTCGGGCACCAGCGTCCAGAGCGCCATGGCGATGAAGCTCGCGCCCACGGCATAGCGGAACCAGGTGCCCTCCAGGATCGCGGCTATCGTCTGGCCGAGGAAGGCGGCGATTGCGTGATTGGCCAGCGTTGCCACGAGAATACCCATTACAATGGGCAGGGGTTTGCGAAAGCGCGCGGCCAGCACGATGGCAAGCAGCATGGTCTTGTCGCCGATTTCGGCGAGCGCGACCATTGCTGTCGATGTCAGGATGGCTTCCATGAACGATCTCCGGGCCGGGCTTTGCAGACTGCAATGACACCGCACCTTCCGCCCGGCCGGACGAAAGCGAGGTGTCATTGGTCTTGCCCGGACGGCCGAACCGTCCCGCTGCGCCATGATCTCTCGACCAAGTATGTTGACGCAGAAATTCGTCCTCGCGGACGATGGGCTACTCCCCAGATGACGGCGCGCGCCTAGCAGGCGGTTCGAGGCGAGGCAACCGGATAGCTGGCCGGGCCGCGCCCCGGAGTTGCTCAACCCAGCGCGGAAAGCCCGAACTGCCCCGGCGTAAACGCATAGACCTCGTCATGCGGAAAGGCGGCCATCGCCAAAAGCCGCTCGCCTTCCAGGCGCAAATGCCAGTTGCGGCCATGGACGGGCGCGGCCCTGGCAAAGCCGGCCGGGTCCAGCAGCGCGACATTGATGCCCTCGGGATCGCGTGCGGAATATGTGCGAATCGCCTGGCCCTCCGCCTCGCGGACCTTCGCGGCAAGTTCCTGGCAGGCGGAATAGTCCGCGGGGTCGGTCCAGCGCCGGCGATCCGCGGCGAAGGGCTCCCGCGTCAGGTCGATCAGGCGGGTGACGTATAGCGGCACCGAGAAGCTCAGATGCTCGCTGGTGCGGCTCCCGGGCACGAAGCCCGGCGAGCGGCTGAAGAAGCGGAGCCGCCAATAGGCGGTCTCGGTGATCGCGGTACGCTCGGCCTCGCTGGCGTAGAAGATGCCCGGCCGCTCCGCGGCGCGGCGGAAGCGGCTGGCCACCGTGTGTCCATAGCGAAAGGGCGAGGCGAGCAAATAGTCGAGGCCCCGCGCCGATTTCGGCAGGTCGGGCTTGGCGCTGTCGGCCAGCTCCTCCAGCCGCTGTTGCTCGGCCAGGCTGCGCGCCAGCCGGTTGGTGGAGATGCGATGCTGGGCCTCGACCACCCTCCACACGGTCCGGCGGTAGCGGCGGAACTCAGACGCGAGCGCGATGGGCGTCGACATAGTCGCAGACGGTCATCAGGCCCTTGAAGCTGTCCACCAGGTCGATCGGGCGCGCGTCGAGATCGACATTGCGCGCCGAAAGCCACGCGCGCGCCGCCATGTCGTCGCTGCCGAGCAGGGCGTCGAGCGAGCGGAACAGGCGCAGCAGATATTGCGCCGCCTCGAACGACTTGCTGGCGGGATCGAGCTCGGCCTTGCCCGAGCGCAGCCGCGAGACCGTGGCCGGCGAAAGGCCCAGGACACTGCCAAGCTTGGCATTGGTCAGGCCCCAGAACTCCGCGATCCGCGCGATCGCCGAGGTGAGTATCCTGCCGTCATCGGGCTCGAGGTCGAGCGGCTTCGTAGCCATGGCCTGTCCTTTCATTTGCATGATATACGCATATATCGTTCAATTGCAAGGCGGGCGCGATTCTTCACTCGTCATTATCGCCCGGCCGCTTGGCAAAAGAGCCCATTCGCTTCATGATCCCTCCCAAACATAATGCGGCACGCGTCGTCCGGGAGAGGGAAACTCAGTCATGCGCCAACAGTCTCGGCTGTTCCATTATACTCGCGTCGTTCCCGCCTCCCTGCTGCTCGCCCTGGGCACCCCCGCCGCCGCGCAGGATCACGCGGACCACACTCAAATGGCGATGGACGTGGCGGCCCCGGTCGCAGTCACGCGGACCGTGAAATGGTCGGACGCCTCGGCATGGCCCTCGGGCAAGGTGCCCGCGGCCGGCGAGGAAGTGACCATTCCGCGCGGGACCGAGATGGTGCTCGACGTCAGCCCCCCGGCGCTGCGCAGCATCACCGTGCAGGGCAAGCTGACCTTCGCCGACGAGCGCGATCTCGATCTCGTCACCGAATGGATCTACGTCCCCGGCGGCGAGCTGCAGATCGGCACCGAGGCCAGCCCGTTCGAACACAAGGCCACTATCACCCTGACCGACAAGGTCCCGGGCGAGGACATCAACACGATGGGCGATCGCGGCATCATGCTGATGCGCGGCACGCTCAACATGCATGGCAATCGCAGCCACAGCTGGACCAAGCTGGCCGCCACCGCCGAAAAGGGCGCGACCAGCATCCAGGTGCTCGATGCCAGCGGCTGGCGCGCGGGCGACGAGATCGTCCTCGCCTCGACCGACTTCAATCCGCGGCAGGCGGAAACGCGGCATATCGTGTCCGTCAGCGGCAATACCATCACGCTCGACAGCCCGCTCGACTACATGCACTTCGGCGAGATCACCTTCGGCGTGGATGAGCGCGGCGAAGTCGGCCTGCTGACGCGCAACATCAAGGTGCAGGCGTCCGAGGATGCCGAAGAGAGCTATATCGGCGGCCACATCATGGCGATGGGCGGCTCGAAAGCCTATGTCGACGGGGTCGAACTCTACCGCATGGGCCAGCATCTGACCCTCGCCCGCTACCCGATGCACTTCCACATCCTGGGCGAAGGCGCGGGCATGTACGTCAGGAACGCCTCGATCCACGACAGCTACAACCGCTGCGTGACGGTGCACGGCACCAACAATCTGCGGATCGAGAACAACGTGACCTACAATAATGTGGGCCACTGCTTCTTCATGGAAGACGGCATCGAGACCGGCAACGAGTTCGTCAGGAACCTGGCGATCCAGACCAAGTGTCATCCGACACTGGACTGCGTGCCCACAAACCTTGCCGCCAATGGGGAGAGGGACTCCAGCTTCGCGGATCAGGCGGCCTACCGGAAAGCCAGCTTCCACGGCGGCAACACATTGCTGCCATCGGACAATACGGCGGCGTCCTTCTGGATCACCAATCCGGACAATAGCTACATCGACAATGTCGCGGCCGGCTCCGACCAGGTCGGCTTCTGGCTGTCGATCCCGGAGCACCCCAATGGCGCCTTCCTGGGCACGGAAATCGCCGCCAACACCTGGCCGCGCCGCACCCCGCTGCGCGCATTCCGCGGTAACGTGGCCCATTCCAATTTCGACGGCTTCCTGATCGACCGGCACATCGACCAGGACAACACATTCGGGCTGGCATCCATCCCGCTGCTGCCTTTGACGGATCCCACCGATCTGGAGAGCGAAGTGATGGAGACGCACTTCGAAAACCTGACCGCCTGGAAGAACCGCAATGGCGGGCTCTGGGGCCGGGGGGATCTCTACGTGTACAGCGGCCTGAAACTGGCCGACAACGCGATCGGCATGACGCAGGCCGCCGGCGATATCGGCAGCCTGCCCTTCAGCTCGCGCCTGGTGGACTCGCTGGTCGTGGGCGAGACCGACAATATCGGCAATCCCACGACGCCGGAGGAAGTGGCCTATGGCCGCAGCCTGCCCAAGCCCTCCATCCCGGACTTCCCCATCCGCGGCTACGAATATTACGATTACCGCGACGACGTGGTGAACACGACATTCGTGAATTTCCAGGACAATGACCAGCGCAAGACAGGCGCGCTGTCCTTCCTGCTGTTCACGAGTGCGGGCCTCAGCACCGGCAGCACCATCAGCGGGGCCGAGTTCGTCAACGCCAAGCCGGTCTATTTCCCGACATTCGATGCCCGCTTCGACAACGACAATCGCGGCGGCAACGCCTATCGGACACTGTCCTTCCGCGACCTCGACGGCTCGGTGACCGGCGTCCCCAACTCTCAGGTCCTGCTCCATGACGGCGAGAATGACAGCGTCGCCACCGACGACAGCTGCGAGATCCGTCCCAGCTGGAACGCTGCCGTTTGCACCGGCGATATCGGACGCCTGAACCTGTCCGACAGCAGGGGCGAGCTTCCCGCCGCAGTCGATCTGGAATCCCGCACCGCCCGCTTCGCCCTGCTCGCCTCGCTCGGCCCCAATGCGCCGGACACGCCCCTCGTCCGGGCCCAGCGCACAGCCCTGTTCACCCGCCGTCCTCCGCAGGCGCCCATTGCGCTGGTCCGGGGCGGCAGGGAATTCAAGATCAGCGGCGACCAGAGCACCGTGCGCGCCGGCACCGAAATCCAGGTCAGGACCGAACGGCCAGAGGTCACTCTCAGTCTGGCTGAAATGGACGAGGGCTCATGGGTCATTTTCGAACTGCCGGGCTTCACCCATGCAGCCTCCGGAACGGAAGCGGGCAGCATGGACGCGCTGCGCGCCGCAAACGAGACGTCCTGGTTCAGGGACGGGGAAGCCCTCTGGGTCAAGCTGGTTGCCGATGCTCCGGTCAAGCCGGTCATTCGCCCGACGGACCTCCAAGCCAGCATAACAGTCAGCAGGGAAGGGCTCGGCGGCTGACCGAACCGGAGCCACTCCTGCACTGGCAAAGCATCAAGGATGCCGGGTTAGCCATCAGTTGATGTTTCTATGCTAGTGCAACCCGATTGAAAGCCGGGAGACGGATATGCGCTTTCTAGTGATTATAGCTGGCCTGGCATTTGCCACCGCATCGTCGGCAGAAGATGCGCCGCGCAAGATCAACTTGATCTGCGGCGGCGGCGGTTCAGCGAACCAGGTCGCAAGCGCCACTGTGAACAGTTGGGACAGCGATAGCGGTCACGGATCGGCGCAGGTACTCGGCACGCGTAGCGTCGGCTTCGATGATCAGGTCAGCCTGTGGATCGATGGAGACGAAGGCAGATTGCGCATGCCGCGCGCGATGCTTCCCGCCCTTCGCGGAGGCGAGGACGGCTGGTTCAAGCTCAAGAGCATAAAGTTCAAAGAGAATGAAATCACCGGATCGGTCGCCGTCAACGTGCTGAACAATCCGAAATTTCGGATCGACCGCTATACGGGCGCGATAAGCATCTCAGGCAAGGCAGGCGACTATAGCGGGCACTGCGAGCCTTATGATCCGGAAGCTGCAGAACGAAAATTCTAGAACCTTTTGAAGCCACGCGATGCGGGCTGGCCGAGGTCGCACCCCCTCCGTCATTCCCGCGAAAGCGGGAACCCAGTCGGCTCTCATCGCCGCAGATCGGATGTTGCTGGGTCCCCGCTTCCGCGGGGATGACGAGTGGGGGAATGCCGAAGTCTGGAACTCTCGGGCGATCGGTTTGACATAGGTAAAAGGGAAGCGATGCAGCAGTTCCAGGCTTGGGCCTGATAGCATGGCGCTCGCGGCCGCAAGCGACCCTATTGCGGACATTCGCACTTGGCCTCTACCCTGCACGGGAAGGGACACTGCATGACTGTCGCGTGGAAGGACATTGCGTTTCAGATCGAGCCCTCGCTTGCGCTCGCTACCGCAAAGGCTTGGTCATGGCTGGTCCCGGGCCCGTGGAATCCGCTTGTTTGCTCTATGGTAGGGGGTGTGTTCTTGGAGAGGCCGGATGGCGCAGTTCATTGGCTGGATACAGGAACAGGACTTATCGAGGAGGTGGCGAGCAGTCGCGCGCGCTTCGAAGAAGCGGTGAGGTCATCTCCTGATCTCGTGGACGAATGGTTCCTTCCGCCCGTGGTCGAGAGGTTGCATGCGGCAGGCAAGAAAGCCGGAGCCGGTGAGTGCTACGGATTCGCCATTCTGCCGATCTTTGCCGAGGGCAAATACGAAGTGGACAACATGTTCGTAATTCCGGTCGCAGAGCAGTTCATCGGCATGGCGGACGTACATCGTCAGTTGAGCGAACTGCCTGACGGAGCGCCCGTTCAGGTAAAGGTGGTCGATTAAGCATCGATCCGAACCCCGCCAAAAACCCCTGTCCTACAGGCCCCTTCATGGCATAAGTGAGTCGGTTCTATCCCACGGGA
>CAYRCH010000130.1:0-6242 GCA_964422665.1 uncultured Sphingomonadaceae bacterium | reverse complement strand
CCCGGGAAGCTCATCCTGCACTCCTTGACCCAGACATCGTAGATCGGGTGCTCCACCACGTTGAGGCTGGGCGAGTTCTTGAACAGCCAGCCGGAAAATACCCGCTGCCATTCACGCTCCTGGCTGGTGTCGACGCGCTGGTTGACGATCACCTGCACGAAAGCGCCGGATTCGGGCGGATTTTCCCACGGCGCCGTGCGCTCGCAGGCCGACAGGCGCAGGATCACATCGCCGATCCGCCGCTGCTCGCCGGGCTTGAGTTCCACATCCTGGGTCAGATTATTGCGCTTATTGAGCAGGCCCAGCGTGGCCACCCGTTCGGCCATCGGCGTTCCTGCCCCCTCGCCCTCGGGCAAGGGAGCCTGTGGCTGCGCCGCGAATTCGTCGGGAATGTCTGTGGCAAGGGGCTCCGGCTCGGGCGCGCCGCGGTCACATGATGCAAGCGCCAAAGCGGCAAAGACGGCAAGGATGGGCCCCGGCCGCATGCTCAGGCGTCCGGCGACCAGGCTTCGTAATCCCCGGTTGCACGCGCATGTTTGCCGCCCCGCTCCAGCGCGCCCTTGGGCCTGTAAGCTTCCACGGTACCCGTGCGGTTCGGCGTGTAATCGGCCTCCCATATCCGCGGCGGAGGCAGGTGACTTTCCGGCGTGGCATCAAAGGAATGATGCAGCCAGCCATGCCATTCGGCGGGAACCCGGCTCGCATCGTTTGAGCCCTCGTAGATCACCCAGCGCCGCTCGCGGCCGCCGGGACCGGGCTTTCTCGACCGATAATAGCGGTTGCCCTGCGCGTCCGTACCTACGTGCTGGCCGTTCCTGGCGCTGAACAGCAGTGTGCCGATGGTCGCGCCATCCCACCAGGTGAAGATCTTCGAAAGGATGCCCATGGAGCCGCGCGTTAGCCGCTCTCACCGCGCCCTTGCAAGCGCGATTGCGACCGCATCACCACTCCACCCGCGCGCCGGGAACGATACCGAGTTCGGCCGCGCGGCCGCCGCGGATCTCCAGCACGGCGATCGCGATACCTTGCGACGGTATGGATTCCAGCGAATAGGGCGTGGTCATCGCCGCGATATTGCTGATCCGTCCATCCGGACCCACGAAGATGATATCGAGCGGGATAACCGTATTCTTCATCCAGAAGCTGGCAAAGCGGGGCGGATTGCGCGGAAACAGCATTCCCTCATCATCGGCCAGCTCGGTGCGGAACATCAATCCTTTCGCCTGTTCCGCGGCGGTCCGGGCCACTTCCACGCGGAAGCGATGTTCGCGGCCATTATGGCTGACTGTCAGGGGAATGATTTCGAGGCCGGATTCGGGATGGACCGAGGTTGCATGCGCCGGTGCCGGCTCGCGAGCGGCGGCGTCGGGCTGGGCCGTGCAGGAAGCCAGCCACAGGCAGGCGATCAGGGCCAATGGCCGCAACTTCATTCGCTTTGCTCCTCGCCCATGGCAGCCCATTCTTCGGCCGCCGCTTCGCTGCCGGCATCCACTACCGCGCGCGCGGCGTCGAATCCATGGCCGGCACGCAGCATCGCGGCAATCTGTTTCTCCCGAAGCGACCGGTCGAGCGGTGCATCCCCGAACGGCCCAAAGCGCCTCTTCCTGGCAAGCGACAGGGCCGCCCGGCGCAAGGCGGAGTCCTCCGGCGCGACGCTGTCTCGAATCTCTTCATCAATGCCCGCGGCGTGGAGTGCCTGCTCCACCCGCCGGTGGCCATATCCCCGTCGCAGCAGGCCTTCGCTTCGTGTGCGGGCGTAGGCCGCATCGTCTATATAACCGAGTTCCTGATATTTGCGGACAAGTCCTGCAATATTGGGATCGCTCACATCGTCCCAGCCCCGCTGCCGCAACTTGGTGTTCAAATAGGTCGCCAGCTTTGCACCGGTCGTCGCGTATCGGGCTACATAAGCCAGCGCAATTTCGCCCAGTTTTGCAGCATCCAGTGCTGCGGGCTTGCGTTTCGTTCTGTTACGGTTGAAACTTGGGTCGCGCATTTGGCCATAATCGTGCCACACTCCGCGCAGATTGGGAAAGGTAACGTTAGGCATGAATGGGGGGTTGAGCCTGTTTCCACTCATGTTGTGTTCAACCGTCGCGGCCTCCATGGGCGCGACTTTGGCATATCAATAACGGGACTTTTCGCTCAGGATGAATGACGCCGCTCTCAAGCCGACGCCGAATGCATGTTCGCTTCCGCGACGTTTTTCCGATTTCGCCACCTTCCCCGAAGCGCTGGAATATGCGGCGCGGGGGGAGCGGGGACTGAATTTTCACGACCCGCGCGGGAACCTGACGCGGGTCTATCCCTTCGCCGAACTGCAAGGCGATGCGCAGGCGGCGGCCTACCGTCTCGTTGCAGACGGCGTGCGGAAGGGAGACCGAATCGCCCTGGTGGCCCAGACCGGGCCTGAATTCGCGGCGCTGTTTTGCGGTGCGATCCTTGCCGGCGCGCTTCCCGTTCCGCTTCCCCTGCCGACCAGCTTTGGCGGCAAGGACGGTTATATCGACCAGCTGGCCGTACAATTGCAAAGCTGCGATCCCACGGTACTGCTCTTCCCTGCCGAAATCGGCGCCATGGCGCAGGCCGCTGCCGCCAAGCAGGGCTGCGCAGCTGAAAGCTTCGAGAGCTTCTATGCGCGCGAAGCATCCGCATGCAGCCTGCCCGAAGCCCACGCCGACGATATCTGCTATTTGCAATATTCGAGCGGATCGACACGCTTCCCGCACGGCGTCGCGGTCACTCACGGGGCGCTGCTCAACAACCTGCGCGGTCATTCTACCGGGATGGAGCTGGTGGAAACCGATCGCTGCGTCTCATGGCTGCCCTGGTATCACGATATGGGGCTGGTCGGATGCCTGCTGTCGCCGATCGCCAACCAGGTATCGACCGACTACCTGAGGACAGAGGATTTTGCCCGCCGCCCGCTCGCCTGGCTGGACCTCATCAGCCGCAACGAGGGCACCACTCTCTCCTACTCCCCCACTTTCGGTTACGATATTTGCGCCCGGCGTATCTCCAGCCAGAGCCATGTAGAGGACCGCTTCGACCTTTCGCGCTGGAGAGTAGCCGGAAACGGGGCTGACATGATCCGTCCGGACGTGATGCAGGGCTTCGTCAACGCATTTGCCGATGCCGGTTTCAAGGCGTCGGCCTTCCTGCCCAGTTACGGCCTTGCCGAAGCCACGCTCGCGGTCACGATCATGCCGCCGGGCGAGGGCATTCGGGTCGAACTGGTCGAGGAAGAACGCCTCTCCGGAAGCCCGCGCGATATCAGCCGGCCCGCCCGCTACCGCGCGATCGTCAATTGCGGCAAACCGGTGCTCGACATGGAAGTGGAGATCCGGGGAGAGAACGGCAAGGTCAAGAAGGATCGACAGATCGGCAAGGTCTGGTGCCGCGGGCCGAGCGTGATGCATTCCTATTTCCGCGACCCGGAAGCGACCGCGGCCTGCCTGGTCGACGGATGGCTCGACACAGGCGACATGGGATACATGGCCGGCGGCTACCTGTTCATCATCGGGCGGGCCAAGGACATGATCATCATCAACGGGAAAAACCACTGGCCGCAGGATATCGAATGGGCCGTGGAGCAGCTTCCGGGCTTCCATCAGGGCGACATTGCGGCCTTCGCGGTGGAGACCGACAATGGCGAGGAAGTTCCCGCCGTGCTGGTGCACTGCCGCGTATCCTGCCCCGAGGAACGCATTCGCCTGCACGACCAGATCCGCGACAAGGTTCGTTCCATTACCGGCATGAATTGCGTGATCGAACTGGTGCCGCCGCGCACCCTCCCGCGCACCAGCAGCGGCAAGCTCAGCCGGGCAAAGGCCAAGAAGCTCTATCTTTCGGGCGAGATCGAACCGTTCAAGCTGGCCGTAGCCGCCTGAAGAACCTACTCGTCGGGGGCCAGCCAGCGGGCACTTACCCTGTTGGCCGGTGCACCTTCTCCGCCTACCCGGACCTCCACGCCCTCTTCTGCAAGTAGCGCTTCTACCGTGGCCGCATCCGCCTGAGGGCCGGCGATCTCGATCGGAGCGTCCACGCGTTTGGCTGCCCAGGCGATCAGGGCAATGGCGTCCCTGCCGCCTTCCGTGGGCTCGCCATCTTCCATTTCTACCTCGGGCAGCGGCCTTGCGGGAGGATGCAGCTCCACACGCCAGTTGCTCGCCCCTTCGGCAATACGCGCTTCCAGCTCGCGATAGGCGGCCAGTGTGGCGCCATCGAGAGGCAGCGCCGTGACCACGGCGCGCCGCCTTTCCCGGTCGACCAGGACATCGTCAGAGTCGACCCCGGCGACCAGTGCAAGCCGCTCTGCCAGTTCTTCGGCTCGTTCGCGCGCGGCCGCCTCGTTGGCCCGGGCAGCAACCAGCTGTGCCTCTTCCGCCGCCTGAGCATTGGTGCCGACGCGGTACTGGGTCAGCGAGATATCCACCCGCCGGCCCAGTTCCATGGCCAGTGCACGTTCCGCCCTTTCCTCGGCATTGTCGCTCAGGCTGGGTGTGAGGACCGTGGCCGAAACCTCGATCGGGTTGGAGCGCCAGTCGAACTCGAGGTCCGAAAGCCGCGCCCGACTGTCCACAGCCTGCATGATTTCGCCGCGTATGGTCCGGCTCGCCTGCGCCTCCCACGCGATCTGACGCAGCGCGATGAACAACGGCACCGCCAGGGCCACCAGGCTCACGATGATGATGATATTCTGCCAGAGCGTGTGACGCTCGCTCAGATGCGTGCTAAACCCATAGAGGCGCGCCATGCCCGCAGCGACCGCAGCGATCGTCAGCAGGTTGGTCACGTAGAGCATCAGCGCGCCGGAGAAGACCGTCCAGTTCAGCGTGGCCAGCCCGAAGCCGACAACGGCCAGCGGCGGCATCAGCGCGGTCGCGATAGCGACGCCGACCACCGTCCCCTGCCGGCCGCGGATCATGGCATAGGCACCTGCCATCGCGGAAAAGAACGCGACGCCAAGGTCGAACAGGTTCGGCCGGGTGCGCGAGGCAATTTCGCTCGTCACTGTCTGGATCGGCGAGAGGGCAACGATGATCGCGCACAGCACCACCGCCAGAACTGTCCCGATGGCGAGCGAGCGGGCACTCTCGCGCAGCCAGTCGAAATCGCCCACTGCCAGCGCAAAACCCAGCCCGATGATCGGCCCCATGAGCGGCGAGAGAAGCATGGCCCCGATCACCACCGCCGGCGACGAGAGCAGCAAACCAAGCACCGCGATTGCCGCCGACATGGCCAGCATGAAGAGGTAGCGGGCCGAAAGGGAGCCATCCTCCCGGCGTTCGTGAATGACCTCCGCCTGATCGACAGTGCCGACGACCGAATCGCGCCACCATCGCCGGAAACTCACCAGGACCCGGGCGAACTCGCTGCGCCGGGCGGGACTTTGGGCCTCGGGCATATGATCTCCTCGCCTATTCGATAAGCGATAGGAACGAGGGCGCAAAGCGCTCAATTGCCGGAGCGGGAACGGTAGAATTCGCTTGCCAAGCGCCCGGTCGCGCCGTTTCCTCCCATGGGAACTTGAAAGCCCTGTATTAGAGACTTAATACAGTAGATATAGTCATTGGATGGTTCCGCGCGCGAATGCGCGAAACCGCGAAGGGGAAGCGAGCGCAAATATGGCCAGCAGCACCGAAACCACGACCAAGACCGCCCTCGATCTCGAGCTCACTCCGCCCGACCCTGTTCCGGCGGTGTCTGCCGACAAGGCGGCCGGGCTGGTTCCCGTCACAGATGAGAAGAAGACGAAGCTCGACGAAAAGGTTGAGGCTTTCGTGACCGACCTGCTGGCGCAGGAAGCCAATTCGCCCGAATTCGGGAAGAAGGTCGACCAGCTGACCAATATGGGCCGCAAGGAAATCATGGCTGCGGCCGGCATGTCCAACAGGTTTCTCGATCGCCCCGTTCGGGCCATGGACAGGGATGAAGGCGTCGGGGCCAATCTGTCGGAACTCCGCCGAGTGGTCGAAGAGCTGGATCCCGGCAAACGCGGCAAGCTGTCGGGCACGCGCAAGTTCCTGGGAATCATCCCGTTCGGCAACAAGCTGACCAACTATTTCCGGTCCTACCAGAGCGCGCAGGGCCACATCCAGGCGATCCTTTCCAACCTCGCCAGCGGCAAGGACGAGCTGCTGATGGACAATGCCGCAATCGATGTCGAACGGCAGAAGCTCTGGGAAGCGATGGGCAATCTGGAGCAGATGATCCACATCTCCCGCGCGCTTGACGAACGC
>CAYRCH010000129.1:2545-6287 GCA_964422665.1 uncultured Sphingomonadaceae bacterium | reverse complement strand
ATGCCCAGGTCGTGCCGATGGAGGACATCAACCTCCACTTCACCGGCGATTTCCACGCGATCACCAGCGCGCACAACCTTCTGAGCGCGATGATCGACAACCATATCTACTGGGGCAACTCGCTCGAGATCGACACACGCCGCGTCAGCTGGCGCCGCGTGCTCGACATGAACGACCGCGCGCTGCGCCAGGTGGTCACCTCGCTGGGCGGCGTCTCCAACGGCTTCCCGCGCGAGGCCGGCTTCGACATCACCGTCGCGTCCGAGATCATGGCGATCCTGTGCCTCGCCACCTCGATCGAGGATCTCGAGGAATCGATCGGCAACATCATCGTCGGCTACCGCCGCGACAAGACCGCGGTCACCGCGCGCGACATCAAGGCGCATGGCGCGATGACGGTGCTGCTCAAGAGCGCGATCCAGCCCAATTTGGTGCAGACGCTGGAGAACAACCCGGCCTTCATCCATGGCGGCCCGTTCGCCAATATCGCCCATGGCTGCAACTCGGTGACCGCGACCAAGACCGCGCTCAAGCTGTGCGACTATGTGGTGACCGAAGCCGGCTTCGGCGCCGACCTCGGGGCCGAGAAGTTCTTCGACATCAAGTGCCGCAAGGCCGGGCTCAAGCCCTCCGCCTGCGTCATCGTCGCCACTGTGCGCGCGCTCAAGATGAATGGCGGCGTCGCCAAGGCCGATCTCGGCACCGAGAATGCCGATGCGGTGAAGAAGGGCGTCGTCAACCTGCTGCGCCACATCGAGAATGTCCGCCAGTTCGGCGTGCCGGCCGTGGTGGCGATCAACCACTTCGTCACCGATACCGACGCGGAAATCCAGGTGATCAAGGATGCGGTCGCGGGCGCCAATACCGAGGCTTTCGTGTGCAAGCACTGGGCCGATGGCGGCGCAGGCACCGAGGAGCTTGCCACCAAGGTCGCGCAGATCGCCGATAGCGGCGCCAGCCAGTTCTCGCCGCTCTACCCGGCCGACATGCCGCTGTGGGAAAAGATCAACACCATCGCCACGCGCATCTACCGCGCCGACGAGGCGATCGCCGACAGCACGGTGCGCAAGCAGCTGCACCAGTGGGAGCAGGACGGCTTCGGCGACCTGCCGGTGTGCATGGCCAAGACCCAGTACAGCTTCACCACCGACCCGACGCAGCTCGGCGCGCCGAGCCACCACACGGTGCCGGTGCGCGAAGTGCGGCTGTCCGCCGGAGCGGGCTTCATCGTGGCGATCTGCGGCGACATCATGACCATGCCGGGCCTGCCCAAGGTGCCGAGCGCCGAGGCGATCCATCTCGACGAGAACGGCCAGATCGAAGGGCTGTTCTAAGCACTACCTTCTCCCTCTCCGGGGAAAATGGAAAGGCCGCTCCTCACGGGGCGGCCTTTTCAATTCTCCGCGCGGCGCCAGGGCCGTCTCCTCTCGTCGCATTCGCCGCACTTATCGGAACGATCGGCAAGCGAACGCGCTCCTTATCCAGAGCCAAAGGAGCAAGATGATGTCGATCGAGAAGATGATCCGGGAACACCCCGACGTGGGGTCGGACTATAACGAGACGCTGGGCCTGGCGGTCCGGCATGCGATGTATTGTGCGGCAATCTGCAATTCCTGCGCCGATGCCTGCTCGGCCGAGGATATGGACATGCGCCGCTGCATCCGGCTGTGCATGGACTGCGCGGACGTATGCACCGCGACCTACCGGATCGCGACGCGCCGGACCGACCACAACCGCCAGCTGATCCGCACGATGCTCGCGACCTGCATCGAGGCCTGCGAAATCTGCGAGGCCGAATGCGCCAAGCACGATCATGCGCATTGCCGCCGCTGCGCGCAGATGTGCCGCGAATGCGCGCGCGATTGCCGCGAGGCGCTGGTCACGCTGAACCAGGAAGTTCACGAGGCGGCCTGACGGAACTTTCCCGCGCTGCTCTCATTGTTGCGGCATCCTCGACATACGGAGCGCCCTGTGCCGGCAGCCGACCGTCAAAGCCTGGAATATCCCGACGGCCTGAGCCCCGGCCATGGGGTGGAGGCAAAGCTGCCTTCGGTCCTTCGCAGGCTGCTCCCGACCTTGTTTCTGGGCGCCATTATCGGGGCATCCGCCACCGGCATCTATGGCGGCCTCAAGAACCCCGAGCACCGCGCCGAAGGAAGCCGCGCGGCTCTCACCGTCAACGCGCCACGTGTGCTGCGGAATGGCGAGTTCTTCGAGATGCGCTTTCGTATCGAGGCCGCTGCGCCGCTTGAGGACGCCACGCTGACGATCGACGAGACCTACCTGCACGACATCACGGTCAACACCATGATCCCGCAGGCGGAAAAGGAGGAGTCGAAGGACGGAACCTTCAGTTTCGCCTACGGTCCGCTCGAGGCCGGTGAACGGATCGACATCAAGCTGGACGGGCAGATCAATCCGGCCCTCTTCCTCGGCACCGAGGGTACGGTCGCCGTGCGCGACGGCGAAACCGAACTGGCGCGCCTGCCGATGCAGCTCACGGTACTGCCCTGATGGATATCGTCCTTCGCGCCACCGTGATGTTCGCCGTGCTGGTGGTGCTGCTCCGCCTGCTCGGCAAGCGCGAGCTGGCGGAAGTCTCTCCCTTCGAACTGGTCGTGCTGGTGGTGCTCGGCGACCTGATCCAGCAGGGCATCACGCATAACGACTTCAGCCTCTCGGGCGCGACGCTGGCGATCTTCACCTTCGCCTTCTGGTCGCTCGTGCTGAGCTGGGTGAGTTACAAATGGCGCGCGGCCGAGAAAGTCCTGGAAGGCACGCCGCTGGTGCTGGTGCAGGATGGCAAGCTGCTGGAAAAGAACCTCAAGCACGACCGCCTGACCCGCGCCGAAGTCGAATCGGAGATGCGCAATTCGGGCATCGCCCATATCGGCGACGTGGCCTGGGCAATCCTCGAGCCGCAGGGCAAGATCAGCTTCATCGGGCGCGACAACCCGAAAGGCGGTTCCGACGAGGACGATCGGAACGCGGGCTAGCGGCTACGCAGCCTTGCGCAGCTTCTCCAGCTTCTTGAGCGCCATGTTGCGCTTCAGGCGGCTGAGGTGGTCGATGAACAGGATGCCTTCGAGATGGTCCATCTCGTGCTGGATGCAGGTGGCCATCAGCCCCTCCATCTCCTCTTCCTGGACCTTGCCGTCGAGATCCTGCCAGCGCACCCGGCACGTGGCCGGCCGGTCCACCTCGGCGTAAATGTCCGGGACCGAGAGGCAGCCTTCCTGGTAGGTCGAAAATTCGTCCGCCGGGTCGAGGATTTCGGGATTGATGAAGATGCGGGGATCGTTCTTCACCGGGCGGTGATCGTGGCCGCAATCGGGGCCGTGGCCGTGATCTTCCGGTTCGGCGTCTTCGTCAGGCTCCTGCAGGTCGATCACCAGCACGCGCAAAGGCACGCCCACCTGGATCGCGGCGAGGCCGATACCGCGCGCATCGTACATGGTTTCGAACATGTCATCGACCAGCGTCCTGAGCTCGTCGTCGAACGTTTCGACGGGCTTCGACACAGTCTTCAGCCGGGGATCCGGCACTTCCAGGATTTCGCGTATTGCCATGGCGGAAAGATAGTATCGCGGCGGGCCCGCTGCAACTGCTGTCAATCGGGCCGATTGAGGAACATGCAGGCAAGAGCCAGCAGGCTGACCGGTATGGCGATCGGAAGCCACCACTGGATGAAAGTAACATAGACGTGAGGCGTCCATTCACCGGTAAAGGGATCGACGAATTT
>CAYRCH010000129.1:0-2445 GCA_964422665.1 uncultured Sphingomonadaceae bacterium | reverse complement strand
CCCTCATCGAGATAGTCCAGCTCACCCCCCACGGGGAGGCCATGGGCAAGCTGCGTGATCCTGAGAGGGAAGCCTTCCAGCCGTTCGGCGATGTAGTGGGCCGTGGTCTGGCCCTCCAGCGTGGCGTTCATCGCCAGCACCACTTCGTCCACCCCGCCCTGCTCCACGCGTGCCAGCAGCTTGCCGATGGTGAGGTCTTCGGGCCGCACGCCGTCGAGCGCCGAGAGCCTGCCGCCCAGCACATGATACTTGCCGGTGAAGAGCCGGGCGCGGTCGAGCGCCCAGAGATCGGCGACTTCTTCCACCACGCAGATGGATTTCGCATCGCGCCGGGGATCGGCGCAGATACCGCAGGGATCCGCCGTGTCGACATTGCCGCAAATCGAGCATTCGACCAGCGTCTGGCGCACCGCCGCCAGCGCATCGAGCAATTGCACCAGCGCCGTCTCGCGCCGCTTCACCAGCCACAGCACCGCGCGCCGCGCCGAGCGGGGGCCAAGGCCGGGAAGCCTCGCCAAAGCGCTCACCAGCGTCTCGATCTCTTGCGATGCCATAGGGCGGCAGATAGGGGCAGAAGCGCGCCAGAGAAAGGTCCGAACCGAAGCTATGCGCATCGCCTTCATGGGAACCCCGGATTTTGCCGTGCCGACGCTGCGCGCGCTGGTGGATGCCGGACATGAGCTTGCGTGCGTCTATACGCAGCCGCCCCGGCCCGGCGGGCGTCGCGGCCGCGAACTGACGAAGACGCCGGTTCATCTGGCCGCCGAAGAACTGGGCATTCCCGTGCGTCACCCCTCAACTCTGAAAGATGCGAATGCGCAGGCCGAATTTGCCGCGCTGGATCTCGATCTGGCGGTGGTGGCCGCTTACGGATTGATTCTGCCGGCAGCGATCCTCGATGCGCCTCGCCTCGGCTGCTTCAATGTCCATGCCTCGCTGCTGCCGCGCTGGCGCGGAGCGGCGCCCGTGCAGCGGGCGATCCTGGCGGGCGATGAAGCGACCGGCGTTACGATCATGCAGATGGAGCCGGGGCTCGATACCGGACCGATGCTGGCGAAGGCGGAAACTCCAGTGGGTCGCAAGACCGCAGGGGAGCTGACAACGGAACTCGCGGAGATCGGGGCGGCGCTGATGGTCCAGGTGCTGGCGGATCTCTCTGCATACGAAGCTGTGCAGCAGGATGATGCACTTGCCACCTATGCCGCCAAGATCGACAAGGAGGAGGCGCGGATCGACTGGACTGCCACTGCGGAGGAAGTCGAGCGGCAGGTGCGCGCCTTCGCCCCCACCCCGGGCGCATGGTTCGATCTGGCGGGCGAGCGGGTGAAGCTCCTGCAAGCGGAACTTGGGCAAGGCAGCGGGGCGCCCGGCACTATCCTTGACGACGCGCTCACCATCGCCTGCGGCAGCGGCGCAATCCACCCCATCCGCCTGCAGCGCGCCGGAAAGCCGGCGATGGATATTGCCGACTTCCTGCCCGGGAATTCGGTGACAGCGGGGACGGTCCTTTCGTGACCCGCTTCGCCCTCACTCTCGAATTCGACGGCGGTCCCTTCATGGGTCTGCAGCGGCAGGCGCACGGGCCGAGCGTGCAGCAGGCGGTCGAAGAAGCGGCGAAAGCGATCACTGGCGAAGACGTCACCATGCATGCGGCCGGGCGCACCGATACGGGCGTCCATGCCATCGCCATGCGCGCGCATATCGACATCGGGAAGGACATCGACGCTTTCCGCCTCATGGAGGGACTCAACGCCAAGCTGCGTCCCGATCCCATCGCGGTGACAGCGTGCGAAGTAGTCGACGACGAATGGCATGCCCGCTTTTCCTGCATCGGCCGCGAGTACGAATACCGCATTCTCAATCGCCGCGCTCCGCCCGCGCTGGAGGCCGGGCGCGTGTGGCACGAGCCGCGCCCGCTCGATGCCGATGCCATGCACCGCGCGGCACAGGCGCTGGTCGGGCGGCACGATTTCACCACCTTCCGCTCGGTCCAGTGCCAGGCGAAGGATCCGGTCAAGACGCTCGACCGACTCGACGTGCGGCGGGAAGGCGAACATGTGATAATCTTCGCCGCGGCGCGCAGTTTCCTCCATCACCAGGTGCGCTCGATGGTGGGGTGTCTGTCGCTCGTCGGCCTCGGCAAGTGGCGCGAGCAAGATATGGCCGCAGCGCTGGAAGCCAGGGACCGCGCGGAACTTGGGCTCAATGCCCCGCCCGACGGGCTGTACTTCGTACGAGCGATCTATCCCGAAGAGCAGGAGAGCTGACCATGGCGACTACACGGCAAATCACCTCGACTCTGCGCGAGGACGGCAAGCTGGTGGTCGAGTTGGCCGAGACCGAGCTTCCCGAGCCCGCGGGCAGCCAGGTTCTCATCCGGGTCGAGGCCGCCCCGATCAATCCCAGCGACCTTGGCCTGCTGTTCGGCCCTGCCGATCTTTCGCA
>CAYRCH010000128.1:3656-6308 GCA_964422665.1 uncultured Sphingomonadaceae bacterium | reverse complement strand
AGCACGGAATTGTCGAGCTTCTCCCGGCCGACCCAGGTCCCGTGGACCTGGCTGCGCAGGGCGAGGCCGGTCTTCACCTTGGCGACCGGCCCCTTGCCGGGATTGTCGGCCTCGATCACCCACAGCTCCGAGCGGTAATCGCCGGGCACCTGCTGCGACGGGTCGGGATTGTTGGGGATATCGACCACGCTGAGGAGCCAGCCATCGTGCCCGGCCTGGCGGGACGGAACATGGGCCGGCTCGCTGATCGCCCCGCCCGGCGGCACACCCATCATTTCCAGCCCGCCATTGCCGACATCGATCCGCAGCAATGCGTTGAAGTTCACGCCCACCGGTCCGCCGGGCATGGGCGGGCCGCCTTGCGGGTTCATGGAAAGATACCAGGCGTGGCTGTAGGGCCGGCCCTGGTCGGCATCGCGCAGCCGCGGCAAATCGCCCGGAGGGCCGAGCGGCCGTTCCTGGATCTGCGGTTCGTCGGCGCTCATGTCGATCGTCCAGCGCACCAGCCCGCCCTGGATGTCCTGCTGGGCGATGTCGATCCCGCCGGCCTCGCGCATGAACTGGAAAGCGTTGGTGTTAGTCAGGCAGAGATCGAGGTGCACGAGCTCGCCATCGTCATAGCCGTTGACTTCGTGGAAGCAGGATACGCCAATCGGCCCCTTGATCCATTTCATATCCTCGACCTTGCCGTAGCGCGGCATGATGCCGACCCAGCTTTCGAGATCCTGCCGGTGCGCCCAGTGCGCCCCGCCGGCCTTGATCCGGTCGAGATCGGCCAGCGTCGGGAAGATCGGGAAGATCGCGTATTTCTCGGTGATCACGAAGTCGTGGATGGTCGAGAGATAGGGCTGCTCGAACCATTGTTCGGACACAAGGTTTCCGTCCTTGTCGGCGATGCAATAGGCGACATTGGGGTCGCACAGCCCGCCAGCCTCGTAACCGAAGAAGAACAGCTCGCCCGTTTGCGGGTCCACACGGGGGTGAGCAGTGAAAGTCTCGCTCTTCAGCGCGCCGTTATAGGTCCACTTGCCCACGGTCTCGAGCGTGTGGGGATTGATCTCGTGGCCGAGCCCGTCCTCCTTGGTCATGAACAGGCGGCCGGCATGCCAGACGGGGGTGGTATTGGCGACGGTGCGGTCCACGCCCTCGACGCTGGGATCGTCGGTGAAGGGGTTGCGATACTTGCCGAACAGCGCCTTCCGCGCCTTGCGCTCGGCGAGGTAGCGGTCGGTGTGGACATATTTGATGTCGAAATCGACCGCGCCGTCTTCGATATTGAAGCGGGCAACCATGCCGTCATGGTTGAGGGCGATGTCATCTTCGAACATCGGCGCATGGGCATTGTCGGGCACGGCGCGGAAGAATGCGCCGTCCACCTCGGCGGGGATTTCCCCTTCCACATCCAGATTCCGGGCCGAAAGCTCCACCCGGCGGGGCGTGTTCGAGCCGATGAAATGGATGGTCTGTGGAAATGCGCTCATGACCGGTTCTCTCCCTCGCGTCGCGATTGTCTTTTGACCGTAACGGGTGTTACTTTCACTGCCAAGACGCAAGGCGGCATTGACCTTGCGCAAATGGAGGCGTCGTTTGGCAGGCAAGCAACAGGTGCTGGACAGCTGGCCTGTAGACCAGGGGGGGACTGTGGCAACAGGGGGAAATGCGGCCTTGCTGCACAGGCTGCTGAAGCTGACCAACCGGCTGATGGCGCCCTTTTCCACACATCTCGCCCATCGCTACCGCATCAGCCTCAACGAATTTCGCATGCTGATGACGATCGGGTCACTGGGGCGCACCGCCAGCCACGAGCTGGCGGAAATGACCGGCGTCAACGTGATGAGCGTCAGCCGCGCGGTTGCCACGCTGGAGCGGAACGGACGCATCCGGGTGAGCCGCGATCCTGGCAATCGCCGCCGCAAGTGGCTGGAGCTGACCGAGGAAGGCCAGCGCCTCTACGACGCGATGCTGCCGCAGAGCCAGAAGGTGGCGGACTATTTGCTCAGCGACCTTTCGGGCGAAGACGTGGCGCGGCTGGAGCAGCTGGTCGATACTCTGATCGCGACCCTGGAGGCGGAAGACGAACAGGGCAATTCGCTGTTCCTCGAACGGACCAGGCCGGAGGGCGAATGACCGAGGAAGAGCGCCGCGCGATCGAGCAGGATTGCGAACGGCTGATCAAACAATACGTCAATCTCAACGACGCGCAGGACTGGCGGGCCGTGGCCGCGCTCTACACCGAAGATGCGCGATTTGCCCGCCCGAGCAAGCCCGGCGAATTCGTCGAGGGGCGCGAGGCGATCCTGGCGAGCTTCCTCGCCCGGCCCGCGCGGGCCCAGCGGCACGTCATCGCCAACACGGTGGTCGAGGTCGAGGACGCCGACCACGCCCGCGCCTTCAGCGTGATCGTCCTCTATATGGGCGACGCGGCGGATGATGGTGGACTACCGGTGCAGGATCCCAAGTCGCCCTTGGTCGGAACTTTCACCGACCGGCTGGTGCGCACCCCCGAAGGCTGGCGCTTCGCCGAACGGATCGGCGGACTCGATTTCAAGCCTTAGCCTCTACCGCCGCTTCCACGCGCCCGCGCACCTTGAGCGCGGCCGAAACCAGCAGCGCCATCATCACGCAGGCCAGCGCCGGAAGCGCGGCCACCGA
>CAYRCH010000128.1:2119-3556 GCA_964422665.1 uncultured Sphingomonadaceae bacterium | reverse complement strand
CCCTTGCGCCAGCGGTCCACCAGCAGGCTGGCGCCGATGCCGATGGCAAGGCCGGCGAGGTTGGCCACTCCCGCCACGCGCGCCGCGTCGTCCAGCGAGAGGCCGGCGCCGGGAAGGATGGTCGGGAGCCACGAATTGAGGAGGTAGAGGTTGAGCGCGTTGAGCGCGAGCATCGCGGCGAAGACCGCGAAAGGAAACAGCCAGGGCGCGCTGAACAGCAGCAGCTGCGGCAGCTTGCTGGCCGCCGCTTTCTCCGTGTCCTGGCCCGCATGGACCGGGGCGCCGCCCTTCAGCACCGCAAACAGCGCGATCGCCAGCGCCAGGGCCGCGCCGCCGGGGACCAGGAACAGTCCCTGCCAACCGGCTGCGGCGATGATCGGCGGGGCGAGGAAACCGGCGATGGCGAGGCCGATGGGAATGCCCGCCGAGACGACCGCCATGATCGTTGCTCGCAGCCGCTCCGGCGCGAGCTCGGCCGACAGCGCGCTGACATTGGGCAGGCAGGCGCCGAGCGCGATACCGGTGGCCAGCCGCCACACGAGGAATTCGGTGGTGGTGGTCGCGGTCGCGGTCCCGAAGGTGGCGAGGCCGGTGGCGAGGCAGCCGGCCACGATCAGCGTGCGGCGCCCGAACCGGTCGCCCAGCGGGGCGATCGTCGCCCCGCCGAGGCCAAGCCCGATCAGCAGCGCGGTGAACACCCAGCCGAAGCTGGCCGGGACCAGGCCCAGCGCGCCCTCCAGCCGCGGCACGGCGAGGGCCATGGCGGCGATGTCGAAGCCTTCCATCACGAATACGCCGCCCAGCAGCAGGAGCGCGACTACGCGCCGCGCTCCGATCATCGGCTGCGCTCCTGCCCGCGGCCGTCCCAGGGGCTCTTCATGTGATAGGGCACGGTCATGAAATTGGCCTCGATCCCGGTGATCATTCCGCCGGCGATCTTGAACGCTTCCGCCAGGTAGAAAGTGTGCGGGCGGCGGATCGGGCTGCTGACGCGGGTCCCGTCGGTCAGCGTGTAGTCGCCCAGCACGCCGCAATGATCGATGAAGCCGTGGGCAAGCACGATCCCCTTCTCCTCATCCACCAGCGGGAAACGGCGGCCGCGCAGCCGGTCGTCATAGCGGTAATTGCCCTGCAGGAACTGCTCTTCGCAGGGGAGGTGGGCGACCGGCACGAAGAAATCCGGGTTGTTGGTGGTCTGCACGCCGTTCTCGATGCGGTTGCAGTCGGGATGGAATCTGGTGTGGATGGTGCCGTCGTTCTTCTGGAGCGTGGAGAAATATCCGTCTGCCAGTGCGATCATCTCCGCGCGGGGCGACCGCTCGGCCGGCGCGACTTCGGCCTCCATCACCGGCTTCGGTTCGAATTTCGGGTCGGGAAACACCAGCGCTTCGTCGGCCTGCCGCACGATCAGCGTCTCGACCTCCGCGATCGCGGCGC
>CAYRCH010000128.1:0-2019 GCA_964422665.1 uncultured Sphingomonadaceae bacterium | reverse complement strand
GCGCGAGGGGAGAGCGATGGATCCGCAGGGCAAGGTCGCCGTCATCAGCGGCGGCAATTCCGGACTGGGCGCCGCGGCGGCCCGCCACCTTGCGGCCAAGGGCGCGATTGCGGTGTGTCTCGACATTGCCGGCGAAGCTCCTGAGGGCGCCGATTTCGTCCACTGCGACGTGTCGGACGAAGCCTCGGTCGCCGATGCTGTCGGGCAGGCGGTCCAGCGCCATGGCCGGATCGACATATTGCTCAACAATGCCGGGCTCGGCGGGCTGGCTCCGCTCGCGACGGAGGACGGTCCGGGCGACATGGACTTGTTCCGCAGCATCATCGGCGTGAACCTGCTGGGCGCAGCGCAGCTGGCGGCGCAGGTTTCCCACCGGATGATGGCCAATGAGCCTTCCGGCCCGGACGGAGAGCGCGGCGTGATCGTCAACACCTGCTCGATCGCCAGTTTCGAAGGCCAGGAAGGGATGGGCGCCTACACAGCGAGCAAGAGCGCGCTGGCCGCGCTCACGCTGGTCTGGGCGCGGGACCTTTCGCGGCACAATATCCGGGTCAACGGCGTGGCGCCGGGCTTCATGGCGACGCCGATGGTGGCGATGCTGCCCGACGCGATGGTCACCGAATTGCTGGCGGATAACGAATTTCCCAAGCGCGCCGGGACCGGCGAGGATTTCGCCGCGACGGTAGAGTTCGTCATCCGCACGCCGCTGCTGAATGGCGAGGTTATCCGCCTCGATGGCGGCGCCCGGCCGCCTGCGCGTACGAAATGGTCGATGGAGTAACAGATGGCCGATGCACCTCTCTCACCCGGCTTCACGGCCCAGAAACTCGGCCAGGCGCAGCGCGCGCTCGAGTCGGCGATCGGGGCCGGCAAGGTGTTCTTCACCGAGCTCGACCGCACCACCTATGAGGACAAGTTCTCGATCGACGAGAGCCTGCACCTGCCCGCCGGTGCGGTCTCACCTGAAAGCGTCGAGGAAGTGCAGGCGGTGCTCAGGGTGGCCAACCAGTACCGGCTCCCGGTCTGGCCGATCAGCCGCGGCAAGAATCTCGGCTATGGCGGCTCCGCGCCGCTGCTGAGCGGCAGCATCGTGCTCGACATGTCGCGGATGAAGAAGATCGAGTTCGATGCCGAGCTCGGCACCGTGCTGCTCGAGCCGGGGGTCAGCTTCTACGATCTCTACGACTACGTGCAGGCCAACAATCTGCCATACTGGCTGTCGACGCCGGGCAATTCCTGGGGATCGGTGGTCGGAAACGCGCTCGACCGCGGGGTCGGCTACACGCCCTATGGCGAGCACACGAAGAACATCTGCGGGCTGGAAGTCGTGCTGCCGACCGGCGAGCTGGTCCGCACCGGTATGGGCGCCTTCACCAATGCGCCGACCTGGCAGGCCTACCCCTTCGGTTTCGGCCCCGGCTGGGACCAGATGTTCGTCCAGTCCAATTTCGGCGTCGTGACCAAGATGGGCATGTGGATGATGCCCGAGCCGGAAAGCCTGATGGGCATGGATGTCGAATTCGACCGGCCCGAGGATTTGAAGGCGATGGTCGATACGATCGCGCCGCTCCGGCGCGAGCGGGTACTGACGCAGAGCCCCTCCATCGGCAACTGGCTGCGCGCCGCGGCGGTGCTGACCACGCGCGACGAATGGACCGATGAACCGGGCGCCCTGTCCGACACGGTGATCGACGCGATCCGCCAGCGCTTCAATATCGGCTGGTGGGGCGTCTCGCTGCGCCTCTACGGCCGCGAGGAAGTCAACAAGGCCGCCTACAAGGTGCTCGAAGACGCGATCAAGGCGATCAACCCGATGCTGATCAAGCCGACTTCGTGGCGCAGGGGCGAGCCGCTCGAATATACCGGCTGGACCGGCACGCCGCTGAGCTTTCCGATGCAGAACATCAACTGGTATGGTGGGCGGGGCGGTCATATCGGCTTCTCGCCGATCATCCCGCAGGATGGCGACGCCGCGCTGGCGCAGTTCCAGCGCACCTATGCCCGCTACCAGGAATACGG
>CAYRCH010000127.1:3052-6334 GCA_964422665.1 uncultured Sphingomonadaceae bacterium | reverse complement strand
AGACGCTCAAGGAAGCGATGGAGACGCTCAAGGGCAAGCCCAAGGTCAAGCGCACCATGTGGTCGCGCCGGGCGCAGGAATATGAAGCCAAGATCAATTCGGGCGACCTGGTGTCGATCGCCGAAGTGACGCGCGACCTGTTCCGCCCGGAAGATCAGCCGGAGCAGTCCTATTCCGAACGGCAGATCTTCGAAGCCGCCTCCTCGCGTCTCGCGCGCGAACTGGCCGCGATGGAAAAGACCGACGAGCCGACTGCGCTGGGCAAGATTCTCGACGTGCTGCGCAAGCACGCGCCGCAATATTACGAAAGCACCGAAGACGCCTGATTGACGGGTGACATTCCGGTGACGACGAAGGGCTGCCCCGATGGGCGGCCCTTCTTGTTTGGCGCCTTGCGAACTCGTGTTGCTGTCCTATATCACTAATACGCATTTAGCGGAGGCAGCAATGTTCAACGACATTTTCAAGGCGGTCGGGCCGATGGTCGCCGCAGCGATGGCCGCCAAGGCCGCCGATTGGGAGAACGACTCCCGCCCGCGCCGCCATGGCAAGCGCGGCTTTCCCTTCGGAGACGCGCCGTTCAATCCCGGCCGCTTCGGTTTCGGACCCGGCGGCTTCCAGTTCGAGTTCGACAGCGAAGCCGAGGGCATGACGCTCGACGACATCGACCTCATGGCCGATCCGCCGGAAAAGCTCGTGCTGTTCGGCCCCGACCGGGTGAAAGTGGTCGAAGGCCAGACATTCCGCGTGAAGGCCGAAGGCCCGGCCGCGGACGAACTGCGCTTCATCCAGAAGGGTGGGATGCTCGGCGTCCTGCGTCCCTCATTCGACCGGCGCGACGGCCAGCAGGAAGAAACGGTGGTGACCATCACCGTCCCGCCGCTGCGCAGCCTGGTGATCGCCGGATCGGGCACGGTGGAAGCCGGTGCGCTCGCAGAGCGTGCCAAGCTCACCATCGCCGGTTCCGGCGCAATCGAGCTGGTCGGACTGGCCAGCGAGAGGCTGGAGATCAACGTGCTGGGTTCCGGCCGCATCACCGCCGCGGGCACGGCGGAAAAGATGCGGCTCAACATCGCGGGATCGGGCCTGTCCGACATGGTCGGGCTCGAAGTGGAACGGGCCAAGGTCACCGTTGCCGGCTCCGGCTCGGCCGTCTTTGCCAGCGACGGCGTGGTGGACGCCCATATCATGGGATCGGGCGTGGTCACCGTGCACGGGCGCGCCAAATGTTCGGTCCATTCGATGGGTTCGGGGCGGCTGGTCTGCGTAGCGCGCGAGGATGCGCCGGCACCCCCAGCAGAACCCGCCAAGCCTGCCAAGCCCGCGAAGGCCAAGAGCAAGCCTGCTCCCAAGACCGCGTCGAAGAAGGCTTCGGCCAAGCCGGCCAAACCTGCGAAGGCGGCATCCAAATCCGCCTCGGAGGCCGCAGCCAAGCCGAAGAAGAAGGGCTAGAGTTTCGCTCGAAGACCTGGCCTTGTTCCCGCGCACGCGGCGGGGCATGACCAATCGGCCATCGTAACGGGAGGGGAATCCGTGCCGAAGCTGCCTTACGGACTGAGGTTGCGCGAGATCGTTCTTGCCCTGGCTGTGGGCGGGCTGGGCAGCGGGGCGGCCCTGGTCATGCTCGAGGTGATGGATGACGGCGAAGCGCATGACGAGCCCGCGGCCTATGCCGCCGGCCCTTCCGAAACCACATATGAGCTGGCCGCTTTCGACGAGGTGATCACCTCGGGGCCGCAGGATGTCGAGATTACCATTGGCGAGACGTTCTCGGTCCGGTCGGAAGGTCCGCCGCAAGCCCTGTCGCTGCTCGAGCCGGTGGTAGAGAATGGCAGGCTCACCATAGGGCCGCGTGAGGGCTTCAACTGGAACCGATGGAGCCGGCTGGACGGGGCGACATTCCACGTGACGGTACCCCGGCTCGACAGTGTCACCACCGCGGGCAGCGGCGATGTCCGTATCGACAGGGTCGAAGGCGAAAGCTTCGAGGTCAATATTGGCGGGCCCGGCGAAATCACCATCGGCGAACTCGATGTCGGTGAGGCGGGCTTTACCGTTGCCGGATCGGGCAATCTGGTGGTGGCCGGATCCGCGAGGGAAACACGCGTCACCATTGCCGGCTCGGGCGAAGTCCAGGCCGGCGGCATGCAAAGCGAAACGGCCAATATCCAGATCGGCGGTTCGGGCGACGTTGTGCTTGGCGTGGAGCGGGAGGCACGCGTTTCGATCACCGGCAGCGGCGATGTGACCATTCTCGGCGACGCCGAGTGTTCGGTCACGCGAATGGGCAGCGGCGATGTGCGCTGCGGGGGCGTCCTGCAAGACGCCAATTAGCGGTTCCCGAAACGGCAGGTCCGAAGTTCATTGCGGATCAATCCGCCATGCCGCACGATAGCGGCATGAAGCCGCGTCTCGCTTTCCTTGCCATTCTGTCGCTGCCCGCCCTGGGCGGCTGTCTGGCCAAGACTGCGGTGGACGTGATCACTGCGCCGGTCCGCGTGGCGAGCGGCGCAGTCGATCTGGCCACCACCAGCCAGAGCGAGGCCGACGAGAAGCGCGGCCGCGAATTGCGCCGGCAGGAAGAGCGGCTGGGCGAACTCGAGCGCAAGCATGAAAAGCAGCTGGCCCGCTGCCAGGACGGCAATCGCAATGCCTGCCGCGAAGCCAGCGAAAGCTGGGCCGAAATGCAGAATTTGCGCGCCAGCCTGCCGCCCGAGCCGCGGCGCGACTAGGAAGGCGGCGCGGCCGCGCGGCGCAGTCGGTCGTTGATCGCCGCGCCCATCCCCTCCATCGGCACCGGAGCGACGGCAATGCGCCTTTTACCCGATGACGCCGCCATGTGCAGACACTCATAGAGGCGTGACGCCGCGGCGGCGAGGTCGCCATCGGGTGCGAGGTTGGAATCGCCGGCAATGGCGCCGAAACCGATCATGAATTCGTCATTTTCCGGGCTCCGGACATCGAGCCGCAGCGGCTTGCCGGGCGAATAATGCTGCGCCAACTGGCCGGGTGCCTCGATCTTTCCGGCCGAAACAGCCAATGGCGGGCCCAGCACTTCCTCCAGCTCCGCCGAGCCTACCGGCCCCGGCCGGAGCATCTGCCAGCCATCGGCACGCAATGCGACAATAGTCGATTCCAGGCCACTGCTGCAGGACCCGCCGTCGATCACAGCATCGATCCGCCCCTCCAGCCCGGCCAGCACATGCGCCGCACTGGTCGGGCTGACGCCGCCGCTGGGATTGGCTGAGGGTGCGGCGAGCGGCAGCCCGGTTTCGCGCAGCA
>CAYRCH010000127.1:0-2952 GCA_964422665.1 uncultured Sphingomonadaceae bacterium | reverse complement strand
TTTTTTGCATGCGAAATCGACTTTTTGTCAGCCGTCAGTACGTGCGTAGTGTTCTTGCCGCCCATCCCGCTGGCCTATAGGTGAGGCAGGCGAGAAACCAAGAGGTTCAGCGTGGCTGACTATATCCCCCCGACCGAAGACCAGCTGCTGGCGATCGCGCAATGCGCCGGAATCGCGGAGCTGGCCGCCAGCGAACGCTTCGCCGCCGCGGAGCCCGAGATGGTGCAGGCGATCGTCGAGGGCATCGGCGCTTTCGCCGCCGGTGAGTGGGCGCCGCTGCGCCGCATCGGCGACAAGGAAGGCGCAGTGCTGGAAAACGGCGTGGTCCGCCTGCCGGACGGCTTCGAGCGCGCCTACCAGGACTATGCCGCGCAGGGGTGGAACGCGATCGGCGGCCCGCCGGAATTCGGCGGCCAGGGCCTGCCGTTCACCCTCTCCTGCAGCGTGCTGGAAAATCTCGGCACGGCCAATTTCGCCTTCGCCCTGCTCCCCATGCTGACCGTCGGCGCGATCGAAGCGCTCGAGAAGCACGGCAGCCAAGAGCAGCGGCGCACTTACCTCGCGAAGCTGGTGAGCGGCGAATGGTCGGGCACGATGAACCTGACCGAGCCGCAGGCGGGCAGCGATGTCGGCGCCCTGCGCACTTCCGCCGTGCCGGTGACCGAGGGCGAACATGCCGGGAAGTACCGCATTTCGGGGCAGAAGATCTTCATCACCTATGGCGAACACGAGCTGGCGGAGAATATCGTCCACCTGGTGCTGGCCCGCCTGCCCGACGCCCCGCCCGGCAGCAGGGGCATCTCGCTGTTCCTGGTGCCGAAATACCATGTGAAGCCGGACGGCTCGCTCGGCCACAAGAACGATCTTCGCGCCGTCAGCCTCGAGCACAAGATGGGCATCCATGCCTCGCCCACCTGCGTGATGAGCTACGGCGACAATGGAGAGTGCATCGGCGAGCTTGTCGGCGAAGAGCATCGCGGCCTCGCGGCCATGTTCACGATGATGAATTCGGCGCGGATCAATGTCGGCAGCCAGGGCGTGCAGCTGGCCGAGCGCGCGCTGCAGCAGGCGAGTGCCTATGCGATGGACCGCGTGCAGTCGGCCCGGGCCGGATCGGAGAGCCGCGAAAGCGTGGCCATTATCGAGCATCCCGACGTGCGCCGCATGCTGCTGCGGATGCGGGCGCTGACCGAAGGCGCAAGGGCGCTGCTCTATTACACCGCCGGACAGGTCGATCGCGGCACGCTCGGCATGGAGGGGGCGCAGGAGCGCGCGGATTTGCTGGTGCCGCTGATCAAGGCCTGGGGCACCGATATCGGCGTCGAAGTGGCGAGCCTCGGCATCCAGGTGCATGGCGGGATGGGCTTCATCGAGGAATCGGGCGCCCCGCAGCATCTGCGCGATGCGCGGATCGCGCCGATCTACGAAGGCACCAACGGCATTCAGGCGGCCGATCTCGTGACGCGCAAGCTGGCGATGGAGGACGGCGGCGTTCTCGCCGCCCTGATGCAGGAAATCGCCGCTGCCGCCGGGAAAGGCAGCCCGCTGGCCGCGCTGGCGGAGGAATGCGCGGCGATCGGCCGGTGGATGCTGGGCGAGGCCAGCCTCGACGACCGGCTGGCCGGCAGCGTCCCCTTCACCGCCATGTGCGCGGTGGCGGTGGCGGGATGGCAGCTCCAGCGGCAGTGCGAAGCGCTGGAAAGCGAAGGCGCAGGCAGCGCTTTCGCCCGGCGCAAGGCGGCGACCGAGAAGTTCTTCCGCACGCATATCGTGTCCGAAGCGCTGGGGCTGGCGGGTTCGGCGCGTGCCGGGGCGGACATGCTCTATTCGATCGACAGCGACACGCTCGCCCGATGAGCGAAAAGCGGGAGTTGCTTGCCCGGATCGCCGAGGCGCTCGAGCGGCTGGCCCCGCCGCCCCCTCCGGCGCCCGACTGGCTGTCGCACCCGGCCTATGTGTGGGACGGATCGGCGGCGCGCTCGCTTGACGCCATCGAGGCTCCGAAGCTGGAGCTGCTTGGCGGCATAGAGGCCCAGAAGACCCGGGTGACGGAAAACATCTCCCGCCTTGCCCAGGGCCATGCCGCGCATGACATGCTGCTGTGGGGTGCGCGCGGCATGGGCAAGTCGGCGCTGGTGCGCGCCGCGGTGGTCGCCGCCCAGGCGAAGGACCCGGGATCGGTCGCGCTGGTGCAGGTCGCCACCGATGCGCTGGCGAGCCTCTCCGAGCTGTTTACCATACTGGGGCGCGAGCCGCGTAACTATTTGATTTTTATAGATGATCTTGGTTACTCGCCGGACGATCTCGACGGGCCACGGCATTTGCGCAGCTGGCTCGAGGGCGGAATCGAAGCGCGCCCGGCCAATGTCCGCCTGGCCGTCACATCGAACCGCCGCGCGATCCTGCCGCGCGATACGGGCGAGCAGGACGACCCGCTCAATCCGCGCGATGCTGTCGACGACAAGCTGGCGCTGGCCGACCGCTTCGGCCTCTCGCTGGGATTTCACAATTGCAGCCAGGACGAATATCTGGCGATCGTCGGGGGCTACGCGGCGGCCCACGGCCTCGACTGGAGCGAAGCCGAAGCGCTCGAATGGGCGAAACGCCGCGGCACCCGCTCCGGCCGCACGGCCTGGCAATTCGTCACCGAGCTCGCGGGGCAGGCAGGCAAGCGGCTTTAGGGTTTTCGCGCGCATTTCTCCTTCGTCATGCTGAACTTGGTTCAGCATCCATTTCACCCCACGGGCGTCCGTTCCAGGTGGAGAAATGGACCCCCGGATCAAATCCGGGGCAGGCTCTGAAACGAGTTCAGGGTGACGATTGAGGGATGGCGCTGGACCACATACGGTAGACCTGCCCCCACGGGAGAAGGCGTCGGGATTCCCTCCCCTGGTCACCTGACAAGTCATCCCGGACCTGTTCCGGGATCCAGCTTCCTTTCGCCAGCGCAAC
>CAYRCH010000126.1:0-6516 GCA_964422665.1 uncultured Sphingomonadaceae bacterium | reverse complement strand
ACCGCGTCAGAGCCATAAGCGGCCGAGCCGCCGCCAGTCTGTGTTTCGATCCCGGTAATCATCGCCTCGGGGAACAGGTTGATGTCAACGCCGCCAAACGCGCTGGAGGTCGGCATCCGGCGCCCGTTTAGCAGGGTCAGCGTACGATTGACGCCCAGGCCGCGCAGGTTGAGGGTGCCGGTGCCGGACCGGACGAAGAAGTTGGAGCTTTGCGGAGTCTCGTTGCCGACGAACTGCGGCAGCTGGCTGACGCTGGAGATCATCTGTCCCGGCGAAATCGCCTCGAGGTCTTCGGCGGCGACAACCGTGACCGGATTGGGGGCCTGCATCCCATCAGGGATAATCAGGCGCGAGCCCGTGACGATGATCGCCCGGTCTTCGCTTTCGGATTCCTCGGCTGCAGTATCCTGCGCGCTGGCCTGGCCGCCGACCGCCAGCGCAATGGCGCTGGCCCCGGCCACGAGCATGCGGCTCCGGATTGCACGCGCACGAATGGTATTGATGGATTTCACGTCTTCCCTCCCCAAGGTTCAAAACCCTTTGTGACAGCGCGGGTGCGCCAGAGAGCGGGGTCGAAGCAACCCACGGCAAAGTGATGACAAGGTATTCATTCTGGGTTATGAGTTCAAACGGAACCCATAATGTCACCTCTGCCTTTCACTCTTCGCCAGCTGGAAGTTTTCGCAAGCCTTTGCGCCACGAGGAGTTTCCGGCGCAGTGCCGAGTTGCTCGGCATTTCCCAGGCGTCGGTCAGCAACCAGATGAAGACGCTGGAAGACCAACTCGGCCTGACGCTTCTGGCGCGCCGGCCGGGGCAGCGGCCTACGCTGACGCCGGAAGGCGCCGCCTTCGCCGACGATCTGAAACTCTTCGAAGAGGCCGGAAACAGGCTCGCCAGCCATCGGCGGAAGGAGCCGCAGAAATCGGAACTCGTCCGCTTCCGCGTTCTCGTGGGGCAGGGGCTTGCCGACTATTTTGTCCGCCCCAAGCTGGGGCGCTTCTTTGCTGCGAACCCGATGATCGAATTCGACTTCGTCACCCGCCCGCCCAGCAACCGGTTGGCCTACGACCTGGAGGACAGCGATTTCGACTTTGCCCTGGTCCATCGGCGGGCGGATCGAGCTGTCGATCCGTATATGCGCCATCTCGCGATGGTGCGCGGCGGTGTCTATGGTCACAAGAAGTTTGCCGAAGGCAAGAAGCTTCCTCTGAGCGTGGAAGAGCTCAATGCACTGCCTTTTATCCTTCCGCTCGCAGGCGGCACGCAGGAGCGCGATGTGCTGACGACTTTCGATCGGTACGGGATCCGTCCGCGCGATGTCGTGGGTCATACCCAATATTACGACGTGATGGCGGCGATGCTGGACCGCGGCCTCGGTGTATCCTCGTTTTCAGACGCCATCATGACCCCTGCCATGCGGGATACCGTCGTCCAACTCTATCCGCTCGAGGACTGGAGACTCCTCTGGTACCGGCGCGATCGCGGAGGCAATCCTCAATGCGATGCGGTGGAAAGCTTCCTGTTATCGGCCGTGTTGCAGGATCCCGCCTATCCGGCCCTATCCGTGATCGATGAGAACCGGCCCATGCCGGCCCTCTAGGTTATCAACCTGAGGAGGGCAGCTGGACCAGCTCGATTTCATGCCCGTCGGGATCGGCAAGGATGGCCACTTTCACTCCGCCCGTTTCGAAAATGGGTATGAGGCATTTCGCCCCATTCGAAATCGCGCGGTCGAACACTGCGTTGATGTCTGAAGTGTTGAAGCCCACCGGTCCGTGACCCGGCCCCGGTGTGACGTCGCGCCCATCCTTGTATTGCACCAGCAGCAGGTTCGGCCCGCTTTCCTGCTCCGGAAGGGCCAGGATGTGCTCGAGAAAATCCCGCTCATCGAACGTCATGATGACGGAAAAGCCGAACGCATTGCGATAGAATTCCAGCGCCGCGTCCATATTGGCGGTGTTGAGCTTGAAGAAGCTGAGGCGGAGGGAAGTCTGAGACATGTCAGCGGGATCGCCCGAATTCTGCAAATTGGCAAGGCGGCAATGATCCAGGCAAATGCGCTCACCGTCGCAAGACATTTCTGATCGTGCTTGGCACGGATCGTGCCGCAGGCGTAGAACCGGACCGAATCAACAAACACTCTCGAGAGGACGCACATGGCCGCCAACAATATGATCACGCTCTATGACCTTCAGGTGGCCAGCGGGGCAACGATCAGCCCCTTTGTCTGGGCGACCAAATACGCGGTCGCGCACAAGGGGTTCGAGATGGAAATCGTGCCCGGCGGCTTCACCGGCATTCTCGAACGCACCGGCGGGAAGACCGAGCGGCTGCCGGCGATCATAGACGATGGCGAATGGGTACTCGATAGCTGGTTGATCGCCGAATATCTCGACGAGAAATATCCGGATCGTCAGACCCTGATCGGGGATCCTTCGGTGAAGGTCTGCGCCCAGTTCATCGAGGGTTGGCTGTGGCAGACCGCAGTTGGCCCGTGGATGCGCTGCTATGTAAAGAGCTATCGGGATCGCTCGCTGGAAGTGGATCACGAATATGTCACCGAAAGCCGCGCAAGGATGATGGGCGGCAAGCTGGAAGATATCGTGACCGGGCGGGAAGACCGGCTGCCGAAGATATCCGCCGATCTCGAGCCGCTGCGCAATACGCTGCGCGACAACAAGTGGTTCGGAGGCGAGAGCCCCAACTATGTCGATTTCCGCCTGCTCGCCTGTTTCCTGTGGCTTGCTTCCGTGGCGGACACGCCGGCGCTGGCGAAGGACGATCCGCTGCGCGACTGGATCGATCGCGGGTTCGATCTCTATGGCGGACTTGGCCGCCATCCGGGCCTGTCGAACATATTCGGGCTGGAGCAGCGCCCCGGAGACCCCGACCTGTTCGACCGCAACCCGCGCGAGTTCGGCCTCAACAAGCGCAACACGGGGCCCGCATCGACTGCCAAGGAAACCGCGCTGATCACTGGCAAGACCGAAAACGCCTGAGCGCATCCCATACCCGCCATTGACCCCGGTCACAGCGCAGGGCTACCACCGACGCTTACCGAGCTAAGAAAAAGGGATGGGGATGCGGCGGAGGGTTATTGCGGCAACATTAGCGGTCACGGTCTTGTCCGGAGCGCTCCAGGCGCAGCCGGGCAGCGAGGTCGATAGCGCCGACTGGCCGCGCTATGCGCGCGATATGGGCGGCACGCGCTATTCGCCCCTGGATGATATCAATACGGCGAATGTAGGTGATCTTCAGGAAGCCTGGTCGTTTCGGCTTCGGCCCAATGGCGGCGCGGCCTTGCTTGGCGGTTCGGTGCCGATAGTAATCGACGGGATCATGTATCTGCCGCTCGGCAATGCGATCGTCTCGCTGGAGGCGCATACAGGCCGCGAATTGTGGCGGCACGACGTGTCGAGCGGGCTTGTCCGCCGCGGTGTCTCATACTGGCCAGGCGAAGGCGATGCCGGTGCGCGCATCTTCTATTCCACGGGCAACGGCCTCGTCGCCCTTCAGGCGGCCACTGGGGAGGTCGACACCGCCTTTGGCGATGGCGGCTCGATCGAATTCGACGGAGCACCTTACCCCTATCCCCCTTCGATCTACGGCAATGTCATGGTGATCGGCGCGAACACGCCCGAAATATCCAAGGGGCCGGCGGGAGACAGCCGCGCATTCGATGCCCGCACAGGCGAACTGCTCTGGCGGTTCCGCACGGTGCCGGGGCCCGGCGAAGTGGGCCACGAGACGTGGCTCGACGATGGCTGGAAAGAACGGCCGGGCGCCAATATGTGGATCTGGTACACGACTGCCGATCCGGACAATAACCTTCTCTACATGACGCTGGGCAGCCCGGGCCCCAATTACTGGGGCGGCGACCGGCCCGGCGCGAACCTGTTTGGTAACTCTCTAGTCGCTGTGGATATCCAGACTGGTGAGTATCGCTGGCACTTCCAGGCCATTCACCACGATCTGTGGGACTGGGACCAGCCGGCTCCGCCTGTCCTGTTCGATGTGGAGAAGGACGGAGAGAAGATCCCCGCGCTGGCGCTGACTGGCAAGCCGGGACTTATGTACATCCTCAATCGCGAAACGGGCGAGCCGATCCACGGCGTGAACGAGCATTTCGTCGCCGCCGCAAATGTCCCGGGCGAATACTATCATCCGACGCAGCCCATTCCGGTCAAACCCAAACCCTTGAACCGGATGCGCTGGACCGAGGAGGACGTGGTTACTCCGGAGGATACTTCGGAGCAGCATGCCGCCGCCTGCCGCGCATTGCTCGATTCCTATGGCGGAACTTTCTTCAACGCAGGGCCGTTCACGCCCTTCTTCCTCCGCGAGCCCGGCGATCCGCCGCGAGCGTCGATCAACATGCCGCATAATGGCGGCTCGAACTGGGGCGGCAGCGCGGCAGATCCGGCGCGCGGAATCGTGTACATCAACACTTCCGAAAGCGGTTCGATCGGCTGGATCGAGAAACGCGATCCCGAAGGCGACTATGGCCGGGGCACTAGCGGCTCCGATCAGCCTTACGACCGTGGAAGCCTGCTAGGGCCGGGCGCGTATTCTGGCTTCAACGCCAGCTATGAGACGGATGATGGCGAGACGGTGAACCTGCCGTGCATTCGCCCGCCATGGGGCAATCTCCATGCGGTGGACGGGAATACGGGCGAAGTGCTGTGGACCGTGCCGCTTGGTACGACCGAGGCGCTGCCCGAGGGCAAGCGCGAGACCGGCGCCAACAATACGTTCGGCGGGCCGATCGCGACTGCCGGCGGACTGGTCTTCATCGGCGCAACATCGGACAATGTCTTTCGCGCCTTCGAAGCCGCAAGCGGCAAGATATTGTGGCAGGAGCGGCTCGATTATGCCGCTATGACAGTGCCTGTTACATATCGCGGCAAGGACGGCCGGCAATATGTCGCGGTGATGGCATCGGGTTCGGCATTCGGCGGCCCGTTGCCGCGCGGGCCGGACGGTAGGCCGCTCAACAATGAAGCACTGGTTGCCTTTGCGCTGCCCGAATAATTGGCTGGAACTGGAGAGGAAAAGCCCATGAAAAGCCTCAGAATTTCTATCGGGGCCGCGGCCCTGGCGCTGGCGGCCTGCGCCTCGGCTCAGGGAGAGTTTCGCACGCCCGAAGGCGCGATCATGAATGTGGACGAGAACCTCGCCTACAAGCCGGGCGAACTCAGCGAAGAGCAGCTTTCGTCCACGACCAGCCACCTCTTCACTGCGGATTTCATGAACGTATTTCGCCGCTTCCCGCGCGAACAGACAGAAGCGATGGTGAAGTTCTATACCGAAGCCTTGGCGCTGCGCTCGCTGAGCCCGGTCCAGCTCACTGCATCGCAGCAGATGATCCTCACCGGCGTGGGCGGCGGGCAGATCAAGCTCTCGGCCGGCCTGCCGGAAGGCCCGGAATATCATCCCGGCGGTCTGGATAAGGCGACGGGCATCCGTTACTTCATGCTGACATACCCGGATGCGGAGGTGGTGAAGCGGCGTTTCGCGGAGGCCGGTTTCGCCGAGCCCGAGTTCACGGCGCGGGAAGACGGCGTGTATCAGGCGCTCGTCCGGGATCCGGGCGGGTTCGATATCGTGATCCTCGCAAGGCCGGGTGCGAAGGACAATTCGGACGACGGCGTGGGCGTCGGCATCAATGTCTCCGACCTCGAGGAGAGCCGCGCGTTCTATCGCGATTTCGTCGGGCTCGAGGAATTGCCGCCAGTGGATGGGCCTGTGCCGGGAACGAGGCTCTATCCGTACCGCAACGGCGAGACGACCATCATGTTGTTTCACTCAGGCGGCGATTTGCCGAACGACAATGGCAGCGCGGGTATCCAGTATATCGTGAGCGACGCGGCGATGGTCGATGCAAAGGCCAAACATCGCGGCGGGATCGAAGTGCAGACACCGCTCAATAAATTGAACGGTTTCGACCTGACCACCATCTGGCTGTCTGACCCCGACGGCGTCACCAACTATTTCGCACAGGTCGGGCCGAACAGCCGAACTGCGCGGGAGAGCGCGGCCGATTAGGCGCTCCCGACGGCCTCCTTTGCAGGGATCGCGGAAAGGCATATAGTTCCCCGCCCATAAACATAATTGGGGGGAGGAAATATGACTCATCGCGTTCGGCGCCCACTTGCGGGCGCATCGCTCGCAGCGATGGCCATGGGGCTTTCCGCCCCGGCATTTGCCCAGGATTCCGAACCGGCTGACGTTCGCTCTGACGAGGCCGAACGGTCCGGCAACACCATTATCGTCACCGGCCTCAGGCGATCCGACGAACTGCAGGATACGCCTGCGGCGATCACCGCCTTCAACTCCGAAACGATCGAGAACGCGGGCATCGTCAAGCCAGCCGACTTCGTCGCGCTCACGCCCAATGTGACTTTGGTCGAGACGCAGAACGCGGGCAACGCCTTCATCGTCATTCGCGGCATCACCCAGGCCCGCAATTCGGAGCCTTCGGTCGCAGTGGTGGTCGACGGCGTGCAGCAGGTGAA
>CAYRCH010000125.1:0-6516 GCA_964422665.1 uncultured Sphingomonadaceae bacterium | reverse complement strand
GTCAGCGGCTTGGAATCGCCCAGCGCGCGCAGGCGCGAGCCGTATCCCGCAGCGATGATGACAGCGTCCATCGACCTCTCCAATGAAGACGGCGCCGGAAGCCCGAAAGCCTCCGGCGCCGCTTCGAAATTCCGGCAGGATTATTCCGCGGCCAGAGCCGTGGTACCGCCGATAAATTCGTCGACCATCTGCGCGGCGAGGTCGTCATTGAACTGCTGCGGCGGATGCTTGCAGTAGAACGCGCTCGGGCCGGTCAGAGCCCCGCCTTCGCCGCGCTCCAGCGCCAGCTTGACGCAGCGGATCGCGTCCATGACCACGGCCGCGCTGTTCGGGCTGTCTTCCACCGACAGGCGCAGTTCGAGATTCATGGGGACATTGCCCCAGAGATTGCCTTCCATCCGCAGGAAGCAGAGCTTGTTGTCCTTCTGCCAGGGAACATAGTCGGACGGGCCGACATGGATGTTCTCGTCCTCGAGCCGCTGGGCGAGCATGGCCTGCACCGCCTCGGTCTTCGATTCCTTCTTCGATCCCAGCCGCTGCCGGTCGAGCATGTTCATGAAGTCGGTATTGCCGCCGGTGTTGAGCTGGTAGGTCCGCTCCACATTCACGCCGCGGGCGCCGAACAGGCTCGAGAGCACGCGGTGGACGATGGTCGCGCCCAGCTGTGCCTTCACGTCGTCGCCCACGATCGGCAGGCGCTTTTCGGCGAAGCGGCGTTCCCATTCCGGGCGGCTGGCGATGAACACCGGCATGCAGTTGACCACGCCAACCCCGGCTTCCAGCGCGCATTCCATGTAGAATTCGGTCGCGTCCTGCGAACCGACGGGCAGGAAGTTCAGCAGCACTTCGGCGCCGCTTTCCTTCAGCGCGGCAACGATGGACTCCTTGTCGGCTTCGGGGGCGTCCGCGACGATGAAACCCTTGTCGCCGACCTCGGTCATGTGGTCCGCGACGCCGTCGGAAACGCGGCCCATCATCACCTTGGCGCCCGTCATCGGGACGTCGCTCTCGAACACCGCCGTGTTGTTGGGGCCTTCGAAGATGGCCTCGGCAATGTCCTTGCCGACCTTGCGGCGGTCGACGTCGACGCCCATCACGAATTCCACGTCGCCGGCCGTATAGCCGCCGATGTCCGGATGAATCAGGCCTCCTGCCGAATTGTTCTTGCGGTAGTAGGCCACGCCCTGGACCAGCGAACTGGCACAGTTGCCGACACCAATGATGGCGACCTTGATGGGCTTCATCGAATAATATTCCTTCTGCGAGGGGCGCGGTGTTTGTTACAGAACCGCGTCAATGATCGGCGCGGCAAAGCAAACCCTTACCGCCCCGTCAAGCAAGCCTGAGGTGATGTCACGCAACTGCAACGTTACTGTGGCCATTGTGCAAGACCCGTTCGAGCCGGACTTGCCTAGGGAAGTCAAGGCGTTTAGCCGGATTTTCAAAGCCAGGTGATGAATGTGGTGCGGCATAGTTGCCACATGCCCTGTGGAGTCGAGAAAGCAATTTTCGGAATGAACGGACCCGCTCCCTCTCCCGGCGTCCCCGCCGGCACCGCGCCGAAACGGCCCCGCGAGCTCGAGGACTGGCTCAATTTCCGGATTTATCATCCGCTGGCATGGCAGCTGGCGAAGGTGCTTTCGCACACTCCGATCAGCCCCAACATGGTCTCGGTCGTCGGGGGGCTGATGGTGGTGGCGGCCGGCATCGCCTACGCCCAGCCGGCCGGGCTCAGCTACCCGTGGAGCGCAGCGCTGGGCATGGCGCTCCACATGTCCTGGCACGTGGTCGACGGCGCGGACGGCGACCTTGCGCGGCTGACCGGCAAGGCCAGTCCGGTCGGCGAAATGGTCGACGGGATCTGCGACTATGGCAGCCACATCGTGCTCTACTTCATCCTTGCGGCACTGCTTCAGGCGCAAATCGGGTGGTTGGCCTGGCCGATCATGGCCGTTGCCGGGATCAGCCACATCGTCCAGTCCAACCATATCGAGGTGCAGCGCCGGTCCTACCAGTGGTGGTATTACGACAAGCCCTGGCTGAAGACGACTCACAGCGGTGAAGACGCCGCGACGCGCAAGGGCGGGCTGGGCGGGCTTGCCTCGGCCTATCTGGCCGTAGCCGCCGGCGTGACGCCGATTACCGGGGCGCTGGACGCCGAGAAGGAGCGTCGCAGCGGCGATCCCGCGGCCATGGAACGCTTTCGCGGGGCGATTGCGGCGCAGGTCCCGCCGCTGGCAAGGATCTGGCGCTATCTTGGCCCGAACCCGAGAGCGATCGTGCTCGGCCTGGGGATGTTCGCCGGCAGCCCGATCTGGTTCTTTGCCTATCAAGCAGTGGTGCTGAACGTGCTACTGGTATTCTCGATCCGGGCGCATAACCGCGCATGGACGGCGGTGGCGAACGATCTGGCGGCGGGAGAGAGGGCAGGCTAAGACCTGCCGATGCTGACCGAACAACTGCTTGCCGATGCGCGCTCCCATGCCGGCCGGATAGTGGAGCTCAGACGCGCGATTCACGCGGAGCCGGAACTGGGGCTGCAGACCCCGCTCACCCTGGCCAAGGTGCGCAGCGAGCTCGCGGACCTGCCGCTGGAGTGGCGCGAAGGCCCATCCACAACCGGGGCGGTCGCCATCCTGCAAGGGTCGAAACCCGGGCCGGCCGTGCTGCTCAGGGGCGACATGGACGCGCTGCCGATGGAAGAACACACCGGTTTGCCGTTCACTTCGAAAATCCCAGGAAGAATGCACGCCTGCGGCCATGACACGCATACCGCAATGCTGGCCGGGGCGGCCCGGATCCTCGCAGCGCGAGCAGGCGAGTTTGCCGGCGAGGTCCGTTTCATGTTCCAGCCCGGCGAGGAAGGGTATCACGGCGCCCGCTTCATGATCGAGGACGGGTTGTTGGGCGGGGTCGGAGATTGGCCGCTGCCCGACGCGGCCTTCGCGCTCCACATCATGCCCAACTCCCCACACGGTGTGATTGCCGGCCGCGACGGGGCCATGCTCGCAGCAGCGGACCAGTTCGAGATCGCGGTAATGGGGCGCGGCGGCCATGCCTCGATGCCGCACGACGCCCTCGATCCGGTACCCGTGGCAGCGGAAATCGTGCTGGCCCTGCAATCGCTGGTCACGCGGCGTTACAACGCGGCTGAAGCCACCATCATCACCGTGGCGCAGCTCGATGCAGGCAGCGCGCATAATATCATTGCCGACCGGGCAGTGCTCAAAGGGACGGTCCGAACCTTATCCTCGGGCCGCCGCGCAGCGGTGCACGGCGACATCGCCCGGCTCGCGGAAGGCATCGCCTCGGCCCATGGCTGCAGCGCCGAAGTCCGCATCGCGGAAGGCTTTCCCGTGACGATGAACGACACGCGCGCAGTCACGCTGGGAGAGAAGATCGCGACGGAGATGGGAGGGGCCGAAGGCTGGCACCGCCTGCCCGACCCCATCATGGGCGCCGAAGATTTCTCCTACGTGCTCGAGAAAGTCCCCGGGGCGATGTTCTTCCTGGGAGTCGCGGAGCAAGGGGCCGACTGGAAGAGCTGCTGCGGCATTCATTCAAGCAAGATGATGGTCGATGAGACCGTTCTGCCCAGAGGCGCAGCATTTCTTGCCGCCTGCGCCGTGCGGTTCCTGGATGACGGCTGGAGCTAGTACGCTGCGCCAGTCACCGCCGGTTGGCGACCAGGCGCAGCCGGTGTTTTTCCAGCATCAGGCGATCCAACGGCACCTTCCTGGATAGCTTGCCCACCAGTGCAGGGACGCGGTTGGCCGGGACCGCTTTCGAGAACAGGAAGCCTTGGCCGAAATCGCATCCCATGCGCAGCAGCCGTTCGGCCTGCGACGACGCTTCGATGCCCTCGGCCACCACGAGGATCCCCAGACTGCGGCCGAGATTGATCACCGCACGGATAATCGCCTCGTCACCGGGATCGGTTTCCATATCGCGGACGAAGCTCTGGTCGATCTTGATAAGGTCGACCGGGAAATCCTTCAGATGCCTCAGCGAGGCGTAACCGGTGCCGAAATCATCGAGGGCGATCTTCACGCCCTGGGCGCTTAGGAGCGCGAGCGCGCGATGAACATATTCCGCACCGCGGCCAAGAAACACCGACTCTGTTACCTCGATCTGGAAGCAGCTCGTCGGTATCTCGGCGCGGCGCAATTGCTCGAGCACCCGCTCGGCGAAATTGTCGCTGCGAAATTCTGCGGCCGCGGCATTGACCGCCACGTGGTTGAAGGCGACGCCGCGATCGAGCCAGCCGCGCATGTCGGTTATAGCGCGGTCGATCATGCGGTCGCTTATGGCGGCGGCGACTTCCAGGTCCTCGAACGCCGCCTCGATGGCCGCAGGCTGCCCGATCCGCCCATTGGGCATGCGCCAGCGCAACAGCGCTTCGAAACCATAAATCGAACCGCGAACCAGATCGAGCTTGGGTTGGTAGTAGGGAACTACCCGGTCGTCGCGAATCGCGGCCCGAGCGCGCTGGACCATCGATACGCGCCGACGGATATGGTCGCGCATCTTCGGTTCGAACATCATCACCACCATACCGCCCGCCGACTTCGCGGCATAGAGCGCGATATCGGCGTTCTTGAGCAGCTCGGGCGTGCTGGCCCCGTGCAAGGGGTATATCGCCGCACCGCAGCTGATCCGGCAATCGAGAACCCGGCCGTCATGAACGAACGGTTCGCGCATCCGCTGGAAGATGGAGCGGGAGAGCTGCAGCAAATCCATCTCGCTGTGGAGGTCGGGAACCACGACGGCGAACTCGTCCCCGCCGAGACGAGCGAGTGTGTGTTTTTCGCTCACGACTTCACGCAAGCGGGCCGCGATCATCTTCAGCAGGAGATCGCCGACATCGTGACCCAACGTGTCATTGACCTGCTTGAACTGATCGAGATCGAGCAGGAGGATGCCCGCCGCGCAGCCGGTTTCGCGCGCAGCGCTCACGGCCCGGCCAAGCCGCTCCTGGAACTGGACACGGTTTGCGAGGCCGGTCAGCGCATCGTGATTGGCGCTCCAGCGCACGCGCTCTTCCGCGGTCTTCTCGTCGGTGACATCGCGCACGGTCAGGATGATACGGCGTGTCAGGCTGTCGGTCTTGTGAGAGCGCCAGGCACTGAAGGCGACCCAGCGCTCGCACCCGTCGCTCAGCCGGTTGATCCGCAAGGCCCGGTTGAAGCGCTCCTTCTTGCCCGCCCTGATATCTTCCAGGTCCTGCACGAACGTGGCCCGCTGGTCGGCGCAAACGCACTGGACGGCCGTTTCCAGCTTTGCCGGCGCATCCTGGGGAATGCCGAATATCTCGCGCAAGCGGCTGGACCATTCGCGCTGGTCGAGGACGGCGTCGTAGTCCCATACACCGAGGCCGGCAGCCTCCGCGGCGAGGCGGAAACGTTCCTCGCTTTCGCGCAAGGCTTCTTCGGCGCGCTTGCGTTCGGTGATGTCGAGATGGGCCCCGACGCTGCGAATGACGATGCCTTCTTCGTTACGCTCGATCTTGGCGCAACTGTAGAGCCAGCGAACTTCGCCCGTATCGGCCCTGATGATGCGAAATTCGAAATGGCAGGATTCCTCGAACGCGATGCTGCGTCCGATCTCATGCAGAAAATGGTCGCGATCATCCGGATGGACCAGCTTGAGCCAGTCCGCATGCGTTATGAAGTTCGTATCGGCCGGAAGGCCGACCTGTTCGACGAAGCGCTCGCTGAAAAAGGAAAGGCCCTCTATGCCGGCCTCGAAATCGGCAAAGGCGGTGGCTTCCTGCACCAGGCGCAGCCTTTCCTCGCTGCGCCGGAGCGCGTGGTCCGCCTCCACGCGTTCCGTGACATCGCGGGATAGGCACATATGCCCCCTGCCGCCGCCGGGCGTGGGAAAAGGAAGGGCACGCGTTTCGACATGCACGCGCCGCCCTTCGAGCCCTACAAGTTCGTAGGTGCCGACCACAGTCTCCCCGGCAAGGATCCGCCGGTGGACATCCATAACCTGGCCCAGATATTCCGGCGCCACGGTTTCGATGCCTGGCTGCGAAAGCGTGTCCAGATCGGGGGCCTGGTGCAGATCGAGGCCTTTGGGGTTGATATAGACCAGGCGACGGTCCTCATCGAAGACCTTCACACTGTCGGGCAATGCATCCAGGATCGCGCGCACTTCGCTTTCGCCTGCGCTGCGAGTGTTCTTGAGGCGGTCAATCTCGGCACGCAGCCGGGCGACCTCCTCCTGCAATTCCTGTTTCGACCCGGACTTCATGCACTTGCTACCCTGCTTCCCCCCGAAACCGCTTGCTCGGCTTCAGGCGGGATCGCGATGACCGGAGTCGGGAGGTTCCCGCAGGGGTCCGGGCATCTTTCTGCCCGGAAGCGCACGGCAGTTGTCGAACGCAGCGGGGCAGTTCCCCCGAGGGGAGAATGGGCAAGTTCGGTTAATATTCGGATAATTTTCAGCCCGCGCCGCTTTCGGAAAAGCTGGCGCACCCGACAGGATTCGAACCTGTGACCTCTGCCTTCGGAG
>CAYRCH010000124.1:0-6524 GCA_964422665.1 uncultured Sphingomonadaceae bacterium | reverse complement strand
GCGGCCAATCCGGCGCTTGCCCAGGCCCAGCAAACCTCGCCGATTATTGTCGAAGCCGATCCGGCGACATGCTCGTTCCAGTTCGATCCGGTCGGGCGCAATCCCTTCGACACGACAGGCTGCGACGTAGCCAAACGCGCGCTGGCGCAGACCGGCGTTCCCTATGACAATATCGACCTGGTGAGCGGGTCGGATACGCTGGTCCGTGTCGGGCCGGTCGCGCTGCCCTCGCTGGCCAATTCGATGCCCCCTGCCGAAAGCGCAGCGGCTTTCCGCGGCGCGCTGACCGGCGCACTGGAAGAGGCAGGCTATCCGGCCGCGGCCGATCCCGAAGCGATCAACAAGCCGATGATCGTCGCGATCCTGACCATTCTCGTGCTGCTGGTGACGATGGTCTACGGGCCGATCGCCGCGCTTTTGGTGGAGCTGTTCCAGAGCCGTATCCGCTACACCGCGATGAGCCTTCCCTACCATATCGGCAATGGCTGGTTCGGTGGGTTCCTGCCGACCATCGCTTTCGCCATGGTCGCGGCGACGGGCAATATCTATGCCGGGCTGTGGTACCCGATCGGGATGGCGGTGCTGACGCTGGTAGTGGGAATACTGTTCCTTCCCGAGACCTTCCGGAGGCATATCAGCCACACGGAGTAGCGAGTCCGCCCCTCCCGTTCACGGGAGGGTTAGCGAGACTTGGTCGCGTCAGCGGCCTAGTCGCAGCGGGGTGGGCACTTGAGAACTCATGCCCACCCCAACCCCTCCCGCAAGCGGGAGGGGCCTTACCCGCCCAGATAGTCCGCGACGGCGTCCCGCTCGGCGCCGCTCATATGCAGGCCGAGCTTGCTGCGCCGCCAGAGTATGTCCTCGGCGCTTTCGGCCCATTCCACGCGGCAGAGATAGTCGATTTCGGCCTCGCTCAGCCCGGCGCCGAAATCCCGGCCGAGATCGCTCCGGTGCCGGGCATCCGCCAGCCAGCGCCGGGCCCTCGTGCCATAGGCGCGGGTGATACGGGTGGCATCCGGCTCGGTCAGGAACGGATATTCCTGCCGGAGAGCCTCGATCAGGTCGCCCTGTCCATCGGTGGGGAAATCCCCGCCGGGCAGCGGCTCGCGCGCGGTCCAGGCATCCCCCAACAGTGCCGGCAGCCTCCCGGCCAGTTTGTCCACCGCGGCTTCGGCAAGGTGGCGATAAGAGGTTATCTTGCCGCCATAGACGCCCAGCAGCGGGGCGCCTTCGCCGGGCTCGCTGATCGGCAGGCGATAGCCGCGGGTCGCGGCCTCGGGCCTGCTGGACCCGTCATCGATCAGCGCCCGCACGCCGGCATAGGTGTGGACCACATCGGCCGGCGTGACGGGCTGCGCGAAGTAGCGGCTGGCCGCTGCGCACAGATATTCGACCTCATCCTGGGCCGCATGCACCTGTTCCAGAGAGCCGGGATGGTCGCGGTCGGTCGTGCCGATCAGGGTGAACTCCCCTACATAGGGAATGGCAAAGCAGATCCGCGTATCGGGAAGCTGGAAGATATAGGCGTAGTCGTGATCGAACAGGCGGCGCGTGATGATATGCGATCCGCGCACCCGGCGGATGCCGTAGCGCGGCGTTTCGCCAGCCAGCTTCGCGACGTCGTCCGCGCCGGGGCCTCCGGCATTGACCAGCGCCCTTCCTGCGAACTCACCATCTGAGGTTTCGACCAGCCAGAATTCTCCGTCCCGCCGCGCCGACCCTACCGGCGTATGGGTGCGGATTTCCGCCCCGCGCTCCTTCGCATCGAGCGCATTCAGCACCACCAGCCGCGCATCGTCGACCCACAGGTCCGAATATTCGAAGCCGCGCTTCAGTCCGGACTGCAGGGGCGTACCCGCTTGGTGGCGCGCAAAATCGAGGCTGCGGGTTCCCGGCAACGACCGCCGTCCGCCGATATGGTCATAGAGGAACAGTCCGGCGCGCAGCATCCAGGCCGGGCGCATCCCTTCCGTGACAGGCAGCACAAAGCGCAGCGGGTGGATGATGTGGGGCGCTATGCGCCACAGCTTCTCGCGCTCCTGCAGCGCCTCGCGCACCAGCGCGAATTCGTAATATTCGAGATAGCGCAGCCCGCCATGGACCAGCTTGGTCGAAGCACTGGAGGTACCGCTGGCCAGGTCGCGGGCTTCCAGCAGAAGCACGCTGGCACCTCGGCCCGCTGCATCGCGGGCAATCCCGGCGCCGTTCACTCCGCCACCGATGACGATCAGGTCGTACGATCCCGTCATCCGGCGCTTCCCATCAGAAGTCGAGCAGCTGGCGCGGTGGATATTTGCGGCGGAACAGCCGGCCTTTCTCGCTGTAGAGCACGAAGGCCAGCGCCAGCAGGCTGCAGCTCAGCAGTGCCATCGCCAATGGCCGGGCGGTGCCGTCATAGGCCTGGCCGATCGCAAGCCCGACCAGCGCCGCCCCGAACATGCGGAAGAAGGTCTGGATCGAGCTGGCAGCCCCGGCAATCCGGGCGAAGGGCTGCATCGCGATGGAACCGAAATTGGCTCCGAGGAAGCCGAGCAGCCCGAGATTGATCGACATCAGCGGGATGAACCAGGCGAGGCTGTCCGGCCGGTAATGCGCCGCCCAGAGCTGGACGGCGCTGACGACGATGAACACAAGCACGCCGGTGTGGGACACGCGCCGGGCCCCGAACCGTTCGACGATCCGGGAATTGACGATGCTGGCGACCGCCATCATCGCCGCCGTGGCGCCAAAGATCACCGGAAACCAGTCGCCGGCGCGGAAATGTTCCCCGATCAGCTGCTGCGCACTGTTGATATAGCCGAACACGCTGCCGATCAGCAGCATTGTGCCGAGCACGTAGCCGGTCGCCTCACGCGTGGAGATCGCTTGCAGCATGTTGCGCGCGATGATCGTCAGATTGACGCCCTGCCGGTGGTCCGGTTCGAGCGTTTCGGGCAGGCGCAGCGACACCCAGAAGGCCGCCAGTATGCCGAGAATGGCCAGCGCTATGAAGATCCAGCGCCATCCGGCGAACAGCAGCACCGCCTGTCCCAGGCTGGGCGCGATCACCGGTACGGTGATGAACACCGCCGAGACCAGGCTCATCAACCTCGCCATCCGGTCGCCCTCGTAACGGTCGCGAATGATGGCCATGGGCACGACCATCAGCGAAGCTCCGATCAGTCCGGTGAGGCAGCGCAGCACCAGCAGCAGCTGGAAATCCTGGACCAGCGCCACCAGCGCCGAGAGCACCGCATAGAAGCCGAGCGAGACGAGCAGCACGGGTCGCCTGCCAAACCGATCGGCGATAGAGCCGGGCAACAGGCTGCCGAAGCCGGTCGACAGCAGGAACACCGCCACCACCATCTGACGCTGATTGCCGTCGCCGACACCGAACTCGAAAGCGATCTCGTCTAGCGCAGGCAGCATCCCGTCGATCGACAGGGCATTGAGCGACATCAGCATCGCCACCATCACGACAAGTTCGCGCTGGCCGATGGTCCGGCGTTCAGACTCTGTCGTCAGCGTGCCCATGGCGTGCCCACTAACCCCCCTGACCGGCTTGGCAAATTGAAATTCTCTGCCTGGCGGGCAATGGCTGACGAATCGCGCTGCGCCGCCTATCCTTGCGCCATGGCAAGCGAGGCCGCAGCGTGGGATGAGGATGACGAGGCTGGCGGCCTGCGCAAGATCGTCCATGTCGACATGGACGCCTTCTTCGCCAGCGTCGAGCAGCGCGACAATCCGGAACTTCGCGGGAAGCCCGTGGCGGTGGGGGGATCGTCCGGGCGCGGCGTGGTGGCCGCTGCCAGTTACGAGGCGCGCAAGTTCGGCGTCCGCTCCGCCATGCCTTCCGCCACTGCGAAGCGCCTCTGTCCGGGCCTGATATTCTGCCGCAGCCGGTTTGACACATATCGCGAAGTCAGCGGGCAGATCCGCGCGATCTTCCGGCGGTTCACGCCGCTGGTCGAGCCGCTCAGCCTCGACGAGGCCTATCTCGACGTCACCGAAGACCTGCGCGGTATCGGCAGCGCGACCCGCATTGCCGAGCTCATCCGCCAGCAGATCCGCGAAGAGACCCGGCTTACCGCCAGCGCCGGCGTGTCCTACAACAAGTTCCTCGCCAAGCTGGCGAGCGACCAGAACAAGCCTGACGGGCTGTGCGTGATCCGGCCGGGAGCGGGCGCGGACTTCGTTGCAGGCCTGCCGGTGCGCCGGTTTCACGGGGTCGGGCCGCGCGGTGCCGAGAAGATGGCGCGGCTGGGGATCGAAACCGGTGCGGACCTGAGAGGAAAAGATATTGCCTTCTTGCGCGCGCAATTCGGCAGCTTCGGCGATTACCTTTTTCGCGCGGCGCGGGGCATCGACCTTCGACCGGTGCGGCCCAATCGTATCCGTAAGTCGCTGGGGGGCGAGCGCACATACGCGCAGGATATCTCTTCAGGCGCCGGGCTCAATGAAGCGCTCGACGAGATCATTGATATCGTCTGGACCCGGATCGCCGAGGCCGAAGCATGCGGGCGAACCGTCACGCTAAAGCTGAAATTTTCCGACTTTCGGATCATCACGCGTGCAAAATCGCAGGTGCGGCCGGTGGCGGACAAAGCGGAATTCGCGAGGATCGCGCGCGAGATACTGGCGGAAATCCTTCCACTCCCCATGCCTGTGCGGCTGATGGGCCTCACACTGAGCGGGCTGGAGCGCGAAGCGGAGGAACGCGCCGAGGCGCGGGACGTGCAGTTGCAGCTCTTCTAGCGTGGCTGCTGCTCCAGCCAGATCGTAATCCGGCGGAGGGCCATTTCACCGATGTCGCCGGGCAATTCCTCGAGCAGGAAGAAGCGCGCCTCCAGAACCTCGCGCCGGTCCGGCCGAGGGCGCCCGTCCAGCCGCGCGGCGACGAGATGCCCGACATGGTGCGAGCCCGAAACTTCTTCGTCGAGCCGGGCTACGAGACGTGGATCCTCCAGCGCGCATCCGAGCTCCTCGCGGATCTCGCGTGCGGCCGCGGCGAGCGGATGCTCGTTCGGTGACATACCGCCGCCCGGTAGCGCCCAAACGGCGGGGCCATAAGAATGCCGTACCAGCAGGATTCCCCCGCAGCTGCCGTGCGCGATCACCGATACGCCATCGATCCTTTGCCGTGCGAGCAGCCGCCAGCGATGGCGTAGGCCATACGCTACGCGCAGCGTGGCCCGGTGCAACGGAGCCGGAAAGAACCTGGTGAGCCTGGTCACAGCGCGGCCTGTATCAGCTTAGCCGGTGATTTGCCGCATGTTGCAGTATGATCGTAATTACCCGCGGATCCTAAGCAGGCCGCTTTGAAGTCTATTGCAGTGTCTGTGTGAGGAACCACACGCGTTCCTCGGCCTGGTCGATCCAGTCGTCCACCATGCCATTGGTGGCGTTATCGCCCGCCTGCTCGGAGGTCTCCTTCACTTCCTTCAGCCGCTCAATCAGCTTGGCATTATCGTCGCGGAGTTCGGCGACCATCTTATCCGCTGACAGCCCGGTATCGTCTTCGTCGGCGATGGAAGTCGTTTTGGCGATGGATCCGATCGACGTCTGTGTGGCTGCGCCGTTCTTGCGCACCCGCTCGCCGATCACGTCTACGAGGCCGATGACCTGCTTCGCCTGTTCGTCGAACATCAGGTGCAGGTCGCGGAAGCGCGGACCGGCCACGTGCCAATGAAAGTTCTTGGTTTTTACGTACAGCGCGAGGTGATCGGCCAGTGCTCCGTTGAGTGCGCCCACCAGCGCCTTTTTTGCGTTGTCGCCTTTTTCGGCCATTGGTTGATCCTTTCTCATACTCATTCATTCTACCGCCGAACGATGTTCGGGTTTCCGGTATAAGAATGGCATCAGTGATCGATCGTTCCGATCAGCCGAGGAGTCTCCGCGCCGCGATGGCCGTGGCGATCGCTGCAACCAAAAGGACCAGCGCGACCAGCTGGCGCAGTCGGCGCAAAGTCCCGTCGCGCTCGAACAGGGCGGGTGAACTCCACGCCAGCGCCAGCATGGCCGAACTCCCGAGAAAGCCGCCGATCCCCGCCAGCAGGGGGTAGGGCATAGCCGCGGCCAGCGCGAAGATGAGAAAACGCGCGCCATCACCCGCCTGCCTTGCCAGCAAGACCACCAATGTAGCGAAGAAAGACCGTGTCGGCTCGATGACTTCCTGCGCGCGCCAGGGCCAGCTCAGCTCGAAAGCCGCCAGCAGCAGGGCGATAGCGACGAGCATGCTCTTGGCGTCGCCGGCAAGCCAGTCGGCGACCAGGCTTCCCAGCCAGGCGGCGAAAGCTGCGCTCAGGGCCGACGCCACGAAGCCGGCTGAAAGGAGGACTCGCGAAGGTCCGAGCGCGGCTACCAGCCGGGCGACGAGGATCTGGTCGCGGGCTCCCGCCGAAGCGATGGCCGTTGCGAGCAGTGTCAGGAAAAATGCCGGCATGCGCGCGGCTTCAGGCGCGATCGGCGATTGCTGGGCGAAGATGGCGGGCTGGAGCGGGTGAAGGGAATCGAACCCTCGTCGTAAGCTTGGGAAGCTTCTGCTC
>CAYRCH010000123.1:3163-6610 GCA_964422665.1 uncultured Sphingomonadaceae bacterium | reverse complement strand
CTCTTGCCGGAACCGGATGGCCCCAACAGCGCCAGGGTTTCTCCCGATCTTACAGTCAGGTCGATGCCGCGCAGGATTTCGACTGCGGCCTCGCCTTCTCCCAGTGTCAATCGCAGGTCACGCGCTTCGATCGCGTTGATATTGTCCGATTTGCTTGTCACAGATGCGCGATGGCATAGGCATGTCAGGTCAGCAAGAAGGTTGGACGATGCGCATCGGGTATTTGTCGATACTGGCGGCTCTGGCGCTGGCGGCGTGCGGCAGCGATGTACCCGCCCCCGACGCTCCTCAAGCGGAGACGACCAGTCGCACCGAGGCAGGCGATGCGATGGCGGTCATGGGACCGGAGCTGCGTATTCTCGCTTTCGGCAACAGCCTGTTCGCCGGATACGGTGTGGAGCAGGCGGAAAGCTATCCGGCGCGGCTGGAGGCATCGCTGCGTGCGCGAGGGATCAATGCGCGGGTCACCAATGCCGGAGTATCTGGCGACACCAGCGCGGCGGGACGCCAGCGGCTTGCCTTCGCGCTCGATTCCATGGAGCAGGCGCCCGACCTGGCGATCGTGGAGCTGGGCGGGAACGACCTGCTGCGCGGCATCGAACCTTCCGAGACACTGGCCAATCTGGATGCGATCGTGAAAGAACTCCGGGACCGGGATGTTGCGGTGCTGCTGATGGGAATGCGGGCGCCGCCGAATATGGGCGCCGAGTTCCAGGCCGAATTCGACGGTTTGTACTCCGCACTGGCCTCGAAACATGGTGCTGCGCTGGTGCCGTTCTTCCTCGAGCCGGTATATGACCAGCCGCGCCTGATGCAGCCCGACCGGATCCATCCGACTGCACCCGGCATAGAGCGGCTGGTGTCGGCGACGATCGATGACGTCGCGGAGAGCTTGCCGCCGCCGGGTTAGACGCGGCGCACAGTCCCGCGTTCCACTTCCCATATCGCAGCTTCGCCTTCGATGTCGGCAAACGGCGCGTGTTCCGTTCCGGTGATCCAGACCTGCGCCCCGCTGACGCGCAGCCGATCGAACAGGGCTTCGCGCCGGAGCGGATCGAGATGCGCTGCGATCTCATCCAGCAGCAGCAGGCTGGGCCGCCCCTGCGCCGACAGTGCCGCATGGGCCAGCGTCATTGCCACCAGCATCGCTTTCTGCTCGCCGGTCGAGCATTGGGCGGCTGGCGCCCCAGTGCCTTCCATCGTCACGTCGAGCTCATCGCGGTGCGGACCGACCAGGCTGCGGCCCGCCGAGCGATCTTTCGATCGGGACCTGGCCAGTGTTTCGGCCAGTGCCTCCTCCTCGAGCGGCGCAGCGGGGCTATAGACCAGATGCGGCCGAGCGAAGGGAGAGGGACTCTCGTCGGCGAGTGCCTCCTGAAGCCGGGCGGTCAGCCGGGCCCGACCCTGTGCCAGCAGCGAACCGGCACTGGCCATTTGCGCCTCGAGCGAATCCATCCAGGCCGGCTCGGGTGCGTCCTCGCCCGCAAGCAGTCGGTTGCGTTCCCGAAGCGCAGCTTCATAGCGCGCGGCATAGACCGAATGGGACGGAAACAGGGCAAGGCACATTCGGTCCATATGCCGGCGGCGGGCTCCGGCGGAATCGGTGAAGAGGCGGTCCTGCGACGGCGTCAGCCAGCAGAGGGACAGCCATTCTCCCAGCGCCGTCGCCGTCGACCGTGAACCGTTGATGCGCACCTGCCGCCGGCCGGGCTGGACGATATCGGTCCCGGTTCCGAGGGTCACCGGATCGGAAGGGGCGTCGCCCGTCAATTGGGCGCTGATCGCAAAACCGTCCTGGCTCCCCGTGCGGGTCATGTCCTGCAGCGAGGCCCGCCGAAGCCCGCGCCCGGGAGCAAACAGCGACAGCGCTTCGAGGATGTTGGTCTTTCCCGCGCCGTTTTGACCGATGATGAGATTGAAGCGCGACGTGCCCTCGATCGAGCTGAGCGAATGGTTGCGGAACGCGGATAGATGGATGCGGTCGAGCGCCATGGCGATAGCGCCGGTTAACCGAGCGGCGGGTTCGGCGCCATGGCATTTTCGATATGCCAATTGTTGGTGAATGGCGCCAAAACATCGCATTCATTTAATCGAAAGCATTGCTCTCGTGGCGAAAACCGACGGAAAACTGCCATTTTCCGAGTTTGGCACGCCTCATGCAAAGAAGATGGCACAGGCGGATGAGCTGCCTGATTTGAAAAGAAGGGGAAATATCATGCGTATGTTGGAGAATATCGGCGGCAATGTGTTCGCGGCTTTCGGTGCCCTGGCGATTTCGGTGGGCCTTTTCGCGGCCGCTTTCGCTCCCGGCTTGAGCTCGGTTCCGGGGTTCCTGGCATGAGCGACATCGACCGCAGGAACAGCGGCGCCGACCTTTCCCGGTCGTTCCGCCTCGACAAGGCAAATGGCAAGCTGGTGGGAGTATGCGCTGGGCTCGCCGATTACTTCGGTGTGGATGCGATGATCATCCGCGCGGTATTTGTGATCGGCACCCTGGTGGGGTTCGGAAGCTTCATTCTGATCTATCTCGCGATCGCGCTGCTGGCGGACTAAGTGCCGCCTCAGCGCGAAAGCGCGAACGGGGAAAAGTCGGTGTCCGTATCGAAAACTTCGACGCCCTCGCGCCGCTTGAGAAAATTCACGACCATATAGGTCACCGGCGTCAGCAGCGCTTCCCAAGCGGTCTTGATCAGCCATTGCGACAGGACCACCTGCCACAGCAACTCCGGCGGCCATCCGGCCAGTCCGTAAAACGCCAGGGGATAGAAGATCAGACTGTCCAGGCCCTGACCGACCACCGTGGAGCCTACGGTGCGGCTCCACAGGTGCTTCCCGCGGGTCCAGACTTTCATCTTTGCCAGCACGAAGCTGTTGGCGAATTCGCCGGCCCAGAAGGCCACCATCGAGGCGATTACGATGCGCCAGCTGTTCCCAAACACGAATTCATAGGCTTCCTGACCGGGCCAGCCCTGAGCGGGTGGCAGGCTCACCACGACCCATGCCATCAGGGCCATGAATGCCAGCGCGGCGAAACCCGTCCAGATGACGCGGCGCGCACGCTCATAACCATACACTTCGGTCAAAATGTCGCCGATGATATAGCTGATCGGAAAGAACAGCACGCCGGCTCCGAACGACCATTCGCTGCCGCTCGGCAGGGCGATATAGCTGGGCTTGGACGCGCCGATAATGTTCGAGAGAAGAAGGATGGTGACGAAGGCCGCCATCACGAGATCGAAATACCGGAATTGGGGCTGAGCACCCCCCGCGCTGCCTGGTTTCTGGGAACTCCCCTCCATAATCCTGTGACTAGCGCGATTTGCCGGGGCGGCAAAGCACGCTAATGAGCCTTTGCGCGCGCCCGTAGCTCATCTGGATAGAGCGCGAGACTTCTAATCTTGAGGCAGCAGGTTCGAGTCCTGCCGGGCGCGCCAATTACCACGCTCC
>CAYRCH010000123.1:0-3063 GCA_964422665.1 uncultured Sphingomonadaceae bacterium | reverse complement strand
GGCGATCTCGACCTGACCACCGAGCAAGGAGCCGAGACGATGCTGGCCCGGCTTTCCGGCGCGGCTTCTGCAGCCTGCGGCCGAAAACCGCGCACCGGTGTGGGCGATCCGCTGGGACCGTCAAAGCAACGCATTTACCGGCTTTGCGTTGTGGCCGCGATCGACAACGCGACGCTCCAGCTAAATGCACCCCTGGTTCGGACTGCCTGGCTCGAGGATGACGATGCGATCAAATTCGGAACGGAGGCTCGGCGGACCAGCTCCGAACTGTTCAAACTGGCCAGTGCCAATCCGGGCATTCGCCTGCAAAAGTAGCGGCACCCGGTTCTGCCGGATCCTCTAAGCGCGCCGGTTGCCTGCAAGAGGCGGCCGGCGCGCGTTTCTTTTTGGCTCAGCTCGCGCTCGCGCAGGCGATACAGCGTGTTGCCGTGGGCATGGCGGAGAGACGTTCCTCGCTGATTTCTCCGCCGCAAACGACACATGTCCCGTAGCTGCCATTCTCGATCCGCAGCAGCGCGAGACGGATGCCGGCAATCTCTTGGCGCAGGACCTCGTCGACGCCCTGGAGCGCCTCATCATCCGCCAGATCGATGGCCTGTTCGGAGAAATCGGGATCCAGCGGACCGCGAAGATCGTCTTCGATAATTTCGGCGCGCTCAAGCAATTCGCTCAGCCGCGCTCTCAAGTCCGACGAAATCTTCGAATATTTGCTCATGCCCGTTCCTTTCTATTCAAGGGATTAAGCCTAGCCGCGCGAGACTTCCAGACCTTTGCGCCGCATCAAGCGAAACACTGTCGGGAAAACTTACAATTGTAACGAAGGTTAACGGTCCGGAAACCATCGTGTGGCTAGGAAATGCGCGGGGCGGCAAAATTGGCACGATGTCTGCAATAGATGTGCCGTACCCAAGTCTTCGAACGAGGCGGGACCGCCAAGCCCCTGTCCCCCACTGGTCTCCCGGTCCCGCCTCCCCGAAGTCTCCTTCCAGACAAAACTCAAAAAGGTCCCGCCGAAGCGAGGCTTCCGTATGCTCGGCGAATGCCTGAAGGCGCTAGCTGGCGAGCTTCTCCTGCAGCGTTTGCTGCAATTCCCCGGCTTCGTACATTTCCATCATGATGTCGCTGCCGCCCAGAAATTCGCCCTTCACATAGAGCTGGGGAATCGTCGGCCAGTCGGAATAGGCTTTGATACCCTGACGGATTTCCATGTCCTGCAGCACGTCGACGCTTTCGAAATCGACTCCGCAATGTTCGAGGATTGCCACAGCACGGCTGGAGAAGCCGCACTGGGGGAAGAGCGGAGTGCCCTTCATGAACAGCACTACGTCATTCTCGCCAACAATGCTGGCAATGCGTGAATTGACATCAGACATGATTATGGACCCCGGTGATAACTCTCATGCGGCTTAGTTGGGAACCGCCGTGGTGAGTTGCAAGGCGTGCAATTCGCCGCCCATCCGCCCGCCGAGCGCCTCATAGACCATCTTATGTTGCTGGATCCGGCTTTTGCCGGAAAATTCCTCCGCAACAACGTGGGCGCGGTAATGATCGCCATCGCCGGCCAGGTCTTCCACCGAGACCTTCGCTCCGGGAAACGCCTTCTCGATCAATTCCGCAATCTCGGTCGCCGCCATCGGCATGCTATCAGGACTCGCTCATCAGCTGGCGTTTGGCTTCGACTGCCTTTTCTTCGAGGGCCGCGCGGACTCCCGCTTCGTCGATATCGATTCCGGCGCCGGTGAGATCACCCAGGATCTTGCGGATCACGTCATCGTCACCAGCTTCCTCGAAATCGGCCTGGATGACTTCCTTCGCATAGGCATCGGTTTCTTCGGGGGTTAGCCCCATCTGGCTGGCAGCCCACTGGCCGAGCAGGCGATTGCGCCGTGCGGCGACGCGAAAGGCGGTCTGTTCGTCCATTGCGAATTTCGCTTCTTCGGCGCGTTGCCGGTCGTTGAAATCGGTCATCTTGGGCCTTTCAAATGGTCGTTTTCTCTACCGGCCCTCAGGCCGCAATGTTTGTTCCTCGCGTGAGCCAGGCCATGTCCCGAGCCTGGCGCGTCTCATAATCGGTAATCGCTCCGTCGCTCGCCAATGTGAGGCCAACCTCGTCGAGACCGTTCATCAGGCAATGCTTGCGAAACGGGTCGATTTCAAAGGCGAAACGGTCCTGAAATGGAGTTGTTACAACCTGATTTTCGAGATCGATCGTGATGGGATCGGTCTCGGCCACTTCCATCAGCCGATCCACGGCGTCTTGCGGCAGCTCTACCGTGAGAATGCCGTTCTTGAACGCATTGCCGGAAAAAATATCCGAGAATGAAGGTGCGATCACGGCCTTCACGCCCATGTCCAGCAGCGCCCACGCGGCATGTTCGCGGCTGGAGCCACAGCCGAAATTGTCTCCCGCGACAATGATCGAAGCGCCCTTATGCTTGGGATCGTCGAACACGTTAGCGGGGTCTTTCCGCAGCGCCTCGAACGCGCCGCGTCCAAGCCCTTCGCGCGTCACGGTTTTCAGCCAGTGGGCCGGAATGATGATATCGGTATCGACATTCTTCATGCCGAACGGATAGGCGCGGCCTTCCACCTGCCTCACGGGCTCCATCAATCGGTCTCCGGCGGTTCGCCCGACGGGATCGGGGGAAGCTGTTCCGGCTCATTCTTCTTCTTGCGCTTCGACATATACAGCGCCGCAGCGGCGATGGCGGCAGAGCCGATCGCGCCGGCGAGCACGCTCTTGGTCGGAAAGCCCTTGGATTTGTCGTCAGCCATGGTCGCTATTTGGTATGATATGGTTTGCGGTGCAAGTCAGACGGCCAGTTCCCGCACGTCGGTCAGGCGTCCGGTGACGGCTGCCGCTGCGGCCATGGCCGGGCTGACGAGATGCGTTCGTGCGCCGGGGCCCTGCCGGCCGACGAAATTCCGGTTCGACGTCGAGGCAGAGCGTTCGCCCGGCGGGACCTTGTCGGGATTCATGCCCAGGCAGGCCGAGCAGCCCGGCTCGCGCCATTCGAGTCCGGCTGCGAGAAACACCTTGTCCAGCCCTTCCGCTTCGGCCTG
>CAYRCH010000122.1:0-6667 GCA_964422665.1 uncultured Sphingomonadaceae bacterium | reverse complement strand
CTGCGCTCTCCCTCGAAGCTCATCACCACATCGACCATGTGTTCGAGCACCCGCGGCCCGGCGATGGTGCCATCCTTGGTGACATGGCCCACCAGCACCAGCGCAACGTCATTTTCCTTGGCATAGCGGATCAGCTCGAATGCGCAGCCGCGAACCTGGCTGACCGTGCCAGGCGCGCCTTCGATCATGTCGGAATGCATCGTCTGGATGGAATCGATCACCAGGAAAGCCGGCGGATCACCGGCATGGAGGGTGGTCAGAATGTCGCGCACCGACGTCGCCGCGGCGAGACGGATCGGCGCATCGCCGACACCGAGCCGGCGCGCACGCATCCGGACCTGCCCGACTGCTTCCTCACCGCTGACATAAACCGTGTCGCCGCCCGCGCGGGCGATTGCTGCCGCTGCCTGCAGGAGCAGCGTCGATTTGCCGATCCCGGGGTCGCCGCCCATCAGCACAGCCGATCCGGGAACGAGCCCGCCGCCCAGCGCCCGGTCGAACTCCGCCAGCCCCGTGCTGCGCCTTTCCAGCAGGACCGACGGCGCCGCGAGCGGTTCGAATGCCAGCACCTGTCCCCCGCGAGAGAGATCATGTTTCTGCGAAAAAGCGGTCTGAGGCACATCTTCGGTCAGCGAATTCCATTCCGCGCAGTCGGGACATTGTCCCTGCCATCGCTGGGTTACGCTGCCGCAGGCGGCGCAGACATATCGCTTCTTGGGCTTGGCCATCGGCATGGAATATCCGGAACATTATGAGAACGCAAGGGCGCCCAAGCCTTACGGCTGCTCAAACTCGTTAGGGTTGCCCCGATTCGCGCGAACTGCATGCGTTGCCAATCGCGGTTCGACCGTTCAAACCGCATTCCATGCGGTACAAAGAGTTGCGCATCGCCCTGATCTGTTACGGCGGCATCAGCCTCGCAGTGTACATGCATGGGGTTACCAAGGAGCTCTGGAAGCTTGCACGCGCCAGCAGGGCACTACACGCCGGTGAGCAGTGTCTCGGCGGATCGGAGGCGGTCTATTGCCGTCTGCTGGCGGAGCTGGAGCGGCGCGGCACCAAGCTTCGCGTCCTGCCCGATATCGTCACCGGAGCGAGTGCCGGGGGCATCAACGGAGTATTCTTGGCTCAGGCGCTCCATTCCGGCCATTCCTACGATCCGCTCACCGAACTGTGGCTAAAAAAGGCCGATGTCGAGAAATTACTCGACCCGGAAGCGCATAGCTGGACCGGCTTTTCGAAAAGCTGGGCGATTCCGATCGTGCGCGCGCTGCTCAGCCAGCCGGGCAATGTGGTGTCGGAAAGCGTCGCGCCCGAGGCCCGGACCGAAGTCCGCCGAAAGCTGTCGCACTTCGTCAGGGCGCGCTGGTTTGCGCCGCCCTTCTCTGGAATCGGCTTTTCGCGAATGCTGCGCGACGGGCTGGAAGCAATGGCGGCCGCACCGGGCGGGCCTCCCCTGCTGCCGCCCGGCCACCCGCTTGACCTGTTCGTGACTGCGACCGATTTTCATGGCCATTACGAGCTGCTCCATCTCAACAGTCCGGCGGTGGTGAAGGAAAGCGAGCACCGGCTTCCAATAGGCTTTCGCAGTCGGACACCCGCGGAGGCCGGGATCGATTTCGCTTCGCCCCTCGCACTCACCCTTGCTGCGCGGGCTACCGCGAGCTTTCCCGGCGCCTTTCCTCCGTCCCGGATATCGGAAATCGACACGCTGGCTGCCGAACGCGGGGAGAATTGGAACGGGCGTGAGGATTTCCTTCGTCGCATCCTGCCCGAGCACGTCCGCCGCGGCGATCTCGATACGGTCGCGCTGATCGACGGGTCTGTGCTGGTGAACAAGCCTTTCGCCGAAGCGATGGAGGCGCTGACGGGACGACCCGCCCAGCGCGAAGTGGACCGACGCTTTGTCTATATCGACCCCCGCCCGGACCGCGGCGCTGCCTCAGGGGACGGAAAGCAGCGCTCGGCGGGTTTCTTTTCCGTGATATTCGGCTCGATCTCCTCGATTCCCCGCGAACAGCCCATCCGCGACAATCTGGAGCAGATCGAGGAACAGTCTCGCGAGGCGGAACGCCTTCGCCGAATTGTCGATGCCCTGCGCCCCGACGTCGAGCGGACCGTCGAAAAGCTGTTCGGGCTGACCTTCTTCCTCGACCGCCCCACGCCGCAACGTCTCGCCAAATGGCGCGCACGCGCGCAGCAGGCCGCTGCGGAAGGCGCCGGTTTCGCTTTCCACGGTTATGCCCAAGCCAAGTTCACCGGGATCGTGGAGCGGCTTTCTCAGGCCGTGCATCGCTCCGCACCCGAACTCCTCATGGCGGGGAGCACGCCGATCGCCGGGCGTTTACGTGAGGAACTCTTGCTGCGGGGCCTTGATAGGTTGGTGCTGCCATCGGGTGGAGCGAGCCCGGAGGCGATTGCCTTCTTCCGTCAGCACGACCTGGCTTTCCGCATTCGCCGAATGCGTCTTCTGGCCCGCCGGCTCACCCACGAGTGGGAAGAAGATCCGGAAGTTACCGACGAAGCGCGTGAAGCCGCGCATGACGCGATCTTCGAAGCGCTTGCGCTGCTTTTCCAGCACGAGAGCCTGGTTACGCTGGGTGAGGACTTTCCAGTTGTGGCCGAGGCTGTGATGGTGGAGCCGGGCATGGTGCTCGACGAAATCGCGGCACGGCGCAGCCTCACTGGCGTTGATCAGGAGGTGGACAGGCTGCTCTCCGATGCGCTGCTGGGAATGCCGGAGAAATTGCGGCGGCGCATGCTGTTCGCCTATCTGGGTTTCCCGTTCTTCGACATCGTTACGCTACCGCTCATCCGCAATGAAAACTATACCGAGTTCGACCCGATCAAGGTCGACCGCATATCACCGGAGGATGCAACATCAATCCGCGAAGGCGGCGCACTGGCCACGCTTCGGGGTATCGAATTCTATCATTTCGGAGCGTTTTTCAGCCGGGCCTACCGTGAGAACGACTATCTCTGGGGTCGGCTCCACGGAGCGGAGCGAATGATCGATCTGGCCGTTTCGAGCGTCGCGGGCGTGCTGCCCGCGGAAGATATCGAGCGCTTCAAGAAGGAGGCATTCCTTGCCGTGCTCGACGAGGAGCAGGACCGATTAAGAGCAGATCCACCTCTGCTCGACCGAATTCGCACCGAAATAGCGGAGCGGATGGGCGGTTGAACGGGCGATCAGTCGTGCGCGTCGAGGCTGACCCAGATCGCCTCTAGGAACTGGTCCTCGCCGACGAAACCTTCGGCGGAATTGCTGAGACCCGCGAGTGGCTTTTCCGCTTTGGATTCTTCCAACGTACGGCCGGAATCCCTGAGCGCTTCCACACGACCGACCGCCGCATTGATCATTCGCCGCCAGGCGATCAGGTCCATCCGGTCGGCCAACTCACCGTGACCGGGAATGATTATAGTCTCACCGTCGGTCATGGCGATCATCTGGTCGAGCGAGCGCAGCAGGTGTTCGACGTTACCGCCCGAGGACGTGTCGATGAAGGGGAAGCCTAGCCCGTTCATCATCATGTCGCCCGTATGCAGAACATTGGCCCGGCGCCACAGGATAACGCTGTCTCCGTCGGTATGGCCGCCGCCCGTATGGATCACTTCGATCTGGTCGCCATTGAGATGAAGCGAAACGCTGTCGTCATAGGTCACGATTGGCAGCGCCTCTCGCGGCGCGGGCGGTGTGGTATTCCCGGCCACGGTGCCGCCGGCGGCCAGCCGCTCGCGGACATTCTCATGCGCCACGATCGTCGCACCGGCCTTGCCGAAATTCTCGTTCCCGCCGGCGTGGTCGAAATGCCAGTGAGTGTTAACGAGGAATCTCACGGGGGTCGCACCCAGACCGGCAATCGCCGCCTGGATCTTGGGAGTGAGCGGCGCGAACTGATCGTCCACGATCATTGTTCCGTCTCTGCCATAGGAGACGCCGATATTGCCGCCCTGGCCAAACAACACCGCCACGCCGGGCTTGATTTCGACGGCGCGGATTTCGACGTTCGCCATGTCACCTTGGGCGTAAGCGTAGGCAGCGCCCATCCCGGCGGCGAAAATGGCAAGGCTCACCAAACGGCGCATAGTGGTCTCCCCCCAACTCTTGAATGGGAAGCTACGCCTCAGCGGAAGAAATGTCGATCAGCGCTTTGTTCAGGCGCCAAAGGCACCCTTGAGCTTTTCCAAAAAGCTGCGGCTTTCAGGGCATTCCTGGCCCGTTTCGGTTTCCTGGAACTCGCACAGCAATTCCTTCTGCCGCGCAGTGAGCTTGGTCGGGGTTTCCACCATCACCTCAATCACCAGATCGCCGCGTCCGCGTCCCTGCAATACCGGCATGCCGGCTCCGCGCTGGCGCAATTGCTTGCCGGACTGGATACCGGCTGGAATGTCGATCTCATGAACCTTGCCGTCGAGGCCGGGTATGTCGATTTTGCCGCCAAGGGCGGCCGTGGTGAAGCTGACCGGCGCGCGGGTGAACAGCAGCGTCCCCTCCCGCTCGAACACGGGATGGGGTTTCACCTGTACGAAGATGTAGAGATCGCCAGGCGGAGCCCCGGCCGGGCCCGCCTCGCCCTTGCCGCCAACGCGTATGCGCGTGCCGGTATCGACCCCTGGCGGCACGGTGATCTGGAGCTGCTGGATCTTGTCCACCCGCCCTTCGCCCCTGCATGCCTGGCACGGGTTTTCGATCACTTCGCCCCGGCCATGGCAGGTCGGGCAAGGTTTCTCGATGACGAAGAAGCCCTGCTGGGCGCGAACCTTGCCATGCCCGCCGCAAAGGTTGCAGCGCCGCGCGGAAGTGCCCGGCTCGGCCCCCGACCCGTCGCAGGGCTCGCAGGCCACCGAAGCTTCGACTTCGATCTCCACTTCCTTGCCGTGAAATGCCTCGTCGAGCGAGACCTGGAGGTCGTAGCGCAGATCCGCGCCGCGCCGCGGACGCGCGCCGCCCCGCGCGCCCCCAAAGGCATTTCCGAAAATCGTTTCGAAGATGTCGCCGATATCGGCGAATTCCGCCCCGCCATGGGCTCCGCCGCCCATTCCCTGCTGGAATGCGGCATGGCCAAAACGGTCGTAGGCGGCCCGCTTCTGCGGATCCTTCAGGCAATCATAGGCGGCGCTGATCGCCTTGAACTTTGCCTCGCATTCCGTATCGCCCGGGTTGCGGTCCGGATGATATTGCATGGCCAGCTTGCGATAGGCTGACTTGATGGTCGCGCCATCGGCATTGCGCTGGACACCCAGCAATTCGTAGTAATCGATTTCGGTAGCCGGCACGTTCAGGACCTCTCGAACCGTCTGCCGCCGCGGTGGTGTTCCGCGGCGGCATTATCGGTGCGCGGGAAAGGCATCAGCCCTTGTTGTCTTCGTCGACCTCGGAAAACTCGGCGTCGACAACTTCCTCGTCGGCTTCGGGCTTTGCTGCCTCCGCATCTGCGGGGGCGCTTTCTCCACCCGCAGCCTGCTGCTGGTAGATCGCCTGGCCCATCTTCATGGCAACATCGGTCAGCGCCTGGGACTTGGCCTTGATCGCTTCGGCATCGTCGCCTTCGAGCGCGGTCTTGGCCTCGGCAAGTGCCGCTTCGACCTCACCCTTCAGCGAGGCATCGATCTTGTCGCCATGCTCCTCGAGCTGCTTCTCGGTGGCATGCACCAGGCTGTCGGCATTGTTGCGGATTTCCGCTGTTTCGCGACGCTTCTTGTCCTCTTCGGCGAACTTCTCCGCATCCTGAACCATCTGCTCGATGTCGGAGTCCGAAAGCCCGCCGGATGCCTGGATCCGGATCTGCTGCTCCTTGCCGGTGCCCTTGTCCTTCGCCGAAACATTGACGATGCCGTTGGCGTCGATGTCGAAAGTGACTTCGATCTGGGGCACGCCGCGCGGTGCGGGGGGAATGCCGACCAGGTCGAACTGGCCAAGCAGCTTGTTGTCCGCCGCCATCTCCCGCTCGCCCTGGAAAACGCGGATGGTCACCGCCTGCTGGTTGTCCTCAGCAGTCGAATAGACCTGCGCCTTCTTGGTCGGGATCGTGGTGTTGCGGTCGATCATGCGGGTGAACACGCCGCCCAGCGTTTCGATGCCGAGCGACAGCGGGGTCACGTCGAGCAGCAGCACGTCCTTCACGTCGCCCTGGAGGACGCCGGCCTGGATGGCCGCGCCCATGGCGACGACTTCGTCCGGATTGACGCCGGTATGCGGCTTCTTGCCGAAGAACTTTTCGACCAGCTCGCGCACCTTGGGCATGCGGGTCATGCCGCCGACCAGGATCACCTCGTCGATGTCCGTGGCTTTCACGCCGGCATCTTCGAGCGCCTTCTTGCACGGGTCGAGCGTCCGCTGGATCAGCTTGTCGACCAGCTGTTCCAGCTTCGAGCGCGTCAGCGTCTCCACAAGATGCAGCGGGGTGGAGCTGCCGCCTTCCATGCGTGCGGTGATGAAGGGCAGGTTGATCTCGGTCTGCTGCGAGCTCGACAGTTCGATCTTGGCCTTTTCCGCAGCCTCCTTGAGCCGCTGCAGGGCAAGCTTGTCGGTCCGGAGATCCATGTTCTCCTTCTTCTTGAACTCGTCTGCCAGGTACTCGACGACCACGCTGTCAAAATCCTCGCCGCCGAGGAAGGTGTCGCCGTTGGTCGACTTCACCTCGAACACGCCGTCGCCGATCTCGAG
>CAYRCH010000121.1:0-6739 GCA_964422665.1 uncultured Sphingomonadaceae bacterium | reverse complement strand
GGGCAGGACGCGGGAATCGATCCTGATGGGTCTCCTCGACGGGTCGATCGACATCATTGTCGGCACGCATGCAATCTTCCAGGAGACGGTACAGTACAAGAACCTGGCACTAGTGGTGATCGACGAGCAGCATCGCTTCGGCGTTTCGCAAAGGCTGCAGCTGGCGCAGAAGGGCAGGCGTACGCCGCACACTCTCGCCATGACGGCCACCCCGATCCCGCGCACGCTGACGCTGGCGCAATATGGCGAGATGGATGTCAGCCGGCTCGACGAGATGCCGCCGGGCCGGCAAGCGATCGATACCGTGGTCGTCGCGCAGGAGCGAATGTCGCAGGTGATCGACCGGCTGGCAAAGCAAATCGAGGCAGGAGCGCAAGCATACTGGGTCTGCCCGATGGTGCGCGATCACGAGAGCGAGGACATCGCCGCCGCCGAGGCTCGTTACGCAGCGCTGAGGGAGCGGTTCGGTGATGCGGTGGTGCTGGTCCACGGGCAACTCAAACCGGAGCTGAAAGACGCGGCAATGGAACGTTTCGCGAGCGGCGGCGCCAAGCTGCTTGTCGCCACTACGGTGATCGAAGTTGGGGTGGACGTTCCCAATGCTACGCTGATGGTGATCGAGCAGGCCGAGCGCTTCGGCCTTGCCCAGCTTCACCAGTTGCGCGGGCGCGTGGGGCGGGGCGAAAAGAAAAGCGCCTGCGTACTCCTGCGCGGCGATACCCTCAGCGAGACCGGCAAGCAGCGCCTTGCCCTGATGCGGGAAACGCAGGACGGGTTCCGGCTGGCCGAGGAAGATCTGAAACTGCGCGGCGGGGGCGAACTGCTTGGCACGCGCCAGTCCGGCGAAGAAGGCTTCCGGATAGCGAGCCTCGAGCAGACTCAGCGGATGATCCAGATGGCGCAGGACGACGCCCGCCTGCTGCTGGACCGCGACGGCGGCCTGACCGGAGCGCGGGGCACGGCGGCGCGGATACTGCTCTATTTGTTCGAGCGCGACTGGGGGGTACAACTGCTGCGCGGCGGCTGAGCACTATCGGAAGGGCATCGCCCCTCCCCGCCCGGACAAGATCAACAAAAGACTCGCAGCCGGGCGGCGATATCCCATATGGGCGGCATCACGCGCTCACACCTCACCGGGAAACGAGGAACCTCATGACCGACAATGCCCCCACCGCCGCCGATCTTTCCGGAGATATCGCCCGGGTTTTCGCGCTCCAGCAGGAGCATCAATGGGATGTCAAAGCCTCCAGCGCAGAAGAGCGGAAAGCGAAGCTGCAGAAACTCAAGGCCGCGGTCGAGGCGCATGCGGACGATATTGTGGCCGCCGTCCTGAGGGACACGCGCAAGCCCGAGGGCGAGATCCGTGTCACAGAGGTGATGAATGTGGTCGGAAATATCCAGCTCAACATCGACAGCCTCGAGGAGTGGATGCAGCCGACCGAGGTTACCCCTTCGAAGAATCCCGACGACAAAGCGATGATCATCTACGAGGCGCGCGGCGCGTGCCTGATCCTTGGCCCGTGGAACTTCCCGCTCGGACTGGTCTTCGGACCGCTGGCAGCGGCAGTGGCCGCCGGCAATTGCTGTATCGTCAAGCTGACTGACCTCTGCCCCAATGTCGCGCGGGTTGCCGGCGAGATCATCCGCGAAGTCTTCGAGGAAAATGAGGTCGCGCTGTTCGAAGGTGACGTGAGCGTGGCCGAGGCGCTGCTCGAAATGCCCTTCAATCATATCTTCTTCACCGGCAGCACCCGGGTCGGCAAGATCGTGATGGCCGCAGCCGCCAAGCATCTTGCCACCGTGACGCTTGAGCTGGGCGGAAAGTCACCGGTGATCATCGATGAAGGCGCGGATATCGGGGCGATCGGCGCTGCATTGGCTGGCGCCAAACAGTTCAATGGCGGGCAGGCGTGCATTTCGCCGGACTATGTCTTCGTCCGCGAGGAGGACCAGCAGCGCCTGGTGGATTCCTTCCGGACGAACGTCGAGAACAACCTCTACGAAGGCGGCGAGATCAAGAAGGAAGCGATTGCCCAGATCGTCAACAAGGGCAATTTCAACCGGGTGAAGGCGCTGTTCGACGATGCGGTGGAGAAGGGCGCGAAAGTCGCTGTGGGCGGCACGCTGGAGGAGGAACATCTCACTATCCACCCGACCATGCTGACCGGGGTGACTCCGCAGATGAAGATCCTGCAGGAGGAAATCTTCGCGCCAATCGTGCCGGTCATGACTTATGATACCATCGACCAGGCGATCGATTATATCGAGGCGCGCGACAAGCCGCTCGCCCTCTATATCTTCAGCCCGAATGAACAGAATGTCGACAAGGTGCTCAAGCGCACTTCGTCGGGCGGAGTGACGGTGAACGGCGTGTTCTCTCACTACCTCGAGAACCGGCTTCCGTTTGGCGGCGTGAATGGGAGCGGGATGGGCAGCTATCACGGATATTTCGGCTTCAAGGCGTTCAGTCATGAGCGAGCCGTCTATGTGCATCAGGCAGCCGCCTGACCACGTAGGGGATCCAAGCCAATGGGGCCGGCCCGAGGCGGGCTGGCCCTTTTTCATTGCGCAGCAATCCAGCGCTTCCTAAACCGCGCACCGCACAGAACATGAAGCCAGCAAAGGCTACCTCTTGATCCTTTCCACCTTCGAATGGACCATCGCCAAGCGTTACATGATGCCCGGGCGCGGCGAAGGCTTCATCGCGCTTGTGGCCGGTATCAGCCTCGTGGCGGTGATGCTCGGCGTTGCCGCCCTGGTCATCGTGATGAGCGTGATGAACGGCTTTCGCGCCGAGTTGCTGGACCGGATCGTTGGACTCAACGGACATGCCATCGTCCAGGCCTATGGCGGAAGGCTCGATGACTGGCAGGATGTGCTGGAGGACATCCGCGAAACGTCTGGCGTGGTCCGCGCTTCGCCGCTGATCGAACAGCCCCTGCTGGGCAGCTTCAACGGCCGGGTCGAGGCCGTTCTCGTACGTGGCAACATGCGGGAAGACATCGATCGCCTGCAGGAGAATATTCTCACCGGTTCGCTCGATACATTGCAGCCTGGGGCGAACAACGTCGCAATCGGATCAAGGCTGGCGACCAATCTGGGCATGCGGCTGGGCGATATGATTACGATCATCAACCCCCAAGGTCGCTCGACGCCCTTCGGAACGGTCCCCCGACAAATCGGCTACACCGTGACCGCGATCTTCGAGATCGGCATCTACGACTATGACCAGGCCTATGTCGTCATGCCGATGGAGGATGCGCAGACGCTCCTGCTGTGGGGCGATGCCGTTCAGATGATCGAGGTCAAGACCACGGATGCCGATACGGTGAGCGAGACATTGGCTCCGCTGGAGCAGCAGCTTGCGGGCAAGGCCATCATTTCCGACTGGAAGACCATCAATGCCAGCCTTTTCGAGGCGCTGGCGGTCGAACGGGTGGCGATGTTCTTCGTGCTGTCGATCATCGTGCTGGTCGCGGTGTTCAATATCCTCTCAAGCCTGATCATGCTGGTTCGGGCAAAGACGCGTGACATTGCCATCCTGCGCACCATGGGAGCGACGCGGCGAAGCCTGCTGAAGATATTCGTGACCACGGGCTTCGTGATCGGCGCCATCGGAACCTTCGCCGGACTGGTGCTCGGTTTCCTGGTGCTGTTCTTCCGCCAGTCGATCGTCCGCGGAGTCGAGATCATGACCGGGCAGAACCTGTGGGATCCGCAGATCCGGTTCCTTACGGAACTTCCCGCGCGGACCGATCCTGCCGAAGTCACCGCCATTGTCATCATGGCGCTGGTGCTGAGCTTCCTCGCCACACTCTATCCCGCTTACAAGGCGGCGAGCACCGATCCCGTGCAGGTGCTGCGCTATGAATAGTCCCGTGGTGAAACTGACCAACCTGACCCGCAGCTTCGAGCAGGGCGGCGTGCGGATCGACGTGCTGCGCGGGGTCAATCTGACGGTCATGCCGGGCGAGATCGTGGCGCTTCTCGGTCCTTCGGGCTCCGGCAAGTCGACCATGCTGCAGGCAGTCGGGCTCCTGGAAGGCGGCTTTGGCGGCTCGATCGAGATCGCGGGCACGGAAGCGGGCACGTTGCCGAGCGACCAGCGCACCGCGCTGCGGCGCAATCACCTCGGCTTCGTATACCAGTTCCACCACCTGCTTCCCGATTTCGATGCGTTGGAAAATGTGATGCTGCCGCAGCTCGTGGCGGGCGCGACCACCGTTGATTCGAAGTCGCGGGCAACGGAGCTGTTGGGAGCGCTGGGGCTTACCCAGCGGCTGCACCATCGCCCGAGCCAGCTGTCAGGCGGCGAGCAGCAGCGGGTGGCGGTGGCCCGCGCGCTCGCCAACAAGCCCAAGCTGGTGCTTGCGGACGAGCCGACCGGCAACTTGGACGAAGCCACCGCCGACAAGGTGCTGGACGAATTCCTGCGGCTTGTGCGAGGCGAGGGTAGCGCCGCGCTTGTCGCGACGCATAATGAGCGCCTGGCCGCGAAAATGGACCGGGTCGTTCGCCTACACGAAGGCGTGCTCGAATAGGGCAGCCGGCTTACTCTGGCTGCCCCATCGAACCTGGGACAATTCAGTCGCCGGCCGGCGCGTTGAGCCGTGCCTCGAGCTCCTCGGCATTGATCGTCATCGATTCGCCGTCGCGGGAGACTTCGATGCTGCCCACTCCGGGAACCTGGATGGTCTGGCGCTCGCCGTCGTCCGAGACCTGCATTTCGCCCATTCCCGGGATGTTTATGGTCACATCGTCGCTACCGCCGGCCATGCCCGATGAAAGCGCCGACGGCCCGGAGAAGGCGGCCACGATGGCGCCGGCAATCAGGTTCAGCACGATCGCGGCTATCACTGTCACCGCGGTGTAGCCCGCCGCCTTCTCATCCGGCACGCCCATCATCGGCTTCGCGCCGATGTAGAACAGGTAGAGGCTGTAGAGGCCGAGCAGGCCGAGAATGCCGAGCGACGGGATCAGACCGACAATGCCGACGATCCATGCGGCAGTGAAGGAATAGGCGCAGAGCCGGAAGGCCTTCTCGAAACTCTCCTGCCCGCCGAATTTCGGGCTGAGGAAATTGGCGATCCATGCGACGATGAACAGGCTGACCAGGCTGAGCACATAGCTGGTGATTGCCATTGAGATCGCGCTGCCGATGCTGGGCTTCCACGAGAAGCCGAACATTCCGCCATATCCGAACAGCTGCCCGCCGATCAGGCTCGCCACCGGGCCGATGGCCGCCAGTGGCACCGCATATTTCAGGAAGATGTCCTTTACGGAGTCGGTCTCGGTCGCGATTTTCGGCCATTCCGTTTTGGGCGACAGAATAATCGACTTGGCGCGGTCGACCAGCGGTGCGCTGCCGGTGGTAATCGGATTCTCGTTCATTGTTATTCCCCCAAGTCCAAACGAGACACGAGACTGGACTGAAATGACTGCGGTTGCAAGGCACCCCTTGTCCCCAAAATCTCTGCCGGGTGTGCTTGATCGGGACGGCGCAGCCACTACTGTCCGGTCATGCCGTTCGCGCCTTTCGTACCTTTGCGGGTGCAATCTTCCTATTCGATGCTCGAAGGGGCGATCGACCCGAAGGCGATTGCCCGCGTGGCGGAGCAGCGGAGCTTTCCTGCCATAGCGATTTGCGACCGCAACGGGTTGTACGGGGCAGTGCCTTTCGCGCGGGCCTGCGCCTCGCTCGGCATCCAGCCCATCGTAGGGGCGCTGCTCGGCATCGTCCGGGAGCAGGGCGGGGCAAGCGAGGACCGGCCGGTCATCGATTACCTTCCGCTGTTCGCGCAGGATGAAACCGGCTGGGCCAATCTCTGCCGCCTGGTCAGCCGGGCGCATCTGGACCGGCCCGCCCATCTCGATCCACATGTGCCGATTGCGGATCTCGACGGTTATTCCGAGGGGCTGATTGCCCTTACCGGAGCAGGGGAAGGCGCGTTGACGCGGCTGCTGGCGGAGGGACAGGCGAACCACGCCGAAGCGGTATTGTCGCGGCTTGAGGGGCTGTTCCCCGGCCGGCTCTATATCGAGCTCGCGCGGCGCAAGGATCCCGTCGAAGAGGCTGCCGAGGAGGCGCTGATCGACCTTGCCTATGCGCACGACCTGCCGCTGGTCGCCAGCAATCCGGCGCAATATGCCGATCCGCATTTCCATGCCGCGCATGACGCGATGCTGTGCATTGCCGCATCTACTCATCTCGACGCGGAGGATCGCGTCCGCTCCAGCCCGGAGGCTTTCGTCAAATCGTCCGAGATGATGGCAGAGATCTTCGAAGACCTGCCCGAGGCGCTGGCCAACACCATGGTGGTTGCCCAGCGCTGCGCCTTCGCGCCGCCCAAACGGGCGCCGATCCTGCCCAGCCTTGCCGGCGATCTGGAAGGCGAGGCGCGCATGCTGGCCGAGGATGCGCGTGCGGGGCTTGTCGCGCGGCTTGCGCTTTACGACGATCTGACGGCCGAGCAGCGCTTGGAATATGAGGAGCGGCTGGATTTCGAGATCGACATCATCGTCGGCATGGGCTTTCCCGGCTATTTCCTGATCGTCGCGGACTTCATCAAATGGGCCAAGGAGCAGGGCATCCCCGTGGGCCCCGGGCGCGGCTCGGGCGCGGGCTCGCTCGTCGCCTGGGCGCTCACGATCACCGATCTCGACCCGATCCGGCTGGGGCTGCTGTTCGAGCGCGTCCTCAATCCCGAGCGCGTTTCGATGCCGGACTTCGACATCGACT
>CAYRCH010000120.1:0-6908 GCA_964422665.1 uncultured Sphingomonadaceae bacterium | reverse complement strand
TGGGACGCCATGCTCCATGCGCTGCTGGCATACCGGCACCTCCCGGAAAACCAGCGGAAAGTATGGCAGCGGCTGATGGGACATTATGTGTTCGCCGAGAACGGCGACCCGGCCGCCCATTTGCCGGACCAGGGCAAAGGCGTCCTCGGCCCGCCCCATCCGCAGAGGTTCGCCGTGATGCGCAGCATGCTGAAAAAGGTGCTTCAGCGGCTCTAGGCAGGCCCCGCGAGGGCACTCGCCAACCACTCCCGATATGGAGGAGCAGCGCGCAGGGCGGCATCTGCGCGCGCAGCAAAGGCTTGTGCAGCACTCTGGACAAGTCCGGGATCACAGGCTTGCGTTAGTGCGCCTTCCCCAGCGGTATAGCTGAGCGCAGTCAGGAGGCTGGCCCACTCCTGGGTTAGCAACGGCGATTCCTCGAAAAACGGGATGCGCCCCCGCCGTTCGAACTGATCGATAATCAGCCGAAGCTCGTCCGGAACCACGATGTCCCGAAAGACTTCTCGCGCCTGGGGAGAATAACAATGTGCGACAAGCACATCTCGCGCCCGGTCCGCCATCAGTGCGGCGCGGCGATTGAATTCGCCGCGCTCCAGCGCATGGATTTCCCGGCCGGGCAGCAATTCGAGCAACAAGCCGAGCTGGCGATGCGCCAGATCCGTGGCAAAGCCAGCCAGCGGATCGAGCTGCACAGCCGCATCTCCCAGAGCGACCACATTACCGATCCACGACGCTGCGAACCTGCCGGGCGAGAGCGGCACCATGGTCGTACCTCCGCTTTGAGCACCCTCTGCCGCTTCCCTGCTGGCCCCTTCGGCAACGATCAGTATCGATGCGAGTCCATCCCGGCCGGGTACGTCCCAGCGCCAACCGCTTTCCGTTAGTGTCAACTGGTCGTCCAGCGCTGCCATCGGGTGCCCGGAAGGTCCGAACACTGCTCCAACGACCGGCAATTCTCGGCTCCAGTCGATGCGCGCCGCATCGGGGAGGCCTGAAAGCGCAGCAGCTTCCGGCCCGCTGCAATCCACGACGAGGTCAGCCTCGATCTCCCCAGCCCCGGCAATAGCAAGAGCGGCAATCCCACCCTTGCCGTCCGGCCGAAGCGCTGAGATCGGTCCCGCCACTCGCTGCACTCCGGCAGCTTGCGCCTTCTCTGCCAACAGGCCGCGCAGTGCTCCGGCATTCCAGCGCATCGCATATTCGACGCTCGCGAGCGGGGATTCCGCGTTCGGTGACGGCGGCGCAAAGCGCCCGCTGGCGGCGAGGAGCTCGGCCAAAGAGCCGGGCGGCGCAGGTTGCGAGGCGTTGCGCGGCCCGTTCCCCCAGTCCCGGGCGAAACCGCTATGCTTTCTGGGATCGACTTCTGCGCCGTATGCGGCAACCTTCTGCCAATCTCCGGCCACATAGCGCATTGCCAGGCGATGACTGCCGCCGCACTTTTGGACGAGTTCCTCCTCACTTATCCCCAGTCGCTCCAGCAGCCAGAGCGAAAACGGGAGGGCACCGGGCGAACGCTCGGCAAAGGAAGCCGGGTGGGGTGGGACGCCAATCACAACCACCTGGGTGGCTGGCAACGCACGCCGCAATGCCAGGGCTGCCATCGCTCCTAGCGGACCGTCCCCTACCACGACGACGCGGCGCAGCGGTTCGCGCGGCTCGCTCACAGCGCTTCCGCCAGCCTGGCAGAATTGGCCGTCAGATAGTCGCGGTGGCCCGGCATGGTCGCCACTTCGCGTTCAATCTCTGTCTTCAATGCCGCCAGAGCAGCGGAAATCCTTGCCGGATCCGGCAGGGCGGCACGCCCGTCATGTCTGCAAGGTGCCACGCCCTGCCCCAAATAGACAGCGATCCAACTGGCATCATAGAACAGACCATCGGAATATTTCTCGATCCGACCGGTCTCACGCCACAGTTCCATCTTCTCGTGAAGCGTATCGGGGACCTCCATGGTCCGGACATGGTCCCAGAATGGAGAATCGTCGCGCGTCGTGGCGTGGTAGTGCAGGATCAGGAAATCGCGGACACGATCGTACTCCATGTCGACCAGCCGGTTGAATTCAGTGCGGTCGCGCGGCTCGACCCTCCCGTCCAGCGGAAACAGCTCGATCAGATAGGTGATGGCCATCTGCGCGAGATAGATCGAAGTCGATTCCAGCGGTTCGAGAAAGCCGCTGGCAAGCCCTACCGCAATGACATTGCGGTTCCAGCTATGACGTCTCCGGCCCGCGCGAAAGCGAAGGACACGCGGCTCGGCCAGTCGCTCCCCTTCCGCCGCGCCCCTGATCGCCTCGCAGGCTTCATCCTCCCCGATGAAATTGCTCGAAAAGACATATCCGTTACCGATCCGGTGTTGCAGCGGGATCCGCCAGCGCCAACCCGCAGGCATCGCGGTGGCCCGCGTGTAGGGCTCAATCTCGTCGGTCACATGGGTGCAGGGCATCGCGGCAGCGCGGTCGCAGGGAAGCCAGTGCGACCAATCCTCCCACTCCTCGCCCATCGCATTGCCCAGCATGAGTGAACGGAACCCGGAGCAGTCGATGAAGAGATCCCCCTCGACCTCCCGCCCATCTTCCAGAAGTAGTGAGGTCACGTCGCCGCTCTCGGGATCTTGCCTGACCTCGACCACTTTACCTTCCGTTCGCTTGACCCTGATCGACAGACCAAAGTCCCGCATGAACGGCCCGAACAGGGTCGCGTCGAACTGGTAAGCGTAACCGTATGTACTGCTTAGCGAGCCGTCTTCACTCGGCGGGCGGAACCGGTTTGCAAGCCCTGCGGCAACCGCCAGGGAATAGGCGCCGATGGGCTCGGCCATGCCGCGCCGGTCCATTTCCAGCCAGTAGTGATGGAACGGAACCCCGCCGACTTCCTCGCCGAAGGAACCGAACGGATGAATGTAGCTTTCGCCGATCCGTCCAAAATCGCGGAAATCGATGCCAAGTTTGTAAGTGGCATGGGTCGCCTTCATGAAGGCGGCCTCGTCGATTCCAAGGCTTTCGACAAAGGCGCGAATGTGCGGAAGCGTGGCCTCGCCCACGCCGATGATTCCGATATCTTCGCTTTCGACCAGTTCGACTTCGACCAGGCCGGGCAACAATTTCGCCAGCGATGCCGCGCTCATCCAGCCGGCGGTGCCGCCGCCGAGCACCACCACCTTCACCGGTTTTCTGGCCATCCTATCCATGATCGGAACCTACGATAGCAAGCCGGGATATGCCACGCATACCCCGGCCTGCCTGCGCTCCCGGACGCTTGCGGATAAAAGCGTTCAGCCCTCCATTTCCTCCAGCTCTTTGCCCTTCGTCTCTCTGATGAACTTCCGGACGAGGAAGAAGCTGACGAATGCCGAGATCGTGTAGAGCGAATAGGTCCCGGCGAGGCCGAGGCCGCTGGCCATGGCCGGGAAGCTCTGTACCACGAGATAATTCGCACCCCACTGGGCCAGACCGGCCACCGCCAGCGCAGACCCGCGTATCTGGTTGGGGAACATCTCACCCAGCATGACCCACATCACCGGGCCCCAGCTGAAGTTGAAGAAAATGACATAGAGATTGGCCGCAATCAGCGCCGTGTAACCCGCCGTCTCCGACAAGACGAGATTACCTGCCGCATCGGTCGCGGCACCGCTGAACGCCCAGGTCATGGCTGCCAAAGTCACGCCCATACCCAAGGACCCGGTCATCAGCAGAGGCTTGCGGCCGACCTTGTCGATCACCATCAGCGCCGCAAAAACCGCCGCAATCGAGACGAGTCCGGAAACGACGTTTCGCTCCAGCGCTACTTCTTCCGAAACGCCGGCGAGCTTCCACAAAGTCTCACCATAATAGAAGATGATGTTGATGCCGACGAACTGCTGGAACGTCGCCAGCATGATTCCCGCCCATACGATCGGGCGGAAACCGGTCCCGGGTGCCGTCACGTCGCGCAGGCGCGGCCGGTGATCGTCGGAGAAGGTCTTGCGAATCTCGACGACCTTGCGCTCGGCCTCCTCGGCTCCGAACAACCGGGTCAATACGGCCAGCGCTTCCTGCTCACGCTTGCGGCTGACGAGATATCGCGGGCTTTCGGGAATGAACAATAGGGCCACCAGGAACACCGCCGCAGGGACAGCCTGCGCCAGGTACATCCAGCGCCAGGCCTCGCGCCCGGCGATTTCGCCAAGCGAATCGCCGGCAGACTGCGCCAGCAGGTAATTCACCACGAAGGCGGCCGTCAGGCCCGTGATGATCATCACCTGCTGCACCGTGGTGAGCCTGCCGCGAATATTGGCGGGAGCCACTTCGGATATGTAGAGCGGGGACAAGACTGAAGCAGCACCCACCGCCATGCCGCCGGCGAAGCGCGCGAGCACGAATATCATGTGAACGTCCGTGAAACCCTGGACCAGCGCACCGATCAGGAACAGCACGGCGGCGATCAGCATCACGTTCCGCCGGCCCATGGCGTCTGCCAGGCGTCCGGCAAAGAAGGCTCCAACCGCGCAGCCGATCAGCAGCGAGCCGACGGTAAAGCCAAGTGCAGCGTCGCTAAGGCCGAATTCCGCGACCAGCCCGCCTTGAGTGCCGTTAACGGCACCGCTGTCATAACCGAAAAGCAGGCCGCCGATCGTCGCCACTGCCACGATCGCGCCGACCAGCGCCATGTTCACGCTGTTACGCGAAGCTTCCATCATCCCCTCCTGCGCCTTTGCGACGCCAATTTATGTTAGCGCTAACTATTGCGTCGATTCTCCGCCGTGGCAAGGCCCGAAAGGCGCTTCCGCCAGTTTTGGCACAGCTTCAAGACACAGAAGGACCGCTCATCGGTTGAACGGGTTGCCAAATTCGAAGCAGATATCCGCGCCACTATACAAAATCCGAAGGGAAGCGAATGCCTGCCCCATGGACAGGCGATGCTGCGGTGCAATAAGGTTGCCCTGGTCACAATAACGCAATAGGCGCAATGGGAGCGCTACCAAAGGCGGCGGCGAAAGCGCTGTCGCCCAACCAGAATGAGGACTGATGCCCGATACATCCGGCTGCCTTCTGCTCTTTGGCGCAACAGGCGATCTGGCGCGGCGTATGCTTCTGCCGTCGCTCTATGCCCTGCACGACGATGAACTCATTGCGGACGATCTCAGGATCGTGGGAACCGCGCGAAGCGAACATGATACGGTCGAGTTTCGAGATCTGGCTCGCGATGCCCTGGAACAATATCTTCCCGATGACCGAAAGGGCTCGGGCAAGATTGAGAGCTTCCTCGAAAGGCTCGATTATCAGGCACTCGATGCGAAGGATATCAACGGATACCGCCGGCTCGCTGAAAAGGTAGGGGACATTTCCCGTGGTCTTTCGATCTTCCTGTCGACGGCGCCCAGCCTGTTCGAACCGACCATTCGCGGTCTGGCCTTGGCCGGCCTGACGCAGAAAAACGTTCGCATCGGTCTTGAGAAGCCGCTGGGTTTCGATCTCGAAAGTTCGCGCGAGATCAACGACGCGGTGGCGAGCGCGTTTGACGAGCACCAGATTTTTCGCATCGATCACTATCTGGGCAAGGAAACCGTCCAGAACCTGATGGCGCTGCGTTTCGCGAACACGATCTTCGAACCGCTCTGGAACGCGAACGGCATCGAGTATGTCGAAATCACCGTCGCCGAGACCGTGGGCCTCGAGGGACGCAGCGGCTTCTACGACGACACCGGCGCGCTTCGCGATATGGTGCAGAACCACATGCTGCAATTGCTTGCGCTGATCGCGATGGAGCCTCCCGCCAATCTCGACGCCACCAGCGTCCGCGATGAAAAGGTCAAGGTGCTGCGCTCGCTCCGACCGATTGATGCCGCCGAAATGGTCAGGGGGCAGTATGCCAAGGGTGCAGTTTCCGGCGAAGTCGTGGGCTCCTACGCCGACGACCTCGGAGAACCATCGGACACCGAAACATTCGTTGCCCTTCGCGCCCATATCGACAACTGGCGCTGGCAGGGAGTGCCGTTTTACCTGCGCACCGGCAAACGCATGGCCGAGCGCCGAAGCGAAATCGTCATTCAGTTCAAATGCGTTCCGCATAACATCTTTGCGGACCGCGGCGGCATGTTGTCATCGAACCGCCTGGTTATCCGGCTGCAGCCCGAGGAATATGTCCGGCTGATGGTGATGGCCAAGGAGCCAGGGCTGGACCGCGACCGAATTACCCTGCGCGAGGTTCCCCTGGACCTGTCGCTCACCCAGGCCTTCGCCAAGGCTCGGCGACGCATCGCCTACGAGCGGTTGCTGCTGGATTTGATCCACGGCGAACCGACCCTGTTCGTGCGCCGCGATGAAGTGGAAGCACAGTGGAGCTGGATCGATTCCATCCGCCGCATCTGGGCGGATAATGGCACCGAAACCAAGCCCTATCCGGCGGGAAGCTGGGGCCCAAGCGCCTCCATCGCGCTCACCGAACGTGACGGGGTCAGCTGGCATGAATGAGAAGCCAGGTCGGATCCGTTGGGCCGAACGAGCCGACAATGCCACTATCGCCGATTTCATTACCGGAAAACTCTCAGGCGCGGGAATGAAACATGTGGCCGTACCGGGCGGCTCGACGCCCGGTCCAATTTTCGCCGAGCTTTCACGCCGACCACTCGACTGGGGAAGCCTCCAGTTCATTCTGACAGATGACCGCCAGGTTCCGCACGATCATCCCGCCAGCAATCTTCGTCTCTTGCGCGAACATTTGGGCGCAACCGAAGCCCAGATTGTACCGCTGTTTTCCGCCCTCGTTCCGCCGCATTTCGATCTCTGCTGGCTGGGGATGGGAACCGACGGGCACATTGCTTCGCTGTTCCCCAAAATGAATACAATCGGTTCGGAGCAGCCGGGAGTGATCGAAACCATTCCCGAACCGTTGCCGCCCGAAGCTCCCTATGCGCGGCTCAGCCTCAACATGCC